>JALZFS010000002.1 GCA_030861405.1 Thermoproteota archaeon | reverse complement strand
GTATTTATTATAGCTCACTTTTGTATTAACATTGAGAAATTACTATTGTTTAATGTCTAAGAACGACTCCGGAGCAAAAGGAGCTATTAAGTACAGAGGTATATTATGCCGGTCCCCAAAGCAGAATGTCGACCTTTATATAATTAACATTATAGCCTCAGAACGAAACGAAACGAAGTTGCATCATCTCTTTTGGGACTGAAACAATCCCAGTTTCAGCTCGTATTGACCTAGACATATTATTCGTTTTATTTAAAAATGTCAAACACCATCTCTACTCTCTATATCGTCTATGTGTATTTTTTACATAGGCATAATACATCGATATCTATTGCAGGTAAATTCATAGGCCCTTTGAGTCGTCTTCCAGCTTTTTGGCCGAATTCGGATCTCTGTCTGCATAGTATTTTACCATCCCTAGCTTGAGCACTTTTAGCGAAAGGAGAGCACATTTGATCCTTGCCGGTCCAAGGTTCGTAAGCCCAATGTTTTCCAAGATGTCGTCTTTAGTTAGATCTTTGATTGACCTTAGTGGTTTGCCCATTATCATCTCAGTGAGCATTGAAGCACTTGCTTGGCTGATCGCACATCCTCTTCCTTCAAACTTGATGTCCTTCACTTCGTCCCCATCAACCTTTAGATGAATATCAATCTCGTCACCACATAGCGGGTTGCTGTCGTGTATGCTCACATTTGCATCAAGCAGCTTGCCCTTGTTCCTGGGATTGCGATAGTGATCCAGTATAATTTCACGATAAATGTCATCACTCAAATCTTAAACAGCCTCCTCGCTTCCTCAAGTGCATCAACAAATACTTCGATTTCCTCTTTCGTGTTATAGATATAAAAACTTGCCCTAGAGGTTGCAGAAACGTCAAGCCTTTCCATCAGCACTTGTGCACAATGGTGGCCTGATCTTATTGCAACACCGTGATCATTCAGAATTGTGGCCAAGTCATGTGGATGAATATCACCGATGTTGAAAGATATTACACCGCCTCTATCTCTTACATCTGGTGGGCCGTAGATCGTCACACCTTTGATCCCATCTAATTTGTCAAGTGCATATCTTGTCAGACTGACTTCATGATCTCTGATCTCTTCTATGCCAATATTGTTTAGGTAGTCAATTGCAGCACCAAAGCCAATGACATCAGCTATATTGGGAGTTCCACCCTCGAACTTGTACGGAAGGTCATTATATCTTGTCTCGTATTTGTGGACCTCCTTTATCATGTCTCCTCCTCCTTCAAATGGGGGCATCTTTTCAAGTATCTCTTTCTTAACATACAGTATACCTACGCCTGTGGGTCCAAGCATCTTGTGGGCTGAAAAAGCCATAAAATCGCAATCCATTTTTTGAACATCCACCGGTAGGTGTGGAACAGATTGAGCACCGTCCACCAAAACAGGAATGCCTCTTTCATGGGACATTTTGATAATCTCATTTATCGGAACAATTGTGCCAAGTACATTTGACATATGTGCCACTGATACAAGTTTCAGCTGCCTATCGCCTTCAAGATAATCCCTATATTGATCCATCTTGAGGTAACCGTTGTCGTCAGTTCCAATGTATTCCAGTCCGGCTCCTTTCTCAGACGTCAATATCTGCCATGGTACAATATTGCTATGGTGTTCTATCTCTGTAATTACTATTCTATCATCCTTGTTAACGTTAGTTCTGCCCCAGGAGTAGGCCACAAGGTTTATTGCTTCGGTGGCATTACGAGTGAAAACTATCTCTTCAGTAGATCTGGCATTGATGAATCGCGCCACTTTTTCACGCGCCTTTTCAAACTGAAGGGTGGCCTCTTCAGCTAGCTGATGTACAGCACGATGAATGTTAGAATTGTAATTCATATAGTAATCCGATATCGCATTAATGACTGCCAGTGGTTTTTGCGTAGTAGCAGCATTGTCAAGGTAGATCAGGGGCTTGCCTCCGCTAACAGTGCGCTTGAGGATAGGAAAATCCTCTCTTATTTTTTCTACATTGAGAGCCCCTTTTTGCAACATTTTGCTAGTCCAGTTTGATGTAAATTGCTTTGTCCTGTATTTTAATGTTGTAAGTTTTAAGCGGCTCTTCGGCTGGCAGATTCTGCGGCATACCGGTTTCAAGCTTGAACGCAGATAGATGTAATGGGCATGTCACTGTCTTTTCATCTTCATTCATCATTCCTGTAGACAGGTCGGCGTAAGCGTGAGTGCATATTCTGTCAGTAGCATATACCTTGCCGTCTGCTTTGGAAACCAGAATCTTTTTGTCACCAAAATCAAAATCTAGCATGTCCCCATTCCTAAGGGATCTTTCATCGCATACTTTTATCCATTCTTGTGACATAATGGTAGACTACCTGTACTTGTAGTGCTTTTCGAAGAGGTCTTGCGTTTCGCGGTAGCGGGACTTTTCAACTTCGAGTATCTGCTCCATTGCCTCGTCTGTCCGAAGCATCAGCTGCTTGCCTTGCCATTTGTTCTCAATGAGATAGTTGACCCATGCCCTGATTGTTGGGCCCATCTTCCTTGATAGAGGCTCAAGAAATCCAGCTACAATCTCACGTTTGGCACCCTCTCTGTCTAGGCCTCTTGTCATTAGATAGTAGATCTGACTTTCATCCATCTGAGCCACAGAAGCAGAGTGTGTTGCTTTAACTTCATTGGTCTTTATTTCAAGCCCTGGTATCGCATCTGACTTTGCACCTCTGTCGAGAAGGATTGCATGTCCCGCCAGATACGATTCTGTGCCCTTTCCCTCCTTGTCTATCTTGATCATGCCTTTGAACAATGATTTTGAATTGTCTTTGAGTACTGATTTAACAAGCACCCTTCCTCTAGTGTGAGGTCCTTGGTGGATGAGGTTGGATGTAACATCATAGGATTGGTTACCTGCTCCAAACACTATCTCGACATCTTCAGAAGAGGCACCAGGTCCTTTCATAATGCTGTCTGTTTTGTAGCGGGAAAGCAAAGATCCAAACATACCTATATACCACGACATCTTGCCGTCCCTTTCAACAAATGCCTTTCTGTTTGAAACATTGACGCTGTCAGGACCCATTGCCTGCAAGGTCACCAATTCAAGATGCGCATTTGGATTGACATGAGTTTCTACCAGTTCAAAATACCCTTGTTGCATATCTTGTCTAGCTGATGAGCTCGGTGCATACAGCTCCTGTACAACTGTTGCTTTTGAGCCAGTATCTGCTACAATGATATTCCTCGATACCATTGAAGTGCCATCATCTGCAAGAGAAGTAATTACCCTTATAGGTTCGTCAAGTGTGATGTTTCTTGGGACATAAATGAAAACGCCAGACTGGAAAGCAGACGCTTCAAGTGCAAGGAACTTATCCTCCAAATAATTCTGTTGATTTGCATCCATGTGTGGTTTGATAAGATCACTGTGGCTGGTTAGTGCATCTTTGATGTCTGATATTATGACTCCTTGTTTGGATACACTATCTTGGACAAAGATCCTGCTTGTTTGTTGCCCCACTTGAAGAATCCCAGTTTCTTGCTCAAGCTCCTTTAGCCGGTCATGCAGGTCTTTGTTGAGCGTTGTTGTAGCACCCATCGGCGCCGCAAAATGGACACTTTCAGGCTTGATCTTGTTGACATCTGAATATTTGCCATACAATGGTGAAACTTCGGCGGGCAGCGATTGGTACTGTGAGAAGGCTTGTCTGCGCATTGAAGCAAGCCAGCTGGGCTCTTTAGCCGCTAACAAATCAACGTAGTCGCTGCTCATTGAGGACAGAGTAGTAGTGGTAGTCGCCATCGTCGAATCACAAAAAGAAAGGTGGTATATAGTAGTCGACTTGCTTAACCGACTGAGCCTTCCATCTCGAGCTTGACCAGTCTGTTAAGCTCGACTGCATATTCCATTGGAAGCTCCTTTGTGAACGGTTCCATAAATCCACCTATGATCAGAGATAGCGCGTCTGACTCCGAGTACCCTCTACTCATCAAGTAAATTATTTGATCCTCCCCTATCTTGCCTACCGTTGCTTCGTGGGTAATCGTTGCATCGTCTTCATTCACCTCAATGTAGGGATATGTGTCAGTTCTAGAGCGCTCGTCCAACAGTAATGCATCACACCTTACATTTGACTTGACACCGGTCGCGCCCTTTGCAACGTGCAGTAATCCTCTATAGGTCGTCCTGCCTGAGTCCTTGCTCACAGATTTGCTAGTTATTCTTGACGTTGTGTTTGGCGCAAGGTGAACTGCCTTTGCTCCTGCGTCTTGATGCTGGTCCTTACCTGCAAATGCTACAGATATCACTTCTGCATGGGCGCCCTTGCCTAGCATGTAAACACCAGGATATTTCATTGTCAGTTTACTTCCAATATTGCCATCAATCCACTCGACCTTGGCGTTTTCATAAGCATAAGCTCTTTTTGTTACCAAGTTGTACACATCTTTACTCCAGTTCTGGATTGTGGTGTAGCGGATCTTGGCACCTTTCTTGGCAATCAGTTCAACTACTGCAGAGTGAAGCGATTCCGTAGTGTAGACTGGCGCAGTGCATCCTTCGATATAATGTACTTCTGCGCCTTCATCTGCAATGATAAGGGTACGTTCAAACTGCCCGATGTTTTCTGCGTTAATCCTAAAATATGCCTGCAGTGGAAGCTCGACTTTGACATTTGGCGGGACATAGATAAAAGAACCACCAGACCAGACCGCACTATTAAGTGCAGCAAACTTGTTGTCCTCTGGCGGAATTACCTTGCCAAAATGCTTCCGTACAATATCAGGGTATTCCTTGACTGCTGTGTCAGTGTCTGCGAAAATTACGCCTTGCTTTTGAAGATCTTCTCTTAAATTATGATAAACAACTTCGGATTCATACTGAGCGCCGACTCCTGCAAGGAATTTACGCTCCGCCTCGGGTATACCAAGCTTTTCAAAAGTATTCCTTACTGATTCTGGAACATCATCCCAGCTCTTGCTACTGTTTTCTGCTGCTTTAGCATAATAGTAAATGTTCTGAAAATCAATCCTAGATAGGTCTCCTCCCCAGTTTGGCATTGGCTTGCTCAGGAAGACCTCATATGCCCTTAACCGGAAGTCTCTCATCCAGTCCGGCTCGCCTTTCATCTTGCTAATTTCCTCAACAGTACCCTTTGAGAGGCCCTTTCTACTCAGATAAACGTAAAGCTCAGTTGAATCTCTAAAGTCGTATTTGCTATAATCCATATTAAGGTCTTCTTTTGCACTCATTGAGTGATATAACCGCGTTATGTTTTATATACATTTTGAATTTTTGAATATGGTGGACAAGCTTGTTTATCTAATCAGCTGCTTTTGCTTTCTAAGCTCTGCAACCTGTCTGCCAATACATTCAAAACTAGACTACAATTGAGCAACTATTACTTTCTTACTCTCCAGCTGTTCCTGTCATGCTAGTTATGTTTTCGCTCAAGGGATTTGCAAGGTTGCCGCTGCTGTTAGTTATATTGCCATTACGGCTCAGATTTTGCAGCCTAGCGGTGTTTGTATCAATTCCGCTTGTCTCTCTGCCATACGTAATGTCTGAGCCTGGAATTTGCTTTGCACCTGGCGTACTACCCACAATGCCTTCATTACCTGTTTGAACTGGCTGAGTTGCCTCGGAGGTATTGTGACCTGGGCCACTTGTTGCGGATTGTTCTGCAGTCTCGGAAGTTGGCCCCGTCCCAGTGCCTGGCCTGCCGCCTAATATTGTTGAACCATATACTACAAAAACCGCAAGAATAATGACCAATATTGCAACAGCGGCAATAATGACCCATCCCGCCACTCCTTTATAGAATCTGCGTTCCCTACCTTCAGACATAATACAACGTATATCGCCTTGGCTCACAAATTACTTAACGGCTGGAAATGATACATCTAGAACCTCATTCCGTCAATGTTTTAATTAAGCATACTGTACAGGTAAGATAGGTAGTTCCCTTAACAACGCAGTTTATCAATTGTTACCAGTTTGCTGCATTTACCTATTGTGGGAAGGATAATCTTTATAGCCAGGGAAGGAAGATCAGGTAGCATTGCAAAATTTACAAATAATGGCATCAAAGAATCTACTAATTGACAATACTAATGTCTTGAAATAGCTTACAGACGATATGAATATTGCTTAAAAATTACGTGAGTTGAATAATTGGTAACTGCAGAAGATAGCATATGTTTTCGAAAAAATAGGCCTCCTCGGCTCCTAGTATTTGGTTATCCTTCGCAAGCTGCCAGAGTGGGGGGCTTGCTATGGTCGAAGAGGGTGTCAGACGCAATCAATGCCTCAGGCGTGCTCGAGGTCAGGAACATCAGTAGCGAACGGTCTACGCCCGCAAAGCTGGATAAGCGCAAAATTCTCAGAAATATCATACCCTGTTTGATAAAAGACTTTTGTGATGCAGTGCATGGGCTTTTGACATTACCAAACATAGCCTTACTCGATAGCTGGGGCGAGGCTAACATCATCCTATGGCGTCTTCTTAGAATATTCAAACCAAGTACAAGGATAGTAATAGTTTTCCACCACCATGAACCAAGGATATTGTCAGATCACATTTCTGAAATAAATTCAGCTGTTGGCAAAGCAGCTGCAAAGTTATACAATTCATTTGTAGCAAGATTAACGGAGGATATGATGAAGGACTCTGATATGATATTAACAGTTAGCAGTACGTCTGCTATGCAACTATCGTCGTTATATGGCATAAAACACAATGGAATAAAAATTAATAATAATAATATCAGCATAGAAGTAGAAGATAAGACCGTCATTGATTATGGGAAAATACGAATAGTTGGCATAGGAATAGATAAAATCACAGTACTATCTGGTCTTCAAAAGGACATTGATTTCTTTTGCATTGGCCGCAGTGAAAAGCTCGATGGTATTGAGAAGATCTGGTCAGCAGTAAGAAAATTCCGCCCAAAGGCTAACTTTGTCATGATCGGCAGAGCTTCGCAAATGGAAATAAATCATTTAGCATCAGCGGGTATAGTCCATAAGGGGCAAGTATCCGATGAAGAGAAGATTGAACTGTACTCAAGAGCGAAGGTATTTCTATTTCCATCAAGCAGGGAAGGCTTTGGTATAGCACTTGCAGAGGCTCTGCAGGTGGGTATGGCCGCTGTGATATGGCGATTGCCCGTGTTTGAAGAACTTTATTTAGATAGCCTGCTTACAAAGCAAGGAATGATCAGATTAGTAGAATTTGGAAATTATGAGTTATTTGCAAAGGAGGCAGTAAAAGCTCTTGATATGTATGACACAAAATACATGATGGCATCACGCTCATTAGAATCATCATCATCATTGTCCACTATATCAGCATCAGAAGGTAAAAAAAGGACAGCAGCCGCAACAGCAACAATATCTGTCTTGAAATTAAAAGAAGGCGAAGGAGAACAGCAGTACAATAGAAGCCAGAGCCAGACCTGGGAGCAAGTAGCAGATAAAGTTGTAAAAGCGATATTCGAGTTAATTTGATTGCTCTACTAGGAGAGATTCACTCTTATAATCTACAGCTCTCACTTACTTTTTTACTCCAACCCTCGGTATTGATGTGCCGGTCAAGTAGCTTTCTAGCATTCCTCACTATCTTCAATGTATCGATGCCACTATCTAGAAGCTCAGCAAGCTCTTGTCCGTCAGACACAGCATAGCAATTTACTCCTTCTTTGAAATCGCAAAATTTTGGATCTATATCTTCTATCCATCTTCTGTTCAATATTATTGCGCAATTATGATATATTGCATTGAGAAATGTGTATTGTGTTCCGCCACCATCCATCGGTAATTGTGAGAGGTCCACCATGAATTTTGCTGGCCTGAGTATTTTAGTCATTACAGCAAATGATTTTTCAAATTTGCCTTTGTAGAACTTTCTAAAAGTTAGACCATCAAGCTCGCTTGCTACATATCTACCATTTGCCCAGCCATATATTTCAACATATAATCTTTTGACCATTTTATTTGCATTCAGAATGATATCTGTATTCTTCAAAAAGTCTATACGGGAAATTGCAACAGCACGGTCCTTTTGCTCTATGTCCCTCTCAGCATAACCGCAATCATTATCAAGGGCAATGTTATACTGGTAGAAAGGATGATAGAGAAAGGTCGTGTCAAAACCGAATTTTTCTTGTATAAAATGCTGCATTGACTTTCTAATAGTAATGATGTTCCATTTGTTGAGATAGCGTTGGTTACATACTGAAATCTCGCCAGGATCATGAATCACAATCGTTATGTCATCCCTGTCGAGACTTTCAAGTATATGAGGATGGCCAAACATATCTGTTATGAAGGGTCTTTGTATGCGGTCTAGAAAATTCAAAGGAACAGTTTGATACCTTATCCCATATCCAAAGTCCTTCAGTCTGTTTTGTGGTCCTTCTCCCATATTTAGTCGCAGGACTAATGATCTGTTTAGAGATCTGAGAAGATGAGCTGTAAATGTTTGGCAGCCGCCAAACATATAATCAGATAAGAAAAAGAACTGTGGATTTTGGGCTCGCTCTGGTATTTGAGAACGACAATCTTGCTCCAGAATTTCAGACTGGAGAGTATTGCTGGCCCTAATTATTTTATTCATGTAAGTAGAAGATAGCTACAATAGCACATAAACAAATAAAATCCTTTGTAACCCGAACAGAGGTTATTATGATTTCATGCGATATCATTATTGTGAAAAGTAGCGATAAGAGCTAGTAAAATCAATTTCGAGAGTTTTATAAAATAGAGCGGATTTGATCCAACAAGGAAAGATAGGCAAGCGAAATATATCCTTGCTCCTTTCTGGATGATTGGTTACTCGCTCATCCTTGTTTTGCCTAGCTGTTAATTACAATACGGCAAAAGACCGTACGATCTATCTACCACAAATATAATATCGAATTATCAATTTGAGCGCAATAGTTTAAGACCATATCACTGTATGGTCAAAAGACCATTCATGTCCAGCAGATCTTTTTCATTGGACATTTCTTTTGCATCTTTTGTTTCTCCATCTTCGTTCAGGCATTTATTATAAAATTCACACCACTTGCATTTGTAATTACGCATATGTTCGGGAAGCCTTGGAAGAATTGAAGGGTCGTTTTCTTCTAGGGCTTTGACAAAAAGATTCTTTCTCCTTACCATCTCATTTTTTAGCAGTTCTCGTGCAATGTCGTCTTTTGGAAGTATTACCTGCCAACTTTCAATGCCTACGTCTTTGGCATTTGCCGGCCTGATAAAATAGTCATTTCCTTGCGCATCACGCCTTAACCATCGCAATTCCTTGACATTGTATCTTATTGATATTATCCCTTTTTCTATCCCAGTTATTGTCAGATAGTATAGTAGTTGACGAAGATAAGATCTAAAAGTACTGTCAGAAAAGTCAAGGCGCTTGCCCTTTGTAGTATCCTTCAGTTCCACCACCAAATCATTACTCATAATGTCGGGATGTGCAATTATCCCATCCATATTCAATTCAACTTGTGAAACTCCTAGGTCAGCAAGTTTTGTTATTACAAATTCGCTGGCTTCCCCTCGGACATAATGATGCACGGATTCATGATTTAACGGAGCCATATCAGGGAACTTTCTGCCATAATACTGACGACGTATACAGTTAGTGGGTATTATATCGGATACATGTACCACATTGCCTTCACGTCTTCTTTCATTATGCTTTTGCAAAAGATTACTGAGAAGAAGATCTGTAAATTCAGAATTCCTCTGTATTTTTATGGCCATTTTTTAGAATCTGATCCCTCTGCTAGTATTCTATTCAAATACCACCTAATAAAGTGGAAGCGATAGCAGAGCTATATATTTCTGGATTTATATGATCAGATAAAGAGATTCTTCAATATTGAGATGCAGTATTTGGAATAGCAAGGGCGTCTCGAATCGTCAGCAGTACATCAAGGGAAAAATAGAAGTATTGCTAATTTAGGATGAAAACCTAGGTTAAGACTTACAATATTCACGAACGTTGTCAGCAATCTATGGCTATGCTTGATTGCAGCCAGTTAGTATGCAGGCAAATAGGATGTATCAAATTAAGTTTGCAATATTGCTGCCACACTCATAGAGCAGTAGGTGCAACAATAATTCAACCTCTGTTGCTGTTTTTCATCTCTAGTGCGCCTCTTCTAACCATTGTCTGAGTCTGGGCAGAGAGGTCATCCATCCTAATCTCTCCCTTCCTTAGCTTTTCAATTATCTCCCTGACAGGCATAATATTGTTGTTCATGCTGGCAACTCGTAGGTCAAGCACACTTTGGACTGCACCAGGAGTTGTAACATTATTAGTTTTCCTTTCGCTTAAAACCCATAGCAACTCTTCGATCCTGCTACGATTGATTGCAAGACGCTTAGCATAGTCCGCAAAAGCAACCTCGTTATGATCCCAAATGGCCTTCGCAAGCATCTGTGAGATAGAGCTTGACTGACCCTCCAGCAGGTCTATTCTGAGCCTTATATCTTTCTCTGCACGCAAAGCAGTCGCCATCATGTTTAGAGCGACAGGCTTTAATAATTTCTCCTCTTAGTAGACCAAAATGTTCCACCTGAACTTCTCCATCGCAGGTAATCGCGCAATATTAGACTATGATCAAATGCGATTCCCTGTCGTTCAATATCTGTCAGTTCAATCCACTCGATACTTGCAGCATCATCGCCAGCTCTCCCAGTGCCGCTCTCGCCTATAATTATTCCAATAAAAACCACGGTTAGAATGTGTTTTCTTGGATCACGCCCTGGCTCTGAATAGACCCCCAAGATGTCTATTGGTTCTACTTCAAGCGCTGTCTCTTCCATTGCCTCCCGCCTCATTGCCTCTTCGACTGTTTCGCCTTCTTCTACAAAGCCGCCTGGTAAACTAAGATGATCTTTAAAGGGATCTTTCTTGCGTCGTACCATTAGGACTTTTGACTCGCGTTGGACTATTACATCAACAGTAGGAGTGGGGTTTCTATATTTTGTCATCCTCAGAGCGACAACTATGAAGTCTATATTGATTTAGTCTATCGAGAAATTTAAATTTTTTCTCTAAAAGATTTTAATAAATATTTAATGCTCTTAAATATTCATCATATTATTCACATCGATTCCAAAACATACTAATTCTTAATAACCTGGCAGTCCATTTGTTAGTACGTATATGTCTGTCATCATCTCAATGGAGAGCGATGAACCTGCAGCAGCATCAGCACCGCTTATAGTCCTCTGCCCTCAATGTGGAAGGCAAAAAAGAATAGATGAGCGCTGCGACTGTGAGATGCTATTTTATCTCGGCTATAAGAAAAAGAGTAAGTAAATTAAGTCGGAAGCTGGTGAGGCGCGGATCTTTTCTCTAGCTTATACTATGTAAGTCTGTAATGTGGTTTGCCCTGAGCGAGATCTATCTATTCTCCTTGGACCTATCTGATGTGGAAAATCGCCCGTCATATTATGGCTTTTTATCATCCTCTCCAATTTGTCAGTGATTTTTTCTGTATATTTCCTGTCGGCTGTGATATAACTTGACCTAAGAGGCTCTTTAATGCCATATATCTCCTTGAAATGATCAATTTCGTCCGGGATTTCAAGCAGTTGTAGCACGACTTTCATTCGCTGCCAGATGTCTGTTCGCAACCTCAGCGGTGCGCCAAAGACGTGGTGTACACCGGCATCCTTGCAGCTTTTTAGAATTGCCTCCAGCTCTGAGTCATCGTCTGTAACAAGGGGTATTATAGGATCAATGTTGACACCACAACATACTCCTACATCTGTAAACTTTTTGATTGCTTTGAATATTCTGCTAGCTGGTGGTGTTCCAGGCTCTACCACTCTCCTTATCTTCTCATTGCATGTTGTTATAGACCATACCAGAAAGCAGTTATGACGGTACTGTCTGTGAAGCTCGATGTCCCGCTCAATTATTACAGACTTTGTAAACACGTAATAGGGTACGTTATATTTCTGCAGAACCTGTACGCATTTTCTTGTCAGCTCAAAGCGTAGCTCTGCTGGCTGATAGGGATCAGTCGCAGAAGATACCATTACAGGATCGACGGTATTTGACTTCCATGTTGCAAGCTGTCTCTCAAGTACGTCTGGTGCATTACTCTTAGCATAAACCTTATTGTAAAATTCCGGAGACCACTCGTACGTGGCATAACAATATGCACACCGGTGACTGCATCCCTGGTATGGATTTATCGTGAGGCCGCTATAGCCCCGGACCGCAAAAGGGTGAAGTATTGATTTGCTTTCTTTCGCTTCAAGCATGGCCCCTCCACTGTACCATAGTTCTAACATGGTTATAGAGGCCAAATATCACATATACCTTTAATAAAGCACAAGACACCATTGCGGGAGGGAGGGGGGACGAGGAGGAGATTACACGACTAGCTAGCCTTCAAAAAGGTATGTTTTTTATTATCGTGCACCCGCACAGCAGGAATATCAGATGAAGGTGGGCATCGCAGGACTTGGTCTTATGGGTGGAGGGATAGCGACCAGGCTAATCAATCTAGGGCACACAGTAGCAGTATACAATCGTACCAGATCAAAGGCAGAACAATTTTCAAATAGAGCTGTCATCGCTTCAAATCCAAGAGATCTTGCTGATACATGCGACTTTGTGATGACGGTTGTCACTGATTTTGATGCTGTAAAAGATGTGCTTTTTGGAAGCAATGGAATCAGTAAATCCGGTAATCGCGATCTAGTGGTAGCTGATGCAAGTACAATTTCACCATCGCAATCAGAATACTGTGCCCAACTTTTACTTAAAGTAGGAATACCGATGTTGGGCATGCCAGTAATGGGAGGCCCAGCTGCAGCTGAGATGGGCGATCTTGTTCCAATAGTCGCCGGCAGCAGGCGGGCATTTGACAAAGTCAGATACGTGATCGAAAAATTGGGCAGAACTTTTTATGTTGGAGAAAAATTTGGATCTGCAAATGCCATTAAGCTAGCGCTCAACCTAAATATCGCGCTTATCGCTAATGCAATCTCTGAGGGCATAACGTTTGTTCGGAGATCAGGCATAGATCCGTCAATATTCATCGAAGTGCTAAATTCGACATACTTTAAGACGGGCCTTTCAGAGAAGAAAGGACCCAAGATGGTCAAGAACGACTTTTCACCAAGTTTTTATCTCAAAAACATGCTAAAAGATTTGGAGCTTGCCATCAATACATCGCAAGAGATGGGCATAACTATTCCTAATACCGCAATTGCACAACAACTATTCCGTGCAGCAAACAACGTCGGTTTTTCAGATCAAGATTACACTTCCATTTGTGCATTCTTAGCAAAAATAAATGGATTGGAGAAATGATATGAAGTCATAGGCCAAACTGATCTGTAGTATATTAAATTAATCCTTTTACTGCAATTAGGAGCAATGGAATTATAATGCAGATAGTGATCGTTCGTTATTATTATCCTGCCCCCTCGTATGTATCTTTTCTGTGCTCGTAGATGCTTGCTTGTGTCTCTGAACACGTAAGCTCGTGATTTTGCTCCTGTACGAGATGTGTATGTCACATCAGTGTATTGATGCCCCTGGAGTTACGTCCTCAGTTGTTGTCAAAAAAACCGGCCTGCCCTCCGGTCCATCTGCAGCCAAGAGCATGCCTTCTGAGATAATATTTCCCATCTTCTTTGGCTCAAGATTACTGCATACAACTACGACCTTGCCAATAAATTCTTCTGGCTTATAGTACAGAGCGCCTCCAACTGCAAGTTCCCTCTGTTCAATGCCAAGGTCAACTGTTGCCTTGAAGATTTTCTTCATGCCGGGAATGCTCTCTGCGTGAGTAACCTTGCCTACCTTGAGCTGTACTTTAGAAAATTCTTCTAATGTAATGTATTGTTTTCCAGTTTGATCGTTCATAAACTTGAAAAGGGCATAAATCCTATTAAAAAGGATAACCTCAATGACTGATGCCCTAGCCTATAATGTATAAAAATACTCTCAGTCTACGAGAAAATAAGCTTTAAGATAAGCGCTCTATACGAAAAGATTGAAATGGAACGTTGTCTCAAAGTTTTGAGAGACTGCTATACAACATTATCAAATTGCTTCATAACCGCAGGCAAGCTATCAATTAAATCTGTCGCAATAATATGCAGGCCTTTGTGTCTGAATGCCTGATTGCCTGCAAGGCCATTGAGATATATTGCTGCAAGCGCTGCGTCAAATGGTTTCATTTTGGCAAGCAACCCTGCAGCCAAACCAGATAGCACGTCGCCTGACCCGCCCGCAGTCATTGCCGGAGTTGATCTCTTTATCGCTGCAATCTGTTCACCGTTAGAAATGATGTTGGTCCAACCCTTCAGCACTATTGTGATGCCGTACTCCTTTGCTAAGCTGTGGACGTTTGATGTCATTTCCTCCTTTGTTGTTCCCGGTTCATTGCCAAAAAAAAGCCGCTTGTACTCTCCGGCATGAGGCGTGACAATGCTGTCAGTATTTGAAATCTCCTCTAGAATTTGAGGAATAAGAGCAGAGGCATCAAGCAGTATCTTTGTATTGTCTTGTTTCAGTTTTTTAACAAGAGCAATTAGTGCTTCAGGCTTCAAACTCATACCCATGCCTATTGCAGCGCAGTCTACATGCTTTGGCAGCATGGCGACAAGGCGGTTTGCAGAACCTGTCGTTAGCTTGTCGTCTGGCAAGGGAAGGGCAATTATTGCAGGTGAAAACGACCTGACTGGAGTAATTATTGAGCGCGGCACCGCGGTGTAGACCAAGTCTGTGCCTGATCGTAATGCAGCCATGGTTGCTAGGACTGGGGCTCCGTGGTAAAACCTGCTTCCTCCTACTATGAGAATAGTTCCATTGTCTCCTTTTCTTGATAAGGATGAGCGTGGAGGTATCAGCTGCCTGATAAGCTTGGAAGTTACTGAAATTGTCGAGGGCAAATATCTGCTACAGTACTAAACTATACTCACATCGACGAATAAACTTTCCCAAATTTCTCTTGGAGTATTGAAAGAAAAACTATTATTATGATTATCATTTTCCTTGAGAGGCGCAGACAATTAATCATATCTAGCAAAATATGGAGCTTTTAAGTATGCAAGATTCTCACAATTTCCGGGTTCTTGATCTTTGACCCGTCTTGACAGGTTATAGGTCTATACTTATCCATCGGTTTTGGTGCCTGTAGGACTGCAATTATCCATCAATATTGTACTAAATATGGTGTAGATCAGATAATGGATGCTATCAGAATTATGAAGGCGGAAAAATGGTGCACTTTGTATCTATTCTTAAAGAAGGCATATCGCCAGCAGCAAATTAAAACTAAGATACCATTGGTAGGGTCCACAAGCGCTAGTGATAGGAGAGACGTGCTCCTCCTTTTGAGTGTAATATCAAATTTTATTGATCTCACACATCCTATCCTCACTAACAAAAAATAACAATAATAACATAATAACAATAAGAAAGGATCCAACTTAGAAATATGATACTTCCATAAAGTAGCAGCAGTGCTAATGCGAAGGAGCAAAATAAGAAAAAGAGTGGTGAATCTAATTGAAGTCTAGCTGACTTTTTAGATTCTTGTATCTGTTTCTGACGGTCACTTCTGTCACGCCAGCTGCTTCAGCAATATCAGTTTGAGTTCTGCTTTCGCCTGTATTGAGGCATGCTAGATACAATACAGAGGCGGCCAGTCCCATTGGATCTTTGCCTGCAGATATACCGCTTTTGGTTACATTCTTCATTATTTCCATAGCGACACGCTTTGTGCGCTCGCTTAGGTTGGCTTTGTTTGCCACCTTGACTATACATTTCATTGGATCTACCAATGGAATTTTTAGATCAAGTTGCATTACCACTAATCTGTAAATTCTTGCCAGATCCTTACGCTTGATGTTGCCAATTTCTGCAATATCTTTCAATGTTCTGGATGCACCACTCTCTCGGCATGCGATATAAAGTGAGGCACCTACCATTGCAGATATTGTTCTTCCTCTAACTAGGCCACGTTCCTGCGCCTTTCTGTAAATGTATGCAGTTTTTTCAATTACGGCCTCCGATACACCTAGCTTGTCTTTGAGCCTATCCAGCTCTGAGAAAGCTTGTCGGAGATTTCTGTCGGTTGGAGAGTGAGCCTGGGTACGAAAATCCCATGCTCTAAGCCGACCCATCGTTGAGCGCATGGCCACATCTAGCACGCGCCCGCTGGCATCCTTGTCTGTTCTGCCAATTACCGTAGACAGACCCATATCGTGTCGGGCTAGCGAGCTTGGAATTCCTGTCCTACTTCTATCATTTGCCTCTTCAGTGGTAAAAGCTCGCCACTCCGGGCGGCTTTCCTGTACCCTATCTGATAGCACAATACCGCAATTCCTGCAAATGATTTCACCTGATTCTGGATCTGTGACCGTCTGATCGGATTTGCATATACTACATAACATTGTCGTTTGCATATTTTCGAAAACGAGGTAGCAGTATTATCGTCATTCAAAGTAATAAATGATATCAATTGAGAAATATTTCTTATAAATTACGTATTCTTCTATTATCTTAGTATATTGTTAGAGCATCTATGAAGTTTACTATGACATGAATATTGCAGAATGAAATTTTGCATTGTACAGTCCGGGTACGACCAAGTATTGTAAATGAGTTATTATACTTTAACCAGGCATGCAGTCAGAGATTAGAAAAGTACCTCGCCAGGAAGGATTGCAGCAGTAGGTTTAATGAATATATCATCTGCATCCTCCATCTTGACTTATGAAGTCAGCTTAATCTTTACTAGTATTCTTTTAATAAATCTGAATAAAAATATATGTATTAGATAAAGATATATTAATATATCTAATAAATATAATAACCAATCAAACTATTTATTCCAAGCTAGAAATTAGCTGTGCAAGATGCCCTAGCCGAACTGGCTTTATTAAAACAATGACTTTCTTATTATCTAGGAAGAT
>JALZFS010000202.1 GCA_030861405.1 Thermoproteota archaeon | reverse complement strand
AGATATAAACAGAAATTCTCTAAAAGGTTAAGATATCAAATCCGTAATTGAATGATTACGTGAGTCCCTGAAATCATACAGAGACTCACGTTAGATCGCATCCTTGTCAGCTGGTCCCTAGTAGCTTAGGATCAGCTGGCAAGTTTCTTGTCGTTAGTGCCTATTCGAAGGTATAGCTGTTATTATTATACCTTCCATAGCAATTTCTGTAAATTGGCATACACGCTTCGCATCCAGTAATTCTAGTACGTTGACTACTCACCATAACAATTGGTCCCCTGACAACAAATTTGGTATTAGGATCATTGACGGTGATTTTTCTGCTCGGAAGTCTTTCCATTGTACATTAATAAACCTCTTTTGACAACAATGAAATTTCGACTTCCGGCATAAATATCGCCGATATCTAAACTATATAAGTATGTACAGATTCGCCTATCAAATCTACCCATGCTATTTTAAAAGGAGCAGATCTCGAAGATGATGAGGGTGTATCTGTCATAAGAAAAAGCGGCTGCATCAAAATATTTATCGCTTATTACAGGCAAGCGAAATTACCTGAGAGATAGCAAGCTAATGCCAAACCTATCTTGAATCTTAACATCTTGTCTTATTATTCCTATGCCCCAAGAAATGAGTATAATCACCAAGGATGCGGAGGTAGTTGCACCAAATATGAGTCTAAGAAGCTAAGCCCTCTTATTGTCCTATTAACTTTCATTTTCAATTCCAAAGCTAACGCTATCTCTCTTCAACCACACGACGACTATTATGGCCCCTGACACCCTGGCTTTTCTACGTCTGCTATAACGGCCTTAACCTTGCGCTATTGCTTCTTGCTGCTAAACCCATGGGGATAGCCTACCTCTTGCTTGCCTTTGAAGCTACCTGCGACTTTCTTGCTCAGTTCTAGCGCACGCTTAGATTTATCGGAATCAGTCCTTTTAAAGAATACCTGCAATGCGCGCAGCTCACCTACTACCTTTCTTTCACCCATTTCTTTTGACCGCTCAAATACTATCCGCTCTTGTTCTTCGTTTGGACGATCAAAGAATCCCTGTCCGCCCAAAGCTCCTTCCTCGAGTGGAGGAACCACTTTTGGACCGCGACCTGCTTTTCCTCGATCACGGGTCTTGAATGTCGATGGTTTTACTCGCGTCGCACTAACTTTTACCTTTTTACTACCCCGTTTTGCAGTATAGCTCTTCCTTTTGTATCCTTTTCGACGAACATTGATGGTTGATTTGCCCATACGATCATTCAACCTGCCCTTTTTTGGTCGAAAAGATACATAAAAGTATCACGAATAAGAAAAATGCCGCATATTAGTATGAGATCTTGTATCTGAGTGCATCGTTATAATGTCAACTTAATAATCCATTTAAACCTAAGCTAATAGCTCACGATAAGAAAAGCAGACTGGGTCATGAGGCTATTGTTTGGAACCTTCCTTGATATGCTCGAACTATCAGAATTCAACTGCGACTCTATTCACTACGATTCTGGAATCTTCCAACAGGTTGTTGGTATGACTATTATTCCATTTCAGTGGGCTGCTCTCCTCCGTGTCATGCTTATAATCATGGCCTATGAGACCCACTAATTCATGCATAGGCATTTGCTATCCTTCTTCCAAGCTTATGCACGGTTAAGAATTTTTTGATATGTTCTGAGAAAAACCGTCCTTGTTACATGTAATGGCAAAGCATATTTCTCTCCGTTCCCTATACGACCAAAGGCATTGTCAATAAACTCCTCAGTGACAACAGAAACGACTTTAATTTGGGTTCATAATGACTAAGCTTTTTTGAAAAATAGCTCAAAAGACTTTTCCATGAATAAAATTCTACACTTCAAAAAAACTCCAGCTAACCTTGCTCATCTTTCCCTTGCTCTTCACTTTGTTCTGTAATTCCACCCTTGAATCTCTCACCGATTCGCCACCCAACCTTGATGATATAAGGAGACAAAAATGATGTAATGATGGTCATAGCACCAACCATTGGAAGTACAAAACCACTCGTAGCACCGACATCTGCTCCACCTTTTGCCGTTACTAAAGCAAGCTCGCCGCCAGACGCAGATGAGCCAAACGCAGTCTGTATTGAAGTCTTAGTATCTAACCCTTGGGATTTTGAAGATAGGTATACTGTGATGAGCTTTGCTGCAAAAGAAGTTGCGACAAAGATCAATGCAGGAACAATGAATGATGGCAACTTGGAGATATCCATAAGGGCGCCAACCGATACGAAGAAGAGCGCCGCAAACATATCTTTGAGTGGCGATGTTAGCACTTTGGCACTTGCTTGACTTTTGGACTCTGCCACCAATACACCTGCAAAGAAGGCACCAGCTGCAACAGATATGCCAAGCTGGTTTGCAATAAAGGATAGACCAAATGCTACTCCCAGGATTGCCACAAGTAATACATCAATCTGATTTGTCTTGCTTATCAAATCGACGAATCTGGGTATAGTCTTTGAACCAATAAACAAGGCACCGCCAATGAAAGCAAGAACCAATCCTATTGATATACCAATGTCCTGAAATGACAGATTGCCAGTTGAAGCCACTGACTGCAATACTGCCAGCGTTGAGACTATGATAATATCCTCAATTACCGTCACGCCCAAAAGAAGACTTGAAACGTCGGTTTTTGCTATGCCAAATTCTTGCAAGACTCTAGATAATACTACAGTGCTTGTTACCGAGATAGACAGAGCAACAAAGAGACTATCAAATAATGACATTCCCATGAGATGGCCAACTACAAAGCCAAGCCCAAAAGTTCCAAACGCTTCAGAGAATGCAATGACAAGAGCCTTCCTTCCTACTGAGCGAAGTTTGGCTATTGGATACTCAAGACCTACTACGAATAGAAGCAAGACTATGCCTATTTCTGCAAGCAAATTTAGAATTTCAGGGTGCAATATAAAACTAAAAGGTGGTGTATAGGGGCCAATTATCATACCTGCCACTATATATCCAATAACTAGTGGTTGTTTTAGCCTAAATGATATGAGTGCCATTGCCGAAGCAATAATCATGATAATTGCAAAATCTTGAATTACCTGCGTTGCCGCAATCTCTGCCATGTGTAGGTCTCAACCTTAAGAAGCAGTAAATGCCTATATAGCTATCTAGATTTTATGATGATCTTTAGTATAATTATCCTCACAGAATCATCATATAACCATGGGAAGCGGCCTGGTGATTTCCACTGACAATTTCCTAGCAACGGTGCCCAAGGTTGCTATTTTTAAAACAGCTTTTGATTTAGTTTGCTATTACCGATTACTACGATCTAAGGCCTCTCCTTTTTTATTATTTTAATAGTTCGGTATTTTCTACTCGAGTAATTGGAATATTCATATCTCTTGATGCGAGCTACGACTAAATTGACTTGATCTTTTGAAAATAAAGCGTTCCTGCTGCTACACTGCATTAATCTTGCCCGACGTCGGGTCGCTATCACTATTACAATAAAAGTTGTATATGTTCCAAGGCATATCAAAGCCTGGTCTTCAAGTGCTGGTACCTCTACATTCATTCCATAAAGCGAGCCGATTATGGTAATAGGTATAGATGGTGTGAAGATTAGTGTAAAATCGCGAGCGTCCCGGTAGACGATGTGAGTCTCACGCAAAAAGTAGGTGTCTTTGTATATCCCTATTGTTTTTCTTGATTCCTCAAGTCTGTCTATAACTTTATCGATGTGATCATTTACATCATCAAAGTATGAGGTCAAATCTTCCTCTGAAAAGCGCCTTATTTCTTTGGCAGCAATTTTAGTAAAGTCTTTTTCAATGATATAGCAATTCTTCTAAGGGCTGTTATCTGCCTCCTTATGTATGAAATTTCCCCTGCGGCGTTTTTTGCCTGTTCATCAAATACAATGTCATCAATATCCTCTACATACCTACAATATTTCGTCAACGGAGGATGGCGACATATTAAATGGTATATGGCACCATTAAGCTGGACATGCAAATTTAGAGCATCAAAGAGCTTGCTGTCGGATTAATGGAGTTATTGGTTGTCATGCTATATGCAATAGGTAAATGCCATGCAGGCACAATCTAGATCATTATGACGGGTGAAAGAGGCAATTTCAATTGCGCCCCATACAAGTGCTCACTGACCTTAAATGAAGAGCTGCACGAACTTAACACGCAAACCCATCCAGGGATAACAGGAAGGACAATGAATTGGAGGAAGACGACCCGAGACAACAGACAGCTAAACAGGAAAGATACCGGTTATGATATTATCAGTAAAGAAACTCTTGCATGTGCTGCTATGTATCAATTTGACAAAAATTGATTACAAAATGAGTTTCAATCATAAAGAAGGCTTTGAATCTATAAGGCTCGTCACAGAAAGAGGCCACATCGAATGCCGCTGCTATTATCCAAATCTAGCCAATCCCGTGGATAAAGAAGAAGAAGCAGCAGCCACGCAACAGTCCGCTGCAGCAATTTTCGTTACAGGAGTTGGAGGCGGCTGGGGCACTCCAGCAGAAGGATTGTATCCGCGCCTGTGCAATTCTCTTGCTGGAGAAGGAATAACAGGATTGCGAATACGATACCGGTATCCAACTGACCTTGTGGAATCTGTTTTTGATGTGCTGGCTGGAATATCTTATCTTAAGCAACAGCAGAGAAGATTGAAGTCAGTCGGACTTGTAGGTCATTCATTTGGCGGTGCTGTTGTCATCCAAGCGGCAGCTCTTGCATCAGATGTAGTTTCTACTGTTGTGACGATTGCCACGCAAAGTTACGGCGCAAC
>JALZFS010000193.1 GCA_030861405.1 Thermoproteota archaeon | reverse complement strand
GATAAGTAATCCAACCATTTCTTAATAAGGACAAAAGTATGGTAGCATCATTGAAGAGACCCAAACAAGCTATCCATGAGTTCTTGAGAGTTAAGCTATCTCTCAAGTAGGAAGAGTGCAAATCCTGTGGTAAGAGAAGTCAGTTTGCTTGCGTGAGATGTGGCTTTTGTTGGAGCTGTCACTGGAAGCAAGAACCCTCTGCTAAAAGTATTCCACGTTATCTATTAAAGCTGCTAAATAAGTAAACAGAAAAACTGCAACCACTTGAATTGAGCAAATATTATGACATATAAAACCATGGGCCCGCCGAGATTTGTATAAAAATTCGTTTGAATCCAAAGAGCATATCTAGGAAGTAGGTATTAGCTAAAGGCTCCATCCTACTTTCTCTTCCTTTATTATTATTGCTCAAAAGGATAATGGTTCACAGGTATACAAAAGAAGTGATAGAATTTTTGATACATCTGAGAGGTAAAGCAAAGGAATATTTTGATGCTAACATTATTTTTACTTCCTCGATATTCTGCTCAAATTCAAATGGTATCTGATATTAGCGTGTAAGGAAATCAAAGCAGCTTCGCCCTTTTGTTTTTTATCATGCAGCCTTTTTTGATACATAAGGCAATATTGGAATTATTGACTAAGTTACAGAGCCGTATCTTTACGTGCCTGGAGGGCCCGTTATAATGCCGCCTGCTGTTCCAGCTCCTCCTGCACCTCCGCTGCCTATTGTTCCTCCCTTTGCTGTTGTTTGGTTACTTATCACTATGCCGCCTGCTGTTCCAGCTCCTCCTGCACCTCCGCTGCCTATTGTTGCTGCCTCTGTGGTTGTGGTGGCGGTCATGTTACTTTGTTCGCCATCATGCAGACGTTCTAATGTATGGACAGCCAAATTCAATCTTTTTAATGCACTTTGTATGTCATTATTCTGCAATGCAGAACGTGCCTGTTCTAAAAGGCTTCTCACCTCCTCTGTTATTATTTTTTGATTTGCTCTTGCTGTTGTTTCAGTACTGGCGTTGACATTCATGCCAGTATTATTAGCGGAAGAAATGCCGCCTGTCGTAGTGGCATTCTGAGTGTTATTGCTACTGACTTGTGCATTTGCATAGTTCGATGTGGCTATGATTAACAATGATAATACATTTAGTGAAAGTATTGTAAAGGCCAACGTTGCATGTATTATGTTCTTCTTATTGTTGTTTGATAGCATAATAAACCAAGCCGATCACGACTTTTAACAGTTGCATCTTTTTTCATCAAGGCATAGTTGATAGTTGCAGGTGCTCAATAGCCATATTTGCTTGGATTGCTATCGAATTGGGATTTGCATGCGGCCGAACACAAGTATACCTTTTTCTCGCCTACTTCAGACACATTCTTGGCTGTTTTCTCATCAACCATCATACTACATACAGGGTCTTTGAACATATGCAAGAATTATTGTTGAATACCTAGATAAAGACTACTGCACTTTACAATTTTAAAATACTTACACCAATAATTTAGGGAGCAAAACATCTAACTGAAACTATGAGGAGATTATTTGCGATAGAATTCGTTTTTTATATAGGTTCGTACGTTTTTTTCTCTCTTTTTCTCGATTATGGTGGTAATAGAGAGAGAAATAGAGTCATGTGACTCCTCAGGCTGTGTATAATATCACTCAATTTCAAAAATCTCATAATATTGATATAAAGTGGGATACTGCTTAATACCATGGTTGTTGAGGCTTTTGAGTTAATTGTCCGCGATTTTGCAATTATCATGATAATTGCAACGGTCATGGCACTAATTTCCCATAGGCTAAAGCAACCCATGGTTATTGCCTATATCATTGCGGGTATGATAATAGGCCCACATACACCACCTTTCAGCCTTATTTCTGAAACTCATACTTTACAACTTTTTGCAGAAATTGGTGTTATCCTACTCTTATTTGTGGTAGGTATGGAGTTTCCAATTGCAAAACTAAGACAAGTTGGCGGGAAGGCTTCTATCATAGCTGCAGCAGAAGCAGGAGGCACCTTCCTTGCAGGGATTGGCGCTGGCCACTTGTTAGGATTTTCATTCTATGATAGCCTGTTTGTTGCTCTGGCAATATCAGTAACAAGTACTGTGATTGTAATGCGCGTGCTGGAAGAGATGAAATTGGTGAAGGAGGCAGCTTCTACGCTGATTTTAGGTGTTGCAATAATTGAAGACATTATAATTATTTCAATGCTGGCAGTACTGCAATCAGTCGCTTCGACTGGAACATTATCATTCGTTGAAATTGGAATGTCAGTAGGCCTCGTCTTGGCCTTTATAGGCGGCACGATATTTTTGGGTGCAAGAACTGTTCCAAAGTTCATTGACCTTATCGGAAGAATGAACAGCTATGACGTCCTCATACTTGCATTGCTAGGGGTCGCATTTGGTATGGCCTTTATCGCATTTGAGCTTGGAATATCTGTCGCCGCGGGGGCCTTCTTTGCAGGAGTTTTGGTAGCAGAGTCAAAGATGCACTCTGTTTCTGTTGTTCTAGCTACTCCACTCCGGGACATGTTTGCTGCCCTCTTTTTCATATCTGTCGGAGCGCTAATGGATATTGCTCTGCTTCCTGCATTTATAGTCCCTGCATTGGTTTTCGTGGGGGTGTCGTATGCAGGAAAGTTCCTCACTGTCTGGAGTTCATCTAGAGCTCAAGGATTTGACAAGCTAACTTCAGCTAGAGCTAGCTTTGGTTTATCGTCTTCTGGAGGCGAACTCGCTTTAGTGGCTGCCCAAGCAGGTGCTGCTACTGGAGTGACCAGTGCCTTTTTACTTCCAATGATTGGTGCAATGACAATCATTACTACATTCATATCTCCTTATGTAATCAAATTTGGATTCAAGTTTGCAGAGCGATGGAAGGTGTTAGGAGATGAAGACAAGGCTGTGGCTACAGATGCCGAAGGAAAACCCTGAAATGCCTTATTCCGTTCTGCTACCAAAATATCTAAGGTCGCCCAAGTAAACCTGCGGTTCAGAAGGCGTGTATGAAGCAGCAGCACAATGCTCCTCCTTTAATGGTGCAGTCATTCTAGCTTTGACCGCAGATTCATCTGCTCAGCACAAACTGCAAATCCCACATGCGCGCAATCATTTGATTTGCATTCATTGCAAAATGGGATTCCCTCAACAATATCTACAGTAACATGTTTGCGCAAGATATTATCCTGTAAAGATACTGCCACTTTGTCAATGCCCTCTGTAAAGTGTCCCATCGTGATGGGCATCTTTGCAAGGTTCTCATTTTCTCCAAGCCAAAGAGTAAATGCACTTATTCCTTCATCTACTGTGTTGTTTCTCACTACTGTAGCTAGCACCCTGC
>JALZFS010000153.1 GCA_030861405.1 Thermoproteota archaeon | reverse complement strand
GGCATGGACATCCAGCGGGCGGCGTTGGCTACTAGTTCGTATTAGTGCACTTTTGTTATGCATTAATCTGCTTTCATACAGTTATCCATGAGGCGATTAGGAGTACGGTTAATCATTACTACGGGTTCCTGCTGAGTGTTTAAAATAAGTCAACGTAAGCCTTTTCATTCATCTAGTCAAAAATATCGGCGATGCTGTCTGCCATCAGCGAGAACTATTATATTCTCATACATTTTGTTTTAGTTGATCGATGAAGGCGAGGACCGTGGTAAGAGAATCATCCTCCAAATCTACCTTGAATATTTGAAAGGCTAGAAATCACCATTCGTCCAATTGTAAATGCTTCAGCCATACCGTCACGTTTTGTTCCTATCTTACCGATTAGATATCTTGTATGAGCAAGAGACCTAATGATGCGAGCCTGCATATATAACTTGCTTGATTGGGTAATATGACATCCAAGACACTCTATTTTTTTGTCTACATATTCACTAATGTCCACATAAGCATTTGCTCTAAATTCTGGTGTGGTAGAAGAGATAATTTCATAGAATAACAATTGTTGAACGTCCTTCGCAGCATTAATAGTGCATTCGCTTACTGATTCATGAACTTGATGATAATCGAATGGACTATGAGTATAGAGTCTGTGTGGATCTATTTTATTTATAGTACTTTTTAAGATGGTTTCAAATTCAATTGACGGGCTATTGAGTTTAAGAACTGGAAAATCTATGATGTGAAGTTTTGCATTCAGCATCTTGGCGGCAGCCTTAGCTTCTTGCTCGCGTGTTTTGTGGTCTCCTGATGTTCCACCAATACCAAGCGTACAAATAATAATATGAATCTCATCTCCTCTGAAGCTATGCTTCGCAAGTGTTCCGCCCATTCCTAACTCAACGTCATCTGGATGTGCACCAATGCTAGCAATCACCATCTTTGTCATTAAGATGCCAGTCCTACTCTTTGGTTCTCAGAAGCAAAATGTCTTCTATATTAGAATGTGGTAGCAGAATAAAACTTTAACTACTCGTATTAAATTGTTATTTAACAATAGAGTAATTTCCTTCACTCACGGCATTTTGTTAACCTTCCGGTGATAATAGTAAAGGAGTCTAACATGTCCGTATCAGGCTAAAAATATTGTCGCGCCTCATTGGGCACGAACGCAACTAAAGTGCAAAAATCTGTTCTTATGCTATAGACCTAGATCACTTTGACTGCTCAGAAGCTTAACATGCATAGCAACAATTGATCCTAACATTTTGCTTACTATCAATTAATTCACATTGTAGACGTTGATCGCGTTTAACAAATTAGTGCAATACCGCCTTCGAACAAGGTATAAATAAAATTAAATTTATTTGCTGGCAGAATGCAATTTACAACTAAGCCCAAGAAACAATGGGCAAGAGCAGCAGTAGCAGCCGCTGTTTTCTCCGCGGTAGGATTACTCATAGTAGTTGCTATGCTTGGCCCGACAGAACATACTGCTAATGCACAGAAATTTTTCCTAGCACTCGTCCTACAATATGTGGATAAAGACTCGCAGATGAACATCTACAGGAGAAATATGAGCTCCGAGGACATGACGAGATTGCGGGTCCAAAACGAAGATCTGCTAAAGCCTGACTACGTACAAGCTGTTCTGAATCTTCCTGGCTCTGCAGGAGTGACATTTAAATCAAGTAGTGCAGTTATAGAGAATGCAAAAAGGGTTAAAGATTTAGGGTTTAAATTTGTCGAGTTAAACTTAGAACCTGGTCTTTCTCCTTATTCTGACAACAATGACGTGGTAGGGGCAATGAAAAATGCTTCTCAGGCAGCCCATGGTGAAGGCTTGAAATTCCGTGCCATTCCCTCAAACTCATATACGACATACTACGGCCCACAAATAGCTCCATACGCCGATTACTATCACATACAGGCACAATCCTTGCAAGCCGACGGCGTGAAGGCATATAGCGACTATGTGCATACAACAATTTCAAAATTAAAACAGGCAAATCCTAATCTCAAAATTACTGTGCAAGTTTCTGCACAGCAAGGTACTGCACCGGGGCTAACCTTGCTAGAAACAATGGAGCGATGTGTAGATTCAGTTATGGACGTAGCCGATGGTGCATCGGTTTGGTACGGTAATCCTGACCTAAGCACACTGCAATCATTTGTCCAATGGTACTACGACAAGTATCACTAGTATCGCATCGAGTTGACATGGAATCAACCAGCTAAAGATTGTAAAAGCATAGCAGAATTTTTCTGTAGACTTATCAATAACCAAATAAACTAGCTAACTCGTAGAAGCTCTCTTGTATATTGCTATTGGCAATAGCAGCATATACAGCTAATAACTAGCAGCTGCAAAATATTTTGAGACTTATTATATGTAGGGATCATGATAGAGAGAGTGTCATTAACTATATTATTCATTACCTACTTTTTAAGTGGAACACATTACGAATTTAAGAGACTGCTTTTAGTGATGATTAAATCAATCCTTCTTCTTCTAACAGTAGAGTCCTGTGGCTTTCGAATTTCTCTTCTAATACTTCATAACTACTGTTGCTCTTAGATTCAACTACTCCTTTATCTTGTAATAACATAGATCTATTTGTTAATGTATTCGTGTCAATCCTCACTTGGCAGTCAATAGTGTTACCATGTTCTAGGGTGTTGCCTGTATGCCCTAATGAAGGCGCAGATTTCTCTGATATTCTAAATACAATATTGGGATTGAAGCATGTATTGTTGGCTTCAAGCTCATACATAAGGATACTACCTATTCCCCGACATGCAATAAGCGATGTTCGAGCAAGAATCCTTCTCATATGGTTTGGAGATTTCCAGAACGGGATAATTACTAATGAGGGCTTTACATCTTTTATGAACATCCTTACTGCATCAGCGTTGGTCTGCGTTATTGCTGAATAATCAAACTCGTCTATAACGAACGTATCTGCAATACCAATCTCAGCTAATACCTTTTGAGCGTTTGCAATTTCTGATGAGGAGGACAACGATGATGATGATTGTGATGTTTCTTCAGTAGTGATTATCGCATATATTTTGTGTCCTTCCTTGGCGAGACTTGATATAGTAATATGACATGCAGATATAATGTCCAAAGCAATACAACCTATAACTGCCACATTCATTATTAGCTGATCCTAATCACATCAAAGATGAATAGCATTGATTTAAGAGGTATGACCCTTTCTCTTACGAGGAAAAAAGAGTATATTACTCAGCATAATGGCTATAGAATCTTGTACTTCTTCTTAAATTAGTAAATATGCACAATTTCTAGCATCTAAACTGCGGTCTAAATAATCCGATCAAATATAATCAGACCGCTCTTCTTAAACCTTCTGTGTATAGGGATCATAGTAATTATCTTCGATTAGGTCTTTTCTCCCATCCTGTCAAAGCATAGCTCTAAAAAAGTAATAGCCGCTTTCATCACTGGAAAATCAGAAATTCAAAAGATTTCACAGATCGATCAACGTAAATATCTTTGAGAAATAGGAATTGCATTAACTGGTCCTCTCTATCCCCATATATCTTCTTGAAAAGTCCATCTTTTATTTAGTAAATAGTTACTTACAGATGCAATGGTGACTGCAATAAATAATGATGCTTCATACCTCCAGCCAGCATCTCCTGTCAATAAATACACAAACAATAATTGTATGAGGGCTCCAGCGGAGCTGATACCTGCAAATAGCCCATACTGTTTTAATGTGTGACGCAATGAGAAATCTCTATCCTCAAATGTCCATATCTTGTTCAGCAGAAAGTTAGATGTTATTGAACATATTATACCTACAACTGTGGCGATAATGTATGAAATATTTGCAAGTAAACCATTTTGCAACGAAGAGGAGATGGCGTAATTTATCAATAGGCCACTTGCCCCTACTGTGTAGAACCTACCCGCCTTGGAAAGAAATGAGATAGATTTTCGGGCGTATCTAAGCTGGAAGGCCTGTCTTGACCTGTGTCCGTATCGATACAGGGTCCACACAGCTTTTAGGTAATCTGTTACCACATTGAGATCCAGTTTACTTTTTCCCAGTTTTCTGTTCAAAAAAGTATATGGAACTTCCTTTACCTTTATTCCCTGTTTCTTAACCAAAATTTCTAATAGAATTTTATAACCTCCTGTATTGATATTTATATCCTCAAGTACTCGGCGCTTGCATATAAAGAAGCCAGACATAGGATCTTTCGTTGTTACTTTCAAGACATATTGTGCTATTTTGGTGGCTGCTGTACTAATCAGCCTCCTTCTAAAGGGCCAGCCCTTTACGGAACCTCCTTTTGTATATCTGGATCCAACGACTATATCATAGTCTGAATTTTGAATCTCTTTTATCATTATCGGAATGACCTCCGGAGAATGAGAAAAATCTGCATCCATTACCAAGATGTATTGTCCAATCGAACCGTGTACTCCTTGTAGAATTGCAGAGACTAAACCATATTTGTCATTTCTATGAATAACTTTGACTAGACAATAATTGTTATTTTTACTTTCATGTGAATGTTCATTTCGGTAATCCGCGGCTTTAGATTTTATTACAGCTGTAACATTAGTTGAATTACGCCTAGCATATTCTTCTACTAGCGTTCCAGTTCCATCTGGGGAATTATCATCAACAACTACTATTTCTACATCGCACTTTAGTTTTGAGCTGTTACTGCGAATTTTATCAAGCAGCTGCAAAATATTTTGGGACTCATTATATGTAGGGATTATGATAGAGAGCATCATTATCTACTTGTTTGGAAAAACTGGCGACTTTTTGTCTGACAATCCTCAATACCATAAGAGCCTGTGCACTTTGCTTTGAGAATAAAGAGGAAGGTCTGGTCAAGAGCATCATTACAAAGAGAAGGGTGGTAATTGCCGAATGCCGAATGAATCTCGTAACTTTTCATTATATTATTACTTCCTGATAGGCTAGCTGCTAAGCTAGATCTTGCTTGCTTTTCTTCTATGGTGTGGATTTGAAGAGCTACGTTCAACTACTGATTCAATTCCATGCGGGTAGGAGTAGGGGCAAGGGCTGACGGCGGTTCTCCTATATCATTGACGCCGGTTTTGTACCAGGTAGTCTTTGGAAGTATTACGTCCCTTTTTTCTACCACTCTGTCTTTATATGTGGATAGATCTTTCAACATTATTTCTATAGTTTCTTCTACTGTTCTAGTAGGCTTGAATCCAAGTTTTCTTAGACGTTCGTGATCTACCTTGTAGTAATGTCCCTCTTTTTCTACTCTCGGGTTTTGAAGGTTCTTTATTTTGACATCCATGCCAAGTTTCTTGGCAACATTTACTACTCTGTCCGCTAGCTCTGCAATGCTATAAACTTGATCTAGTTGATTGAAGACGCGATACTCACCTCTTATAGGAGGATTCTCTATGGCTATTGTAAGGCATTGGACGGAATCAACTAAATCTATAAAACCCCGTTTTTGCTTACCCTGTCCATACGGTGTTAGTGGCAAGCCTATGACGGCTTCTGCACAGTATCTGTTGATGACTGTTCCAAACGATTCATCAAAATCAAACCTTGTCATCAGAGAATCATCTATTATCTCATCAGTCCTTGTACCGTAGACAACGCCTTGCATAATGTCTGTAGAACATAATTTCCAGACCCTACATGCAAACATTACATTGGCACTGTCATGTACCTTGCTTAGATGATACATGCTGCCTGGTTGTCTGGGGAAAGGGAGTGTGTCCTTCCTTCCTCTGTAATCTACCTCAAAAAAGCCTTCTGGAATATCGATATTGGGTGTCCCATATTCACCCATTGTTCCCAATTTGACTAAATGACATTCAGGTACAAAATCCTTCATTGCGTATAATACATTGAGTGTACCTTCAATATTGTTATGTTGTGAATAGATTGCATGTTTCCTATCTATCATACTAAAAGGTGCTGATGGTTGTTCTGCTAAATGCACTATAGAATCTGGGCGTGTTTGCTTTATAACATCCGCCAAAAAGTCATAATCAAGCAAATCACCTTCAAAAAATGACAGGTTCTTATCGTGAACCCTCTTGAAGGCTTTAATCCTCTCATGCATTTCCAGAATTGGAGTGGCTGAATGAGACCCTACACTTGCTACATTAGCTCGTCTTGCAAAATTATCTATTCCAGATACTACGTGACCTCTTTTTGCCAGATGCATAGCCAAGGCCCATCCGATATAGCCGTCAATACCTAACACTAGGATATTCATGGCCAGACTGTAAGATACTTTCTATTAAGCGGTTCTCACGATATTTCTAAATATTTTAATCGAAAATGTTTCATTTTCGATATTCACAGGGCAAAATAGTAAAATATTCCACGGTTAGGCGACTATTCTAGTACCCATCCCTCTTCAGGAGGAAAAATTAATGACCTGCTAAATTTTAGCTATACAGTGGGCGTTGTGACATTTTTTGACAATTTTGGATCAATGACATAAATTGAGCTCATTATGGCGCTCTGCGGAGTCGAATAGCCAAAAGTAGGAGATAATAATCAGAGCCTTCGGAATGGCCATAGATTACCTGGCTCCTAAAGTATAGAACGGCTCTGCCTTCGTCCAAGCTATCTTGATCTGAATTCATCTTTTATCCTGCTAAGGCAATGACAAATCGCAATTTATAAGAGCTGTAGGACCGCAACAGCATGGCTTCCGGGTTGCGCCTGTATGGGGATGTATCTTTCTATTTATTCTGGTCTCCTGCCTGTGTAAGGTCGTCTCATTGTCCTGGTTTAATTCTGCCATGGCCTTTGCACTTCCAGCAAATATATCCATCTTGATCTACTCCATCGCCTTTACA
>JALZFS010000148.1 GCA_030861405.1 Thermoproteota archaeon | reverse complement strand
CCACTTTGATTTCCAAATATTAGCCTAAAAATTTCTTGTATGGCAGTATTCCATGCAAGAGCAGCAACTAGACCAAAAGCAGCAGTTATGAGGGCTGCTACTTTCTCGATTACTTCTTTTTGCATATCTTCTGTTATTATTAGACAAAAAGTAACCAAAAGGATTGATGATAGCACTTTTTTATCTGAAAATCAAGAATTTTTGATATGAAGATTGTCAGCTCCCGTCAAGGATAAACAATCATAATGTTTTCAGAGGTCGGTCGTTTTAATGTCATCCGGCCTACTTTTTACTATGATGGAATTAGAGCACTGTTTTGGGTGCGGCTTATGCTTATTCGCCATAAGCCAAAGGTTAAGCAATGCCAATGCCTCATCCTGCGCTCTCTCTACCATTTCGTCAACCAAAAGTTCAAATTCTTAGAAAAGTGGACACCACTCAGCTCTAGGGACGGTCAGTCCAAAGGTTCTTGACATGCCTTCGTGTTTCTCCTGCTGACCTAACTGTGCATAGATTCAGCTTTGACAATACAAGGCATTACTGTTTTATAGGTCAAATTTGCTGCCTAATCTATCACAAATTGACAAACTAATAGATTTCTTGTTCAGATGCGCTTAATCTACATGGATTTCCCTGCAAAGGAGCGGAATAAAAACAGCGGCAGAAGTTATGATCATGATCTACAAGTCAGGCATTTACATCCCTTACTTCTCAAGATCATTTGTTGCTTATCTAGTTGATCGACAAAAACCATTTGCATATTAGAGCCTGTCGCCAGTTCTTTTTTCAAAGCACTTTTGTGATTAAACCCGCGCTCTCTCATTTGAGAGGCCACAGCTTCATGTCTGTTGTAAAGTGCCAAGAGCTTGCCTCTCCAACGCAGAGTTTCAGGATGATGTGAATATCCCTTCTTGTTTTCTGTCAAAATTGTCCAGATTGCATGAATTTCCCTATGCTCTCCTAACAAATGGTTGTTGCATAGCACATTAGCCTCAATATCCCAGACACGCATACTATGACAATATATATCTTGCAAATCAGACAGATAACCATTGATAGGGAGCTTCATTAGCCTGGGATAAGTAAAGTCAGGCAGGTCACTTGAACCTGCTGATGCTATCTTTCTGGCTTACAAGTAATAGGACTTGAGAGTAGAAAAAGCAAATGCAGTCTTTGGTAATTAATTGCAAATAGTTAATTGTTTTCGTAGCAAGACAATATACTCTCTCTATACAACTATATAGTGTTGCAATATATATAGACAGAATCTAATCTCACTAAAATTGTCGTGTTAAAGTATATGACTTATTTTTAATAACCTAATTCAACTGAATTTTTTGCCTAAATCCTGACTGGGACCATTTGAGAACAAAAAAAACCTCTTGACTACATGTGCATGTGCACGCGCACACATATACCTCTTCATTGAAACCTAGTTTATAGTCCTTTAAAAGCAGAGGATCATTAGCACCTTTTCGTGTGAGGATGACTACGATAGACTCATGACATCCAGGCTTCACAAATAATCAGGTGATTCTTTTGCAACTTAATAAATCAGCTTAGTGAGTTGCCGTCGCATGACGCTCTAATTCTTACCATGCTACCTAAACAGATTTGTCTTTGCCAGATCCACGATCTCATCTCCACGGCCGTTCAGCACAGCCTTGATCATGTAGAGCGTAAAGCCACTTATCTGCTCGAGATTAATGGTTGGAGGTATAAGTAGCTCCTGGCGATTCACTACAACGTCTACTAATGCTGCGCCATCATGCTCCATAGCCTCATTAAGCATTGGCTTCACCTGCTCAGGCCTTTCTGCACGAAGACCAAGAATTCCAGCAGCATGAGCTAGCTTTGAAAAATCAGTATCAATGAGGCTTGTGCCGTGAGTCAGTATCCCGGCGGCCTTCATCTCTAGTTCAACAAAACTCAAGGCTCCATTGTTGAACACAACGATCTTTACAGGCAGCTTCAGCTGTTTTAATGAAAGAAAATCTCCCATGAGCATGGAAAATCCACCATCGCCTGAGAGACAAATCACCTGTCGCTCCGGAAAAGCCTCTTGGGCTCCAATTGCCTGGGGCAGCGCGTTTGCCATCGAACCATGTGAAAAGGATCCAAGCAACCTCCGTCTCCCGTTCATCTTTAGATAGCGTGCTGCCCAAAGTGTTGGTGTACCGACATCGCACGTGAAGACTGCATCGTCTGCTGAAATATCATTAATGATTTTTGCAACGTATTGTGGATGGATTGGAGTTCGTCCAGGCTCTCCGACTGCATAAGAGTTCAAATCTTTCCGAGATTTCATGTAATGATCTGATGATGCCCTTAGGTGTCCTTGGTCACTTTTCTGATTAAGCAGAGGTTTCACTGCCATTAAAGTTTCACGTACATCACCTACTAGACCAAGGTCGACCTTTGTTCGTCTACCTATTTGCTCGCCTCGAATGTCGACTTGAATTATGTAAGCATGTGGTGGGTAAAATTGCTGGTATGGAAAGTCTGTGCCAAGCATCAGCAGCAAGTCAGAGTCCATCATTGCATGATATCCAGACGAAAAGCCGAGCAATCCAGTCATACCTACGTCGTACGGATTATCGTATTCAATAAACTCCTTCCCTCGCATTGCGTGAACAATAGGAGCCTGGAGGAGTCCCGCAACGTGGATTAGTTCTGAATGAGCACCAGCGCAGCCCGCACCACCTAATATGGTTATTTTCTTTGCAGAATTGACAACCTCTGCAAGCCTTGTGACTTCTTCTTTAGACGGACAGACTGTTGCCTTAGGCTGCTGGAATGGTATGAATGGTCTGCGTGAAACGGCTTCTTGCAATGCAACATCTCCAGGGAGAACAATGACTGCGACCCCACGGAGCGAAAGTGCTGTTCTCATCGCAATCTCAAGAATACGGGGGATCTGATCAGCATGAGAAACCAGCTCACAGTATTGACTGCACTCCCTGAACAGAAGTTCAGGGTGAGTCTCTTGAAAGTATGTGCTCCCAATTTCCCTTATAGGGATGTGTGCAGCAATTGCCAGGACGGGCACTCGATTGCGATAACAATCATACAGACCGTTAACAAGATGAGTGTTTCCAGGACCGCAGCTTCCTGCACAGACAGAAAGGTTTCCTGTGAGATGAGCCTCAGCTCCAGCCGCAAATGCGGCAGTCTCCTCATGGCGAACGTGCACCCAGGAAATATCTTTGTCGTGATCACGAATAGAATCAGTTATTCCGTTTAGAGAATCGCCTGAGATACCATAAACTCTCTTTACTCCGACGGCTATTAACGACTCAATCACTACATCAGCAACTTTTTTCTTCCTCGCCATGACTTATTTGATCCTCTTTTAGGTTGTTGAAGGTGATGCCCTTAAAACATTAAAAACACTTTTGAAAGTACCTTCATACGATTTTTCGATGTTGAGTCTCCAGCCATTTCGTGCTTCGTGATATCACCCATTTTCAAATAGATAAATCATGCAAAAAATCATCTTCGCTTTGGGATTGTATATTTTGCAGATAATATAAATAAATCTCTAACTCGTTTTAGTTTGAATAAAATTCAGGGCGTCTACCTAGCCATCTTTTAGTAATTGCGTAATTGTTCCAGATGAGAAATCAAATGTCTTCTCAGAAATGGTATTTTCACCAATCTTTTCTTTCTATTCTTATTATATGATCAATGTCAAATCTACCTTCTATAATTTCTTTATTTAGTCTAGGTGCTGAGCTAAGACCATGATACTTTCTTCTTTGGTTTTACAAGTCAATAATGACTTTATCTCTAACTCCATTTCCTTTTGCTATCCTTATTAGATCTCTTACCAAATCTACGTAGCCAGATACTAGTAATAGTACCTCTTCGTCTCTATAACTTCGATCGGAGAAAGGGATAATTATATTATCTCAGGGATTCTCTCCACGTTCGATTGGTCCTGCAGCTTTTACAAGCTTGGTTTTATCGGATGTTGTAAGGTCGTAGATTGGCTCTGGGGGAAGAGGTGGTGGATTCAAGGCATCAAGCGTATCTCTCCATCGAGGATTTTCAATTTCTTCATACCTCATTGATTTGCTATTGTCTGCCAATAAATAAAAAGAGAATTGACCGTCATTATAGATCTTGAATAGTGCAGACTTTTCCTTCTTTTGAGATTTATGCCATCATTTATAGTCTCATAAAAGATTTGCGAGTCATCTGCTCAATGCAGGTATCCCGACTCATTTCGTAGGCTACAGACATCAACAATTTATGTTATGATTGTGGTTGCATACAACTTACGCCATCCTCTGGGCATACTCGGTTCTAAGAATGATTGAGAGATATATCATCCTATGTTTCTGATAACAAAAAAACTAATTTCTTTGAATTTGCATCTCTGATAAGAACAAGTGCTTGTTTTTTGTAGCCCGAGGTGATAATCTAAGCCGTAGATGGCAACATGGACATGTTTTGTGAGCAGTTCTCATATATACAGAACAGTACTGACATCTCTTTTGTCCTAGCAGATAATGTCTTCTCCCATGGGATCTCCTGACACGAAATTTTTCACATATCCCTTTGCAAACTATTGCCAATACTATTCACAGCTCCATTTTCTACGATTCCTTCCAGAACCTAATTGCAGATTTTATCAAATCAAGATGGGCAAATCCAGATTATATGACATTGGTAAAATGATTTACGGAGAACGGTCTGTACTACATGCACAATGAGCGTGGATATAATGTTTATGCGGAAACAAGGATTAAGATTTGAAATTGATCGAGCCATACTCATCATTCTTCAGCGCAGCTACTGCATTCCTGTGCAAGTATGTTTCTTGTAGATTAAATTATGAGCGTAAAGGCAACTACCATCTAATCATCATATCTAAGAATAGACCTTTTAAGCGAAGTGATACAAGGTTTTAAAAGCCTAGCAAGTCAGAATTACAAATGAAGCAAACCTTTTTGACGTTTGCCTTCAAATAGAATCAGATATAATTATATGCACAGTCATGCTCAATTTATGCATAAACTTAGCACGAACCGTTTGAATTATGCAAATAAGAGTAATCAAAGCAAGAGGAATTTTAGTGAAGGCGAAGCTACAATTTATTACGAATAAAGCCATTGCATTATAGCATTATGCAACCATCAGGTATTGATGACACCCTACCCCCAGAGAAGATAGCATTCATCGCTTACAACCTTGGGATTTTTGAATCTATTCAAAAATTTGGTAACCTTATTAGCAGTGGCAAAATAACTGGCGGAATGGATCCAGTCAAGGTAGGCGAACTTCTGGAAGAGACGCAGGCATTCTATGATGCTGAGATGATTTCACAGCTTATCAATGGAATGCTGGCACAAAGGGCGAGCATAAAGGATCTTCCTCCCTTGACGGTTGGAAGAGTCACAGCAAACCAAGTCGACTATGTTATTAGACAGCTCAAGGCTGCAGGCATCTTTCTTACCAGGTAGTAAATATAACATAAACAAATATAGACATACATACGCTTCTTTTAGAATCTAACCTGCGGGCGGCCTGTAAGCCATTCAATAAGACAATAATGATAATAATTGCATTTGCAGATAATAAATTGTTCCAGGGATTTTGCATAGAGACAAAATTCAAAGTTATTAAGAAAGTTACTTGCTTGCAATAGCTATGGGCCTTTTAACATGGATAGCAATTGCAGTAATAGTGCTGGTAATCATCGGGCTTGGAGTAGGTGTCTTCTTTTCAGGATTGATAAGAGGGGCTCAAATTGTCGGAAACAGTCCGGCTGTGCAAAACATTACAGGAGAGGCGAAAGAATTTCTCAAAGGCAATACTAATGGGCAACTGAGCAGTAGCGGTAGCAGTAATAGCGGATCCAATGTCTTGATAATAACTACTAGTGAGGCAATCTATAGGATAGGTGAGCCTGTACTGATCACAGTCAAGAACATAGGCCAAGAGACTTTAAACTTTCCTGACTCTGCGTTGGGCCTAAAGATTCAGAACACAAACACAGGACAGGTGTACAGCGTTGCTGCAGCTCAAGTAATAACGGAATTGCAACCAGGGGCATCAAAAACGGTAACTTGGAACCAAGAAAGCGGCAATGGCAACAATGTTCCAGCGGGTAGCTATACTGCAACTGTGACATCGTCGTCATCATCTCAGAGGACAGGCGCCTCCTCAGCAGCACAGGTTAGCTTTGAAATTAAAGGATAAGCACTGCTGCGCTAATGACAGTATTCCAAAGGCCGTCCTTGTTTCCCTCTGCTGACTGTGTAAAGTTCTGTGTCTTATAGATCTTGTTCGATAGCCTCCACTGTTCCTCTTTTTCATTCCATGCAAGGCTCGGATCGTTTGGCAACCCTAGGGTAGTTGCAAGCATTTCCATCGCCATGTCCTCAGCATAGTCGCCAGCCTTTTGCGCGGTTTCGCCAGTAGAATGATGCTCTGATAGATACCCATACTGACTCTCATCTGCAGCCCTTGCCAGGCCTATTGATGCTGCAATAAGCCTGTTTGGTTCATTAGTGGCAGCCCTTGCCATGATTGTAAATACAATCTGTCCGGGCTGCAAATGTTTTCTTCCTTCCTGGCGGCTGACAATCTTACAGTGGGGAGGAAATATGCTCGATACAGATACTAAATTTAGGTCTGCTATCTGGGCGTCTCGGAGCGCAAGTTCAAAGCTTGTCAAATAGTCCTTATGAATGCCCCTGCCTTTTGTAAAAAACATCATCTTGGGAACATAGAGCATAGGGTTGGCAGTAATGAAATCTTGCTGTCCCATGCACAATATGATCGCACAAGCCAAATTAGAATTATTGTCATTATCATCATACCTTCTTCATGTTCACAATCACCATTTACAAGAAGAAGAAGAGGACGATATGTTATGCATATTATCTTTATAGAACAGAAGCTGGCAAAGTCAAGCATTGAAGATCGGTGCAATGCAGATTGGAAATAAGTTTGCAGTAAAAGTAATGGGCATAATCAATACTAGCCCGGAATCGTTTTACAAGGGCTCGGTTAGGACTGACGAGCAGGAAATAGCGTCAACTGCAAAGCAGATGCAGCAGGATGGTGCGCATATAATTGACATTGGTGGGATGTCTACTGCACCTTATATACAAACCATTATGGTTCCAGTTGAGGAAGAAGTAAGAAGAGTTACTCATGCGATCAGAGTTGTCAGAGCTGCCTGCAATTTGCCAATTTCAGCAGATACGCCAAGAGCAAGGGTTGCAGAAGAAGCAGTAACAGTAGGCGCAGACCTAATCAATGATGTGACGGGATTAAAATATGACAGCAAGATGTCTGAAATCGCAGCAAAATCTGGAGTGCCCACGATAATTGGCGCTTACAGTAAGACACCGGCTACAGGCAGGATAGCAGGCACGCTTAAGGCATTGAAGAAAAGCTTGTCTTTGGCTAAGGAGGCAGGCATCAAGGATGTGATGATCGATCCATCAATCGGTTTCTTTCGTCAAGAAGGTAAGAATCCTTTTTTCACTAAAATGACAGACATACCATGGTATACACGCGACGTTGAAATCCTGTTCAAGCTGGACAGACTCACAACGCTCAAAAAGCCGATCTGCGTTTCAGTTTCAAGAAAGTCATTCATAGGATACCTGCTGGATTTAAAGGCAGCTGAAGAGCGCATAGTACCATCAATAGCATGTGAAATGATTGCTGCTCTCAATGGTGCAAACATAATCAGAACACATAATGTTCGAGAAACGGTGCATGCATTAACGATGCTCCAATTGTTGAAGACCTAGGTAACAGGTTGGTTTGTAGAGGAAGCAATGAGTATAGGAAGAGCAGAGCAGAATAGCAAACGCTTATAACGCTTCATAGTTGTTATATATCAAGGTACTAGTTGGACATTGTAGAAGGTCTGACATTTGATGATGTGCTCCTTATTCCTAAGCGGTCGCCCATAGTTTCCAGATCTCAGACTGACCTACGTACTAAACTGTCACGCAAAATCACACTTAATATACCAATCGTAAGCGCCAATATGGACACTGTTACTGAATCAGGTATGGCAATTGCCTTGGCAAGGGAAGGAGGTATTGGGATCATACATCGATTCATGACAATAGAGGATCAGGTAGACGAGATCCTTAAGGTCAAGCGCTCAGAATCAGTCATGATAGAGCAACCATACACGATCAAGCCCGATGTAGTAATGGCAGAGGCAAAAAAAGCCATGATAGAGTACAACGTTTCAGGTCTACTTGTAGAAGAGAATGGCAAACTTGCAGGCATCATTACAAGGCGTGATATTACATTTGAGAAAAATAACAAGCGCAAAGTGTCAGAACTTATGACAAAGGATGTCATTACAGCCAAGCCAGGCATTACCATAGATCAGGCGAAGGAGATTTTACACAATCAAAGAATAGAAAAGTTGCCGGTGATTGACGACAAAAAGCATATCGTTGGTCTTATCACTAGCAAGGATATTTTGAAGATGGACCAATATCCTCATGCGTCAAAGGACAGAAAGGGCAGGCTGCTAGTAGGTGCCGCAGTCGGTGTCAAGGGGGACTATCTGGAACGCACGGAGGCACTGCTCGAGGCTGGTGCAGATATTATTGTAGTTGATATTGCACATGGCCACAGCGAGAATGCCATCAACACTGTTCATATGATCAAAAAGGCTTTCCCCGACTCCGAGCTCATTGCAGGTAATGTTGCCACAGGTGAAGGCACCCGTGACCTCATTAAAGCAGGAGTCGATGCAGTGAAAGTAGGAGTGGGCTCAGGCTCTATATGCATAACGAGGGTTGTAACAGGCTCAGGCGTTCCTCAGCTGACTGCAGTCATTGATAGCGTCAAGGTTGGGCGCGAGTATGACATACCCATAGTATCCGATGGAGGTATACGCAACTCTGGTGACATAACCAAGGCGTTAGCTGCTGGTGCTTCTTCAGTAATGATAGGAAGCCTGTTTGGAGGGACGGATGAGAGCCCAGGTAAAACGCTTGTCAAAAACGGCAAAAAGTACAAGATGTATCGCGGCATGGCGTCGTTCTATGCCTCACTTGGACGGAAATACCGTGAAGAGGGCCCTCAGGTAGTTGATTCTGACGACCTCAACGATTATGTCCCAGAAGGCGTTGAAGCGATGGTCCCGTACAAGGGAAGCGTGGTAGAAATCATAAGACAGATGGTAGGAGGCCTGCGATCAGGATTGAGTTATTGTGGTGCAAAAAAAATTCAAGAGATGCAACTGAACGCTGAGTTCATCAAGATTACGTCAGCAGGATATACAGAGAGTCAACCCCACGACGTAGACTTGATGTAGCTTCTAAAAAGTATACAACCGTATAAAACACAGTATTGTTAATCGTTATCATATCGCAAGTACAGTGGTAAATATATGTGTGTGCGGTTGCCAGCATACTAACCAAGAAATATCATACATGCCTATTGCCATTCATGATCGAGAGAACTATATTTTCTGATATGCTATCTCGCTGTTAAAGCACAAACCACTATGTATATACGCTTCATCACTGTCGCATTGTGTATATATGCATTCAAGCAAGGCCTTTTACGGTGCAATTGCAGCAGGGGTAGTGTTTATTGCAATCGGCATAGCATCAAGCATCTATTCCGTTGTGCCAGTGGATGTCTCACTTGACAATACTATCGGGCCGGGAAGGACGGATGTAATTACTCCAGATATGAATGCAAAGAATATAGCAAGTATTGCGGTGAGGGGCTCGACATTCTATATTGACATCAAGGATCCAGATGGCCAAATAATTCAGTCAAAAAGCGGTATATCTTCCTTCAATTATGACTTGATTGCGCAAAAGGCCGGCCAGCATAAGATAACGATTAACAATACTGGAACCTCAGATCTTACAATTGAGGGGCACGCGCAGACAAAGTCAAGCCCTCTTGGTCTTAGTGGTGCGCTTATGCTTGTAATAACTGGCATAATAACAATAGGCCTAGGTTTGCGCTTTAGGCGTTACTACTACTAATAGTAGTAGTAAAATTGGCCTTTTTGTAAGAACCAAGTATTTTCATATAAGATACTTTTGGCTTTATTGACACAAGTGTTTCATGTATTACCTTATTCTGCAAGTGACCTTCAAAGTCTGCATAAAAGTTGTATTCCCAGGGAGTCTCCTTGGTAGGGCGGGATTCTATCTTGGTCAAGTTTATCTTTCTTATTGCAAACTCACCCAAGATACCAAAAAGCGCACCAGGTACATGCTGGACTGAAAATATAATTGAGGTTTTGTAAGAACCATCATGTAGATTATTGACTTTGTTACTCTTTTTCTCCGTTCCGGGCGAGAGAACTAGGAATCTAGTATAATTATTCCTCCTATCCTCTATCCCTTCTTCAAGTACTGCCATATCGTATATTTCAGCTGCTCTCTTGCTGGCTATAGCAGCCGAATCTAACATCCTATTCTCCTTTATCATTTTCACGGCGCCAGCCGTATCATAGGTCGGTACCGGTTTGAGCCCTTTCTTTTGAAGATAGCCTCTGCATTGGGCAAGCGCCTGCGGATGAGAATGTGCATACCTGATCGTTTTTGCATCCTTGTTTACAATAAGGCAATGTATAACGCGTTGGTAGATCTCGCCTACTACGGTCATCCTGGTTTGAAGTAGCATGTCATAGATCTCATTTATGCTTCCCTCGATAGAATTCTCAAGGGGCACCACGACATAGTCCACTTCATTATTATCAGCAGCATCAAATACATCTTGAAATGATTTTAGTGGTACCAGTTTGCCATCAGGGAAATACTGTAGAGTAGCCATTTCGCCATAAGCTCCTCGTTCACCCTGAAAGGCAACAACCTTTGGCGCCATAACTGTTAATTATAAATTTTTTATTATTTATTATTACACTATTTGCCTGCTTTGTGTATCAGACGGAAAGTTTCCTTGCCATAATCGCGTGTAAGCTTGCGTTCTTCAAATGCGCCGCATTCGACACATTTCACTGTATTTTCATTGGTGCGCACGGTATCTCCGCCGCACACAAAGCACAAGGCATAGAGTACTCCATACTCTTTTTCTGCAAGTGTAAGATGTACGGTAGAGTTGAGCAGGCTGATGACTCTACCCCTTACTATGTCACCTATGCGAAAGACAGCGCGCCTATCGCCGCCTCCTCTTCTCTCTCGATCTCCGCGGCCTCCGACTCTTGCTGAGGCAATGGCAGAAAATCCTGCATCAGATCTCTTGTCATTTATGTACAGGATCTTGACAGAAACCATGCTGCTAAACAGCATATCAACGTATCCAACAATAGTATCTCCCACCTTTGGCAGCATCGGCGAGTTCTTTTGCTCAACCTTGACAATCCTCCGTTTCAGATCATAAACTTTAGTTCCTACAGCTGCAGACCGCACAGCTCCGTCCAAAGCAAGGTAGGTGTTTCTACCTCCTTCGAATTCCTCAGGCCATGCAATGTGCTCACCTGGGAGCATAGGCTGATTATCTTGTTTCAATACCAATTCAATAGCAAGAGCACAAAGGAATGTTATAATTCTTTAGAGGTCCAATTTTTAAGTTTTTTGTGTTTTATGGCAAAAGCTTTGTATTGTAACTATAGATTAGGAGTAAAAGATAACAAAGGTATAAAGAGCGGTACTTCTAAGGTGTTGATGTGAGCCAGAACACCCTATCCCTAAAGGTACTTGAAGCATATACCAGAGATGTTGGTCGAGGAGTGGCCAGGATCGACTACGATTCAATGGATTCGCTGGGTGCATCAACTGGAGATGTTATTGAAATCAGAGGCAAGCGTAGGACGGTTGCGAAATGTCTACCACTTTATCCATCTGATGAGGGCAAAGGCATTATCAGGGTTGATGGCCTTGTCAGGAATAATGCTGGCATTGCGATAGGCGATACTGTAATTGTTAAGAAGATAAAGGCAGTTCCAGCTGAAAAAGTGATTGTTGCGCCTCTTGAAGCAATACCGCCGATAGACGAGCGCTATCTGGCAGATGCTCTTGAAAGCGTGCCCCTTATCAAGGGGGATAATGTAATGGTTCCGTACTTTGGTGGCAGGCTGACGTTTCAAGTAATTGGCGTTACGCCTGCTGCGGATGCAGTTCTAGTCACACAAAAGACAATATTCCACATTGCAGAAAAGGGTGAGACCCTCAGAGGCGTCCCACAAGTAACATACGAGGACATTGGTGGCCTTAAAGAAGAGATCCAAAAAGTCAGAGAAATGATAGAGCTTCCGCTCAGGCATCCTGAGATATTTGAAAAGCTTGGAATCGAGGCTCCAAAAGGAGTATTATTGTATGGACCTCCAGGCACAGGCAAAACCCTGCTAGCCAAAGCTGTTGCAAATGAAAGCAATGCTCACTTTATCAGCATATCAGGACCGGAAATTATGAGTAAATTCTACGGGGAATCAGAAGCTCGTTTAAGGGAAATATTCAAGGAAGCAAAGGAAAAGGCGCCATCAATTATATTTATAGACGAGATTGACTCAATTGCTCCAAAACGTGAAGAGGTCACAGGCGAAGTAGAAAGAAGGGTCGTATCACAGCTTCTTTCACTGATGGATGGCTTGGAAGCTAGAGGCAAAGTCATAGTCATAGCTGCTACTAACAGGCCAAATGCAATCGACCCTGCACTAAGAAGGCCTGGAAGGTTTGATAGAGAAATTGAGATTAAAGTACCGGACAAGCGTGGTAGACTAGAGATACTTCAAATACATACTCGCAATATGCCGCTTGACACAGATGTAGATCAAGACAAAATTGCAGGAGTGACGCATGGCTTTGTAGGCGCAGACCTAGAGTATCTCTGCAAAGAAGCGGCAATGAAGTGTTTGAGGAGAGTCTTACCAGAGTTGAACCTAGAAGACGAAAAGCTATCGCCGGAAGTACTCAACAAGCTAATAGTCACCATGAGTGACTTCGAGAATGCAGTCAAGGAAGTAATGCCATCGGCTATGAGAGAGGTCTACCTTGAATCGCCAGATATACCATGGTCTGCAATTGGTGGCTTGGAAGAGGTTAAACGGGAGCTCCAGGAGGCAGTAGAGTGGCCGCTAAGATATCCTGATCTCTATGCAAAGCTTGGTCACACTATGCCAAAAGGCGTGTTGATGCATGGCCCTTCTGGAACGGGCAAGACACTACTTGCAAAGGCGGTAGCAACAGAATCTGAAGCTAACTTTATCAGTGTAAGAGGACCTGAGCTCTTGAGCAAATGGGTCGGAGAATCAGAGCGGGGCATCAGGGAGATATTTCGTAGGGCAAGGCAGGCAGCTCCATGTGTCGTATTCTTTGACGAAATAGATTCAATTGCTCCGACAAGGGGCATGGGAGGTGACAGCATGGTAACAGAACGCGTTGTGTCACAGTTGCTGACAGAGCTTGATGGAATACAATCACTTTCAGGTGTAGTAGTAATAGCTGCAACTAACAGAGCAGATATGATTGACCCAGCCCTCTTGCGTCCAGGCAGATTTGACAAGATAGTATTCGTTCAGATGCCAGACAAGGCCGCAAGGCAGAGAATACTTGAGATACATGCAAAAGACAAGCCAATGGGTCCAGAAGTAGATTTTGTCAAAGTCGCCGAGATTACAGAAGGCTTTAGTGGAGCAGATACAAGTGCAGTGGCAAATACTGCAGTCTCACTTGTGCTACATGAATATCTAGCGAAATATCCTACTCCAGAAGAAGCAGCCAAACACGCATCAGAAGCACGCGTGATGATGCGTCATTTTGAAGAAGCGGTAAGGAAGATCAAGACACAAAGAGAAGGCAAGCCAGCTGAAAAGGCAGTTCCATACTATCGTTAAACAGCTGACTTTTTCCTTTCTCTCTTCCTTTCTTTTTTATTGTCCTTATTAGCAATTATTTTGGAACCAACAGCAAAAGATCCCTCTCAGCAGCATGGGGCAATGTTTTTAAGTTATTGATTTTATGATACACCCAACTAGAAGAAATTGGTTGAAAATTCGCAAGTCCAACTCGTAGAAAAACGAGCAGCAGCTACATTAAACCGTTTTGTCAAACCTGCAGACATCAACAAATTGGCCGCACAATACGGCACACCACTTTATCTGGTGGATGAGGAGACCCTTCATGTAAAGGCAAAGGAATTACATAAAGCATATTCAAAGTTTAACGGTCAGGTAAAAATTGCATACTCTATCAAGGCCAACTTTACTCCAGCAGTAGTCAAAGCATTCATGAAGGATGGTTTGGCATTTGACCTGACATCACTTGGTGAGCTGTACTTCATCAAACAGTGCAGAGCAGACCCAGAGAATCTTATCTATACAAGTGTCACAGAAGAGGTAGAAGAGTATATTGAAGTACTTCAAAGTGGCGTCAGAAAAGTTGTTGTCAGTTCTTTTAATGGAATGACAAACTTAGCCAAGGCTGCAAGCAAGGTAAGAGGAGGAGTAGTACCACTAACAATGATACGTGTGAACCCGGAAGTAGGCGTTAAAGCTGAAGTTAGGGCGTCATATAGAAACAGCAAATTCGGCGTTCCATTCAATGGTGGAACTATAGACAGTGCAGCCAAGATGATTAAACACGTGATGGGAAGTGACCTCTTAAAGTTTGAAGGCTTTCACTTCCACCTAGGATCCCAGATCACAGACTTTTCATGCTATACTCATGCGCTAGACAAAATGGATGCATTCATAACCAAGATGAAGAAAGAAAACCCTGCCTTTCATGTTAACACATTTGATATTGGCGGCGGAACACCAGTATTCTATAACGATCCTGTGCCAACTCCAGCCCAAATGGCTGAAAATCATCTCAGCAAGCTTAACCAACTGGCAGAGACCCACGGGACATATACTCTCATGATTGAGAGCGGCCGCTTCCTAGTAGCAGAATCATCAATCCTTATCTCAAAGATAGTGAACACTAAGGAATATAATGAACACAAGATAGTCATAGTGGATGCAGGCTATCACATTCTACTTGACGCCGCACTGCTAAAGCAAGAATATCCACAAGAGGTAGTGCAGGTAGTAGCGGATAATAAGGACAAGACAACAACTAGGCTGGTGGCAGTTAAAAATACTCATCTAGCAGGAAGGCTATGCGATACATATGATGTCTTTCCGCTTTCAAAAGTGTCGGATCTGAGCGAGTCAGAGATTGGACGATACGTATCGTTCTACAACGTAGGAGCATATTCAGTAGTATTCAATATGCCATTCCATTGCCAGACCAAGCCTCCCATAGTCATGAAGGACAGTGATGGGAAGTTCAGACTAGTAAGAAAGGGAACTACACATGATCATTTGTTCTTGGAAGAAGGAGGAGAACTAGCATAACATTTCCTGGCCTTTTCAAAATTTTTTATATTGATTGAAAACAATTTTTAAATTAGCAATTACAAAATGAACCCAAGCGGAGATATTAAGAAAAAGGCGCGCGTTCACGTATTTATCAGCGGAATGGTGCAAGGAGTTTATTTTAGACAAAATACAAAAGAAGTAGCGACTAGACACAGAGTCACGGGCTGGGTACGTAACTTACCAGATGGTCGTGTAGAAGCGATCTTTGAAGGGGACAGGACAGATGTCGATGAGGTGATAGAGTGGTGTCAGATCGGGCCTCCAAAGGCCAATGTGGAGGATGTGGACATACAATTCGAAAATCATACTGGAGAGTTTGCCAATTTTAGTATTAACAACAATTAGTGAATTTTTTGGTATGCTTCACCTATCTGCTTCTTCGCACGGTCCGCATCTTCCATAGTCATGACTATTACAGTAATAGGTAGCGTGTGTCTGTCATATCTTATAGACAAGGTCAGAGAGTCATCACCAATTGGCTGTATGTCAAGAAATGTCCTAAAGTTCAAGGTCTTTGAATATACTATTCTGTGGGGCCTTATGTCTTCTATCACATTGTTGCCAAGCGAAACCACAAATTTTCGCAAGTCGACAAGTATAGTTCTAGCTGGTTCTTTCAACTTTTCAAGATGGCTTTCAAATGGAATGCGGCCCGGATGGGTACCAAACATCATATACTACCTATCACCATCATCATTGCAATTTCATCTCCTTCTTATTATACTCTAATCTTGATACCATTTCTCTTCAGATATTTCTTTACCTTGTCAATTGTCGACTTTTCATAATGGAATATTGATGCTGCCAGCGCAGCATCGACATTAGTCTTTTTAAACAAATCAAGCATGTGGAGTGCCTTTCCGCATCCCCCTGACGCAATTACTGGGACCGGGACTGATTTGCAGATAGCTTTTGTCAGCTCAGTGTCATAGCCATTCTCCGTACCGTCAGCGTCAATACTTGTCAGCAGTATTTCACCGGCCCCGCGTTGCTCAACTTCCTTCGCCCACCTTATAGCATCAATGCCTGTCCCTTCCTTGCCGCCATAAATTCGGACCTCAAACCAAAATTGCCTTCCATAGGCATCCTCAAATATTGTCTTGTCTTTCTCAATATTGTAATTTCTCTTTGCATCTATTGCAACCACAACACACTGCTTTCCAAAGATCGACATTAGGTCCACTATCAAAACAGGGTTTTTTACCGCGGCGGTATTGATTGAGACTTTGTCTGCTCCAGAAAGCAAAATGTCACGTGCATCTTCAAGCTTTTTAATACCACCACCAACGGTAAATGGGATGTCGATGACTCTTGCCACCTTTCTTACGACACTTCTCATTGTGTCTCTACGCTGCTGTGATGCAGTGATATCAAGGAATACGAGCTCGTCGGCCCCCTGCTCACGATATTTCTTAGCAAGTTCCACAGGGTCGCCGGCATCCTTGATTCGCGTGAAATGTACTCCTTTGACGACTCTACCGTCGTCTACATCAAGACAGGGTATTACTCTCTTTGCCAATGCCATTAGGACACTGCCTTCACCTTTTCAATGCTCACTTTGCTCTCGTACATAGCTTTGCCAAGGATGACGGAGATGCAGCCTGCACTTTTAATCCTTATCACATCTTCCATACTTGCGATTCCTCCGCTTGCAATTATTCTTGCAGATGTGGCAGCGGCTTCTGACAATCTCTTAATATCAGGACCCTGCAATGTACCATCACGATCTATGCTAGTTAGCAAAAATTCTTCAACACCTATTACACGAAACTTAGATATTGCATCTGCAACTGTAGTCCCAGTCGACTCTTTCCAGCCTTTTACCATAACCATACCATCTATCTGATCTATTGAAATTATTATTCTGCCCATATTCTTCTTGACAAGCTTTCTTACGACCTCAGGTTCACTATATGCCATAGTGCCAATCACAACCGTTGACGCTATTGATAGCATCTCTTCAACTTTCTCTAATGATCTAATGCCCCCTGCAACCTGTATAGGGATGCTGACTGATTCTGCTATCTTTGTAATAAGCTCAGAGTTATTACCAATCGAAAACGCTGCGTCGAGATCAACTACATGCAGCATATCGGCTCCCATATTCTCCCATTTTTTTGCAGTTTGGATGGGATCATCGCTGTATAGGACCTTGTTAGCAGGATCACCTCTGACAAGCCGAACTACGCTTCCGCCCATAATGTCAACTGCGGCTAGGACTCTCATTTTGATTCTTCTTTACACAATTCAATAAAGTTCTTGATCATGAGTGCACCAACGCTGCCCGATTTTTCTGGATGGAACTGAACACCTATGAGATTGCCCTTTTCAATGACTGCAGGGATACTGACGCCATACTCAGAAGTTGCTACTACTATTCTGTGTTCCTTTGGCACAGTCTTGTAAGAATGTACAAAATAAACCCACGAGTCATCCTTGATTCCCTTTAGTAGCTTACTCCGGTCTTTTATTTGGAGGTTGTTCCATCCCATATGAGGGATCTTGACCTTACCCTTTGGAAGCATAACTACCTCTCCATCCAATATCTTCAAGCCATCCATCCTGCCCTCTTCGCTCTTGTCAAACAGTATTTCCATGCCAAGACATATACCCAGCACAGGCAGACGATTGTCTATAGCTTTATTGAGATGGCTTGCGCTACCATCCATCGATCTGATTGCAGGATCGAAGTTACCAACACCGGGAAGCACTAGCCCATCGAACTTTGTAAGGTCTTTTAAATTATAGATTATATCAATGCCAACGCTGCTTTTTGCATCGTTGCGCTCAAACGCAGACTTGAGGCTGAAGAGGTTGCCTGCACCATAGTCAAATATTGCTATTTTTGTCATTACATGACCCCCTTGGCGCTTGGCGCTTCCTTCCTTTTGCTATCGATCGTGGTAGCCATCCTAAGTGCTACTGCAAATGCCTTGAGTGCTGCTTCAATCTTATGATGATCGTTTTCGCCATAGCAAACTACCATGTGGGTGCATGAATTCAGATTCTGCACCAACGATCTGGCAAAGTGCTCAAGGTCTTCTCTTGGCACTCCTTCAATGTTGTCGCGGCTAAGTTTAAGTTGCACATTATAGTATTGCCGCTTGATCAGGTCAATTGACACGTATGCTAGTGCTTCGTCCATAGGGATAAGTGCATAGCCAAACCGCGTAATCCTTGTCCTATCACCCAATGCCTTATCTATGGTTTGTGCCAATGCAATTGCTACGTCTTCTGCCAAGTGATGTACTATACCATCGTGTGATTCACCATTAAGCCGGATATCAATCATTGCATGCTTGCCAATTGACATGATAAGATGGTCTATAAAGGAAAGACGTGTTTTAATATGGGTCTCACCAGTGCCATCTAGATTAACTTCAACATTGACCGCGGTCTCCTTTGTGACCCTTTCAACTTTCGCCTTTCTTTTGGCAGAAGCCAAGTGTGCTTTAAACTACATATACTTTATTTATTATGTTCGGTAGTTGGTTGACATCTTTTATAATCATCTTAACCTTCTCCTGCTTGAAGTTGCCTATTGTCTTGTCTGGCAGGGGGCTGTTGCCATAGACGCCTACAAATAAAATTTTTACACCGATTTCCCTCTCGGCATGCCTTGCCATAAGCAGGTCTTCTATAGAATCGCCCGCGTAGACTGCAGTTCTTGCATTCATTACATTCATTGCATGTTTTATCGCATACGGGCTGGGTTTGGCATATTCCCGCTTTTCGTCCTCCAAAAAGATGCAGGCATCATAATTTAAATAATGTATTATAGAGCTGAGTGAAAATTCTGCAGCAAGCCTGCTTCTGCCTGAGACTATTGCAAGGTTTCCTTTGAACATCTTATTGAGTTTTTTGATTGTTTTGATACTTACTGCGAGTCTATCATTTTTTATAAGAGGCCTGCGGGTTATACAACGCTTGGGCTCCAAATGATCCTGTTTTCTGAAGAGTTCTGGACCATAAAATATCTCATCAAATACCTGCGCGAGTATGCTATCTTTGACCGGTGCCGGGTAGGTCAACATCTTTTTCCACTTATCAATCTCATAGGTAGTAGCAAGGAATTTTTCTACTGATACATATCCGCTCTCGTCAGCATTTTCTGCTACCTTGGCAAGAAACTTCCTTCCCTCATAGCTGTTCTTTGGCAGGTTAGCCAGGATTGCAAGTGTTATTGCATAGCTGGTGTCAGTGTCATTGTTAAACCCACCGCTCTGTCTGAACCTCAAAATTATCTGGTCGGTAACTAGACTTGGAAAAGACTTGCCTGTGATAAATTTCAGCATGTACTCTACGGTCTTTTTGATGGTAGCATTGTAGGATTTGCGAACATCAACCAGTACGCCATCGATATCGAAGAGTACACAGTCGTACTTCAAACTATCTGTTCTATGCATTTGAGACACTTGTCATTCATTTCCCGGGTAGCTATCGTGATTCTCATGCAACCTTTGTGACTAGCGATATTGCCTAGTAGCTTGACTACAATTCCATTGCTGTTGAGAATTTTTGAAATTGCGTTATAGTTCTTACCAGTCTCAATAAATATAAAATTAGCATCAGATCTGAAGGTCCTGATGCCATCAACTTTTGACAATCGGGAAAACACTCTTTCCCTTTCATTTCTTATAGATCGGATGGTCTGTCTGATCCGATCAGTATTTGCAAGGACACCTGACGCAATTACAAGCGAAATTGTTCCTATAGGATATGGAGATTGAAGTGTAGATCTGAATATCTTTACAAATTTTTCATTTGATACTATGTAGCCTACTCTTGCGCCGGCAAGTCCGAAAGCCTTTGATAGTGTGCGAAGTACAATTACGTTATTGCGCTTTATCGCATTGTCCGATAGCGAGTAATCCGCAAAGTCTACGTATGCCTCGTCAACCAGCACAAGCTGATTCTTAACCGAGTCAAGGATCTCGATCATTTCCTGTTTATCAAATTGGTTGCCAGTAGGATTGTTTGGTGAGCAAATATAGATAAGATCGGATTTCTTTGCAGCCTTAACAAAGACCTTCTTGTTAAGGGTAAAATCACGCTCGAGGGGAACTTGATGCACATTTATGCCATGAAGCCGGCACCGGTCAATGAAATATGAGAAGGTTGGAGAAAACATGGTGGCGCGTCTACACCCAAGAGTTGATAGCAACAATTCAATTAGCTGGTCAGACCCGCTACCTGCAGCTACACATTTTGCAGTTACGCCAGCATATCTGGCAAGCTGAGTGCATAACTCTTTTATCTCATCAAGGGGGTATTCCCGCAGATCTACCTGTTTTGCAGCTTCAACTGCAATACTTGCAATAAATTCCCTATCGAGTGCAAAATTTTCATTCGAGTCAAGCTTGATTGCTCCTTCTACTTTTTCTGGCTTAGTATAATGGCTAAGCCGAGCAATTCGCTGGATGTTATCATCAAGCCAGTTATTATTTTTTTTCATTCATCCTTGCCTTCACTGCTTCATAGTGGTTTAAGAGTCCCTCTGCAGATGTTAATTCTTTAATGGGCACGTTCACCTTTGCCAATCCAGACCTGCTTACTTTCACCTTGTTTACTATTTTGATAAAATCAAGCACTGACAATGATGCACGTGACTTACCAAAACCAAGGGTTGGAAGTACATGGTTTGAGCCAAGGCTATAATCGCTTGCAGATGAGGGTGTATATGACCCAATCAGGATGATTCCAGCTGAATCAATCTTCTTAGAAATAGTATCAGCATTCTTACATATTAGTTCCAAGTGCTCAGGTGCAAACTCGTTTACAAATTCAATGCATGAGATTTCATTCTTACAAATGGCAATGAAGCCATTGCTTTCTAGGCTCTTTTTTACAATGTCTAACCGTGTGACGTTTTTAGCTAAAGTAGACTCTACTTGCTTTTGCACCTCTACCGCCAGCTTGTCAGACGTGGTCACAAGGCCGCAAATGGTGTCAACGCTATGCTCTGCCTGCGAGATCAGATCCACGGCAATCAGTTGAGAGTCTGCTGTTGTATCAGCATATATCAGCAGCTCAGTTGGGCCAGCCACCATATCTGTCGAAACTATACTTGAGGCAACTAGCTTTGCAGCAGTGACAAACATGCTGCCAGGACCCACTATCTTACTGACCGGTCTAATTGAGGCAGTACCGTAGGTAAGGGCAGCTATCCCTTGCGCGCCGCCAACCTTGTAGAATTCATCGACGCCACAAATATCTGCAGCTACCAAGGTTAAGGAGTCAATAGTGCCATCCTTTCTTGGAGGGGATATTGCCACGACCCTTTTCACGCCAGCGACCTTGGCAGGCACTGTGCACATCACGACTGTGCTGATGTATCGTGCCTTGCCCCCAGGAATATAGCACCCGACACTTGCAACTGGCTTGATCATACGATCTATCCTGACACCATCAGAAGAGATTGTCAATCCTTTCAGCCGTACAAGGATTGCCAACTCACTCTTGACAAGCCTCTCCTTCATCAGCTTGACTGCATTAATCTGCTCCTTTGTGACCTGCTCATATGCTTGCTTTATCTCCTGCTCGCTAACCCGTAGCAAATCAAGCGTTGCACCGTCAAATTTTAGTGTGTAATTGAAAATTGCAGGGTCACCGTGCTCTGCCACATTCTTCATTATTGCCTTTGTGTCTTCTAGGAAAGAATCGTGGATCGCATTTACCTTTCGAAGCTGCATTGCTTCAGTAGCCGGATCGGCGACATTGATCATTTTCATTAGGAATATCCATCCAAATTTATCTCATCAAGGGGCAATATTTGTCTGGGCTCTAATACAACTAAGCCCTGAGCCAGCTTTCTCAGCTTTGGCACTATCAAGATAAACTCATTCTTGTCAATGACTGTATTAACTCCATACCAGCCTTCCTCAGAAAGAGGGCTAACAGTCGGCTTTTTGAGGGCAGGGAGTTCCTTTAGCAACATTTGTAGCTTTTCCTTTTTGACGTTGACAAATATGTGAAGCTTTTTTCGTCCCTCCACGACACCTCTTATAAGGGCGATCATGTCGGCTATTTTTTCCCGCTTGGCACGATCCCTAAGGGATCTTTTATTTGCTATCAATACCGCAGTAGATTCAGCAACAATATCTATTAATTTGAGTTGATTTTGGGCAAGGGTGGTGCCAGTCTCAGTTATATCAAAAATAGCATCGACATCCTCTGGCGGCTTAGCCTCAGTGGCACCAAAAGAGAGGAATATTTCAACCTTTTTATTTTCTCCTATTCTCATCCATGGAGTAATTATCATAGGGTCGGCGTTCCCATAATACTTCTTATAGACCTCGTTTGCCTTGATATGGGCAGAAGTAGTAGTGAGGTACTCGGATGATATTCTTAATGTCTTATCATTCTTAGCAAAGTCAGTTATCAGATCGCTGAGACTATTGAATGGAAAGCTTGTAGGAACTGCGATGACTTGTTTTACACGGCCGATCTCAAGGTCTAGCAATACTTCAACGTCTGCCTTTGCTTCAAGTATCCAATCTCTGCCAGTGATACCTACATCGTAAAAGCCTTCCTGGACGTAAGTAGGAATCTCTTGGGGCCGCAAGATCTTGACATCAATTTCTGGGTCACCAAGTTTCACTCGATAGGTTCGCCCTCGGCCGCTCACGTGTTGCCAGGCCTGCTCTAGAAGCTTAAATGTGATCTCCTCTATGCTTCCCTTTGGGACTACAAATTTTACGGTAGGCATTAATGGTGTAACAGGTTGACAAAGATGCTTTCACTGGATATATATCTATATGAGGCATAAGGAAGAATCGAGATAATTATCTACAGCATCTTTTTGAAGCAAAGATGTAGTTAGTATACCGCATATAACGTCACACCATATTAGACCACATTGGCTACGAGTGGCTTCAACAATTCTTAAAGATAGGCTGACATACTAGCTAGCTCCAGAGTGTTTATCAGCAGAAATAAACTGAACTGTTTTAGAATATTGTACGCGGAACATCCTAATTGAACCTCGGATAGTATAGAGGATAGGATCTGGCGTGCATAGACTGTCCAAGATATATCAGTATTTAGATCGCAATCATTATTCTTTGTGAAATCAAGCAAATTTAGTGATGCTTATGAGATATGGCAGTATGATAGACCCATTGCTATGGAAATGTATAATTTGAGACTTTGACATGATATGTCATTCTAGTATGTATCTACATGTTTACTTAAATTTCCTTGCATGTAACCTCATATGGCCAGCTTGAATACCCTCTGAAGATAGCGCCCTTATTGCAGCCAGATTCTGCGCGAGTCCAACACTGGCCATCACCATTGCTAGCTCCTTTGCATTTTTGACTCCTAGAATTTGAAGTGCAAACCTAGCAGTCGGGTGGGCATTGATTATACCTCCAATCACACCTACTGCTAATGGCAATTCGATTTCACCAGCCAAGTCTCCTTCCTTTGTTCTGCGCCAGCTAGTCAGTGACCTATAGGTGCCATCTCTTGCAGCATAGGCATGTGCGCCGGCCTCAATTGCTCGAAAGTCCTGACCTGTTGCAAGTGCAACTGCATCAATGCCATTCATCACGCCCTTGTTATGTGTCACGGCTCGGTAAATGTCAGAGTAAGCAAGGGCATAAGCATAGAGTATCCGGTTGACAACCTGGCTTCCTCCAAGATCCTCCTTGTCAAAGATGGCCTTGCATCTAACCATCCTTCTGGTAGCATAATTGGATAATATTTTTAATATAACTTCGCCGCCACTAATTTCAGCTACAGCAGGAGCTATTGCTTCGCACATTGTATTTATTGCATTTGCCCCCATGGCATCTTTGGGATCAATGACAAGTTCTACTAGGAGCATATTGCCCATCTGGTTTGGGCTTTTGTCGCGCAATCGTCGTACCTGCAGGTTGACTGCAACTACAGATCTGCTCTTTGAATTGGCAATGGTGAGTAGTTCTTTTTTGTTTCTTAAGATCTTGGCTGCGGCATCCTTGATTCTGCCAAGGCCGATAACTTGTACTTGACCTATCATGAAAGACTCATCTGCTTCAACTGTAAATCCACCCTTGACCTTGGATATTTTTGCAGCCTTGCTAACTGCAGCAATTACTGATGGCTCTTCTATTGCCATCGGAATCACGTATTCTTTATCATTTATGACAAAATTAGTGGCTATTCCCATTGGGATCGACATAATGCCGATAGCATTTTCTATCATCCTGTTTACGTCTTCAAATTGAAGTGGTCTGAGCATGGATTCAATATCACCAGATATTCCAGCAGTCTTTTTCAGAAAGCCAAGACGCTCTTGCAGGTTCATTTCATAGAACTTTTTCTCAGTCATTATTATTCCGTCACATGCTACTGTGGACTGATGAGCCTTAAAATTTTGTCATCATCTTGTCCAGGTATTGCTCTCCCATCTTTGTTACTTGTAGTCACGTAAAGTGAACCATCATGAGCCTCAAGGACATCGCGCATTCTTCCAAAGCCGGTCAGGATGTTATTTTCAATGTGGGATTTCAAGTCAATTAGGCGAACATGTTGAGCTCTCAGGGTCGCAAGCAATATGTCATCCCGGTAACCCAAGCTATTTGAAGCAGCAAATGTCATCCCGGATGGAGCTACCGCGGGATTGAAGCATACAACAGGCTTTTCAAACTTCTCAGCGTTGCAATTTTCTATGGGCCAGCCGTAGTTTGCACCGGGCTTGATTAGATTGATCTCATCATTGTCTTCATCCCCATGCTCGCTTGCATATAGCTGACCGGTTAAAGGATGCCAAGCTAAGCCCTGAACATTACGGTGACCATAAGAATACACAGGCGAGCCTTCAAAAGGGTTGTCTCTGGGAATGCTGCCATCAGGGTTGAGTCGTAGGATCTTGCCTGCCAGTGATCTCGCATCTTGTGCTAGCTCGGGTTGCCGTGCGTCGCCTGTGGCAATATATAGCTTGCCATCAGGTCCAAACTTGATCCTGCCACCATCGTTTCTGTCTGCAGCAGGGATCTTATCAATAATTACTCTTGATTCGACTATCTTGTTATTCTTTTCTCTAAGCAGTAAGACTTGGTTAAAAACAGCCGAGCCGTTGGAGTAGGTATGGTAGACATAAAGCAGATGGTTCTCGGTAAAGTTGGGATGAAGCGCCAATCCCAATAGACCCGATTCACCGCGCTGCTGTACATTGATATAGGCTGCAGGTTCGGGAAGAAGTATACCGTCCTTGTCAATAATCCTTATCCTGCCAGGCCTTTCTGTAAAAAAGATCCTTCCATCCCCAGCCATATCAATCGCCCAAGGGACGTCAAGGTTCTTTGCAAGTACTTGAACTCCGGAATGGGTATTGTTGCCATTGCTCTGCTCAGGCTTTGGTATTGGAAGGGTAGTCTGAGACGGCGTAAAAAAGAAGGTTGCGACGGCAGCCACAATTACAGCACCTATTGCTACTACGGTCAGCCGTCGCTCTTTATCCATTTGTCGTACTTGAAGCAGAGAACCATTATAACCTATTCGCCTGCAAGAAAATGTATAAGTTTAAAATATCAAGCGTCGACATCTTCTATTAAATGAAAGTATCGGAAATAGCAGTGACAGATGCTGTTACTCTTAGCTCAGAAGACACAGTTGCAAAGGCATTAAACATTATGGCAGACAGATCAATCAATCAGATACCCATAGTAGGTGAAAACGGCAATTACGTTGGGATGATATTCGTTAAGCAGCTCATCAACTCGACAGCGCAACCTTCTTCAAAATTAAAAAGTTACATCAGCAACACATCGACATTGAATCCAGACCACGACATTGAAAAGGCAGCCCAGCTTATAATTGGAACTGGAATTCGCGCTATGCCAGTGGTTGAGCAAAAAGACAAGCTTGTCGGCATTGTGAGTGAAACCGATCTTGTGTCGACAGCAGATTTTGGACATGCGATTGTGGATGAGGTCATGTCTGGCGCTATAGTTATAGAAGCGAATACCTCGCTTGCTGATGCAGTATCTAAAATGAGAAGGTACAATATCACACGGCTTCCTGTGATAAACAAAGAAGGAATCCTTATTGGGATCGTTAATATGCTTGACATAGCCAAGATAATTGCGACACCTCGTGAACGTACAAGCAAATCCGCTGCAATCTCTGGGGGATTCACAGGCATCAAAGACGTAAAAGTAAAGGATATTATGAGAAGGGCAGTTTCAGTCGAGCGGGGCACAAAGCTTAATGTTTTGACAGATCAGTTCAAGCGTAACGAAGAGGTGATTGTGGTTGGAAACGGAAGGCCAATGGGCATTGTTACTCCAAAGGATGCACTTGAGCTTATTCTGCCGAAAAGGAGCAGCGGTCCTGCCATACACATGGCACATTTAGAAGACGGACAGGATAGAACAGAAATTCAAGAGCAACTGGCACGTTTTTTGCAAAAGATACAAGGCAAGCTAGGAGATGTGCAATCCATAGTCGTATATGCAGATAAGCACAAGACGCACAAGTATTCACTTAGGACTAGACTTATCACTTCGGGTGGAGTAATAAACGCGAAGGCTGTGGGCTATGACCCGCTCAGTGCATCAAAAGAACTTGTGGCCCGACTTGAACGCAGGATCAAATCTGAGCATAGTCAGATCGTAAAGGATAAACAGCATCGGGAATCTGTAAGAAAAATGTAATAATAATATTATCATATTATATTATAATGGCGCGGATGAGGAGATTCGAACTCCTGATCGCCCGAGGGCGAATCGGCTTGCCGGCACTTATCGTCTCAAGGCCGACGCATTATTATGTTCTTATGAAAAGAAGACCACTCTGCCACATCCGCACTGCCACTTTCTTTCAGGTTCTTACTATTATATGTTATAATTATATATTATATGACAGAATGCTCTCAGCATACACTGCAGCATGATCAGGAACATGGCATAACCTGTCGGTATATAATTTCCAAACCACATGTTAAGGGATTAGCTCAGAAAATGGTCTTGCTATAACAAACTCAAAGTGATTGCATTTTCCTTGCAGTATCATAGCTTGCAAGAATTGCTACTTAAGCCAGAATTTCGCATACAAAAGGATTGGCTTTAACTCTTAACACAGAAAGGAAATCCCCCAGCCAGGTAGCCTCCAAGTCTGACTATAGTGATAGACAAATAATATATCCTCTAACACTAAAAAGAGGTAGACGGTATAACCAACTAATACAGGCAAGGTACTACTTTTTGACGGGTAGGCACATGAATATTTTTACAGAAGGATAGATCCAAAATGTTATTTTGTGCAAGAATATTTTGTTCTGACACCATAGAAATGTCTTCATCATTAACGGTTTCACAGGATATGGCAATTAGGCTATCAGTAGTAATTGTTATTGTTCTTTTCACCGTCAGTATTCCTATAACAACAAATGCCCAACAACCACCACCACCAACAACAACAACGACCAGCAGACAAGCGCCGACAACAACGAGCAGTCCAACCCAAAATGCAACATTGTTTCAAAGTACGGAAGATAGCTTCAGATTACAGGTGCCAAGAGGATGGGTTATTCATGATATTGATAATACAGGCTCTGCATTATTGACAGAAGTAATGCAAGGCTATGGTATATTAGCTCAGCTGTGTCCTGAGACAGGACAGCAACAGCCACAAATATTTCGCAATGTTTCCAGCAGCAGATGTCAACAGACCCAACAAACAATATACGTCATACGATATCCTAACTTGGGAGCTAAGTTAGGAATTGGTTCGGGGGAGGATGCTTTTCCCATAGCCAACCGAGGTACGATACCCAATCCTCTTCTAGCATATCATATGCAAAAACTTAATGAAGCTGGCTATGAGGATATCCAGATCGTAAATAGTACAGATAGGATAGTAAATGTCATCATCAGCGGCATCAGCGGTAATGGGAGTAAGAGTTTAAGCAGCAACAATGCAATAGCAACAACAAAAGTTCCAGCCAAGCTTGTAGAAATAACTTATAGAACTAATTCTGCTCCAAATCAAACAAGAACAGGATATTTTATATTAACTGCTACAGCA
>JALZFS010000131.1 GCA_030861405.1 Thermoproteota archaeon | reverse complement strand
CACAAAATCCTTACTAATATCTAAGCCCACAATTCTATAGTTACCTAACTTCGCAAGCTCAATTGCAAGATATCCAGGACCAGGAGCGACTTCAAGGACAGAGCATCCATCATGAATATACTTGGCTGCTTCTTTTGCATACTCCTTCATTTCGGCTAATCTGTGCCTTCTAGTATTATTATCATACCAACGCGCACTTCTACCTTCGATACCGATATCTTTGAAACGCCTTTGTTGTTTCATGATATTGATATTCATTGATTTGCTCATTATCTTAACTACTAAGATAATGATAGACTAATATATTTATATATTTCTATATTAATTGTTAACAATGAAGAAGGAAGAAATGATTCAAGCTATTAACGACAAATTTAGAGAGATATCAACTGAAACTATAATGTTCCATCAAGCCGTAGCAGATGTGCTTGGTTTGCATATTACCGACCATAAATGCTTGGATTTTATTTACCGCTTTGGAGCTATGCCAGCTGGCAGGCTTGCTGAGCTGACTGGTTTGACTACTGGTGCAGTAACAGGAATTATTGATCGATTAGAAAAAGCTGGATATGTGAGAAGGACAAATGATCCAAAAGATAGACGCCGAACCATTGTCGAGCCCATCAGAAACAAGAAACTGGAAAGAAAACTTGAATTAATCTTTATTCCCCTACGTGATAGGATGCATAAGCTTCTCTCTTCATACTCTGACAGTGAATTAGCTTTCCTACTTGATGCAACAACAAAAATGATAGAGCAGACACGTGAAGAATCAAAAAAATTACGAAATGTTCAAAGATAATTCTGTGTGAAATCATTTTTAAACAAATTATCTAATTCTTAAATACAAGCACTGTTAGACAAACCCTTTCCTGACAATAATTTTGACAATTTATGGTATGCACTAAGGTGGTGGGTTCAAATCTCCTCCTCCTGTCCTCTTCTTCCTGTTGTAAAAATGCGGCGTTATTTTAGGCGCCCTTTTAACAATTGTAGGACAAATTCAGCGGCAATGGCATGAACAGCAAAGATAACTAGTCGGTATGTACTAAAAGGAAAGCAAGTAAGAAAAAAGAAAGTTGTTGCTGTGTGTATAAGAGTGAAGAAGTTAATGATATTATAATGACAGGGGAATTATTGTTATTAAGTATCCCTTACACCCTGGCTTATCATCCTCTGAAACTCTTCATCAGACATATTCTTCTTCGCTGTCACCAATTGCTGTACATCTTTGCCCGCAAGGTACCTGAGATTTGGCTCTTTAGCTGTTGCAGCTTCTACTACCACCGAAGCTACAAGGTCGGCATCCGATGCATTTTCTACCATCCTGCTTCGGACAGATGATGACCTCATTTGTATCATCATTTGTGAATAGGGAGAATTCGGATCCTGTGCTTTCTTTGCTATAACCATATTTTCGCCAAAGTTTGTTCTAACAAATCCAGGTTCTACCAAAACTGCTTTTATTCCGAATTGTTCTATCTCATATGCCATTGATTCGGTCAGACCTTCAAGGGCAAATTTTGAGCTAACATAAGCAGAACCGCCAGGATAACCTATCCTACCTGCTCCGGAACTGATGTTGATTATCCTGCCTGAGCCTTGTTTCCTCATGATTGGAAGCACTTCCTGCGTTACTCGGATCACCCCAAATAAGTTGGTCTCATATAGCGCCTTTATCTCATCTATTCCAATATCTTCAAAGGCTCCTGTTAGCCCATAGCCTGCATTATTCACAAGCAAATCAATCCCTTCAGACTCAGATAATATCGATTGTATTGCGTTTTTGACTGAATTTTCGTCTGTCACATCTAACTGGACCGTTCTAATGGGCAGGTGTTGTTTCTCTGCTAATGATTGTATAGAGTTACGCTTGGCTAGATTCCGCATTGTGGCATAGGTGAGATAGCCGCTTCTTGCTAATGCAAGAGATGTTGCAAGTCCTATCCCGCCTGAGCTTCCTGTAACAACTGCTACTAATGCTCGCTGGTTTTTAGGGGATGATGACATGATCAGTATGGCATAACCTCCTCATACATAAGAATTGTAACGTAATTATGGCATTGAATCTTGAATCAGCCCATCGAAACTGTCATAGCAGAGCAAATGATAGTATCCACGAGAAGAAAGCAAAAACCAAACTTCTTCGATGTGCGATATGAAGGAATGATCTAAAGTTTACAAAGCCTCTCACTTGTAAGAAAAATATTATTCCATTATGAGGTCGTGGATTCAAATCCCACCCGATTCACTTCTTTAATCTGGTAGAATACAGTATTAGAAGAAGGATGTTTTTCAACTCTTCTAGGACAAATTCGGTAGCAATGCCAATATAAAGCGAGTTTGATATACAACATATGCACCTTAGACATCAGCAAGCGATTTTGTTCTCAATTGTCTCATTTTCGACGTGATAGTTCTTTTATATTGTTGGCTTTAATTAGAACCTGGAGTGATTTCTAGCCATTTAATTATGTATGTAGTGTACGTCGCTTTCTCTTGACCTAGATACTTTCCCCTAAAGCAAGCGTTTGTTTTTCTGCAAACACCTTATATCACCATGTAATAGTCTCATCTTC
>JALZFS010000125.1 GCA_030861405.1 Thermoproteota archaeon | reverse complement strand
CTATTTATGCCCGGTCTGCAAGGCGGAATTCAAAGAAAAGATCCTGCTTGCCATACACATTGGAAGGAGACACTAGTCTAATCAGATAAGTGACAGAATTGACCCGATAGGGTAAACTATACGGTGGATACCTTTCAGTCTTGGGCATCCTGGTCCCAAGCTCTCCATGCCTATCTATCTCTTTTTTCTTACTCATGATAATGGCTCGTCCTATGGCCAGACTAAAATGGCCTTCTAGTTCCTTACACTCCTGTTTGGATAAACCCATCGCTCCCATGGAAGCTGGAATAGATGCAACGCATCGGAAGCAAAACATAACAACTAGGACATAAAAATGCACCCTGGAAAATTTGGCCTTTGTACCAGACAGCTCTAGTATGACCAGTCGATGTTTTGCGTTTCAAAATACCATTGTCATCACCATTTCTTTTACATCTTTGACGTCTCCCACTATTGAGACAAGAGTCTAATTTCTTACCTCCAGACCTTGTTTTTGTTTGCTGAGTCAATTGTTTCTTTTTTCTGCTTTGGCTATGACTCTTCAGCATAGAATTATCTTGCATCCATGCTTTTAGCTCTATTGCTTTCAAAATAAGATACAAAATAGAAAAAAATTCGGGCCCGCCTTGGTAGTAGCTTCTGGTATGTTCAGTACGATGCAGTCAGCGATGTTGATGGTGTAGTAGAAGGCTCATGTGATGTTGTCAGAGCAGTAGGAGGATCACCGCTATTATTTACCGATAGCACTTGTTGTGTTGTAGAAGAAGGGGTAGTACCTGCAGATATTCCTGTCGAATTGTTACTGGTACTGCTGCCGTTGCCGCCGCTAATGTTACCAATACCACTTTTCCATTCCCATAATCTTATAGTAGTGCCTTGAACACTTGGCTGTTGTTTTTATTGTTCATATGCACCATATGTCATTTTCAAGAGTGGATACAAAGGCTAAATGCATTGTTGTATCCTAGACTGTCCCATTGCCAATTGAAACCCAGCATTCTCTGTTCGTACAATGACAGACATGTTAGATGGCTTCTTGTCTTCTCTGCTGCATATTTTTCTTATTCTAATTATAAAATTGTAATGTTTTTTGTTGTTCCCTCTATTGTAATACTTGTATCTAACGCATGACGTGAATAAAAATTCACGAAATTGCTATATGAACCATAGAAATAATATTTCTAACCGTTTACTATCGCTATGTGATAATAACTGGATGCCTATAACGGTTAACCAAAAGGATCATCGTCTCAGATAAAAGAGTGATTAGATTTCTTCATAACTAGTCTGGCCAATAAGAACAGAATCTGCCCTTATGCAGAGATGCTTGGCAAGTAGCATAAATCTATCTAAAAAAACCAACTCATATCGATTGAGGGTACCTGCTTACAAGATAGAACCATCTTTAATAACTGTCAAATCCTATAGTTTCGAAAGGAGATAAGTACAGCATCCGCCATAGATAACAGAGAAGGTGCTATGCAAGAAGCAAGTCTACCAGATCCAACTGCTGTGAACATACTTGTCGCAGGTGGAAGTGGCTTCATAGGAAGCCGACTGATTAAGAAGTTATCTGAAGATATTCATCATAATATACCAGAATCCAAGAGACGACATATCTTGTGCTTGACGCGAGATCCAGAATCCGTTAGGCATATGTTCGCCAGCGAAGTTACATTAGTTAAGGCGGATGTCTCAGATTATAAAGGGCTTAGCATTGCAATGTCCCAGCCAATTGACATTGCATATTACCTAGTCCACTCTATGGAAGGCTCTTCTAAAGAATGGAAAAAATTCTCTGAACGTGATAGGATCGCAGCCATGACGTTTGCCAAAGTGGCAACAGAAAACAAAGTAAAGCGGATAATCTACCTAGGAGGTTTAATTCATCTAGATAATGAAGAAGATAAGCTTTCAGAGCATATGCGAAGCAGAAGGGAGGTTGGAGAGATACTACAACGAAATTCCTCATCGAAGGTTACGATATTTCGCGCAGCTGTAATCCTCGGCCAAGGCGGCGGCTCCTTTCAGATGCTTGAATATCTGGTGGAAAGACTTCCCATCATGATATGTCCAAGGTGGGTACTTACCAAATGTCAGCCAATATCTGTATACGACGTTGTGGATTACCTTGCCAAGTCCATTGAGGTTAAAGAGACGGAGGGCGAAACCTTTGATATAGGAGGGCCAGAGGTTCTGACCTATGTAGATATGATGAGGAAATATGCGAAAATACTAAACAAGCCTCTTCGGATCCTGATAATACCCTTTCTAACCCCTCGCCTGTCTTCATATTGGGTTGACTTGGTTACCCCTGTCAGGGCGTCCCTTGCAAGGCCACTCATAGATAGTCTAAGACACGATGCCACTGTACAGAACGACTCCGTTCGGCGGCTGATTCCAATTCAATTGAAAACATTCGATCAAGCAGTGCAAGCATCGAGAAATGAAAAGTCTAGCATCAAGCCACCAAAAAAGAATGTGAAGGAGAAGAGCTCTCTTAGAATGAACCGCAAAGTATTGATGATATCCCTGCTTGCAATCGCTGTCATTGGCCCCACCTATTACTTTATAGACGGAAGACCGGAGGTCTATCAGATAAAGTGGATTATTGTTTCCATGCTTTGGTACCTTGGCATAGCCTTTGCCATATACTTCCTAAGATATGGTGCAAGGCTAGGAGCTCTTGTAGCTGGTGTAGTTGGCTGGTTAAGCCTTACATTCTGGCTCGTTGATAATTTTTACGTTTTAGGGGCAATGTCGGTTCTGGCTTCATCTCCAGACATGAGCATTACGATTCGGAACTTCATTGGAGCAGGCCTTGCAGCAGTTGTCGTCGCAACCTCTCATAATATCTTTCACAAACTGCCTTAATAGCAGTGGGCTCGGAATAGGAGAGCACACCCATCGAAGATTTATCATATGAAGCGTATTGCATTTGTTGAGATACTGATGCAATATGTAAATAGCAATTGAACTGGCTGGATGGCACGCTATTAATATAGAATATGATGCAGAGTTGAAGATAATTTTATAGCCAAGTTGACGACGCCAATAACCTCAGAAGTGTCAGATTTTAGCTCAAATGTAATACAGTAGATAATGACTATTGATTATTTGTTGCCATTCTCATCCTAAATTGCTCCTTGTACTTCACACTTCGAGACCTTGTCCTTAGTCTATAACCACAACATGGACACCAAAGGCCATCCCATTTTATGAATATCTCACATATTTGACATCTTTTCTGTCCACTAGCATACCTGCTAGCTCCACTATGCATGCGTGCTTTGTAGCGGATACACAAACCTTTGCACACCATATTTTTTATCTAATCTCCGAGGTTGGTGTTATTGTCATATGCAGAGCCGTACTCGTAATCTCCGAGCATCTAAACATAATCTATTGCTTAACTTTGTTAATCTATATGCTGCTGCTGCTGCAGAGGCTGCTTGATGTCAGCAAGCACAAAGAAATAATGCTACAGCAACAGCTAATGGCGGCTCTCCATCAATGAGAGGATTTCATACTAGGGAATACTCTTAAGGTGCTATTGCAAAAGTAATGGAGGGATACCATGAATCATGAATAAAAATAGTAGTTCCCGTCTAGAATATGCTGGTAGCGCTAAATGGTGGCTAACAGAAGTAAAAGGTGCCCGATTATTTGATAGGTTTATAGTCAGTATGTTGAAAATTACCTACTTTGGGATACGATTCTCATTAAGGCTGCTATTGGGCAGAAAAAGAAGAGACAAACTGCTGGCAAAAAGAAATTTCAATTATAAGGACTTCTTATACAGATCAACTGGTATTCTTCGCCTCCAAAAGATTTTGTTGTTAGAGATCGCAGCTCCCCGACACGATTATCGGATACACTGTCCACTAAATAAAGAGGACTTTATAGTGATGACTAAACATGAAGAGGATATAATAGAACTATTTCATCCTAGCCGAGGTGATATAGTTATAGACATCGGAGCGCATATGGGCAGGTATACAATACCTAGTTCTAAATATGCCGGACCTAATGGAAAGGTAATTGCTATTGAGGCACACCCTTACAACTTCAAAATGTTAGAGCGCAACATATCGTTAAATCGACTAACAAATGTAACTGCAATCAAGTGCGCATTATATTCCAAGAGAGAGAAAGTCAAACTATACCTGCCTGATGAAAAACAAGGATATACAATGCATCATAGTGTCATGTCAAATTACCTAATTACAAAATATAGCGAAAAGATGGAGCAAAATTATATTGAAGTACAAGCCTACCCTCTAGATGAATTAATCCGCACTACCGATGTAAAACAAGTTAATTGGATAAAGATTGATGTAGAAGGCGCAGAATACGAAGTGCTAAAGGGAGCCGAAGACATATTAACCGCAAGCAGACGCATCTCGATTCTAGTAGAGATTCATGGTAAAGATACTTATGAACCAACAATGAAATTGCTCAAATCAAATAGTTTTGAGATAGAATTTGAGAAAACTTATGACAATGGAGAAAAGCATGTTCTTGCAAGAAAGGTGCCTTATTCGGAGAGAGGAAACAATATGGCATAATCACTCCTCGGCCCCAAAGCCTTCCAGATCTAATGACGTTTTAAGCCCTTTCTTTAGCTGCAGTTAGTGGCTTATAGTGCCATAAGGCTTTATAATTTTCAAAATCTTGTCTCGAATTATTGACTCGGCGTCTGCTTCGCTATCAAACGAAACAATTAGAATTGACTGTCCTTCTTCTCCAACTGGAATTGTCGCTCGCCTAATTTTTTCATAGGTAGCAATTACATAGAGCGTCCTGCCTAATTTTTCTTCAATGTCTCGCCTACTTTCCATCCTCCAAACTGAAGATTTGATTGAAGAGGCTGTCTCTTCTTGACTCAGGAGAGGTACCAAATTGGCGCGATACTTGGTCGATAAAATTGCTCCTGTTAGTGTTGCAATGCCTACAAATCTAATAGAATCATCTAGTTCCAGTATCAACTGACAAAAATCTTCGAAGATTGAAGACGACGAACTCGAGGGCCTCATTAATGCTTAAAGCCTTGGACAAAATATAGTCAATTGACTATTTTTATTTTTGCACTGACTTTTATGATTGAATCATTGAAATAACATTACTGTACTCACAGCTTAAAGGCTCTTTATTGCCGCTACCAATATTTTCTAGAACATTTCGAGGACAAAACAAGATCCTCAAAAAGGATTCAGATTTAATCCAAACGCCTATCAGAAACGACTCAGGGGGCAACCAAATAATGTAAGGACAAACAGGGCTAGAAGAATTTGAGGTTATTTAACTTAATTTTGACCGTTTTTGGACAATAGAAAAATAGGATATCAGGAAATCAACTAATGTATTGAACTTTTATTAGCGATTCCTCCCATAACTTTCCCATTGCCAGAGGTTAGCCGAACATTTTACGCTGGGAAAGATGTAAGTGCTTCAATCTCGGAGATTAAAGATGGAATATACAGAATATCGGGCCTTGTTCCTGAATATGGTCTTACGTTTAACCAATTTTTAATTGATGATGAAAATCCAATTCTAATTCATACAGGTCCAATAGGAATGTATGAAAAGATAGAATCAAAGGTCAAGGAGGTAATCCCATTGGAAAAATTAACTTATGTTGCATTTCTCCACTTTGAAAGCGATGAGTGGGGTGGCATGGGATTTCTAAAGGCTCCCAATGCAAGACTTGTTTGCAGCGAACTTAGCTCTAGGCTAAATCTTACTGGCTGGCATAATGTTCCCGTCGATCATCTATCGTTTTGGGATAATGAGGTGCTGAAAACGGGAAAACGATCTTTTAAGTTTATTATGACACCACACGTCCACCACTGGGATAGTATGATGGTATTTGAAGAAACAACTAAGTCATTGTTTCCGTCAGATCTATTTATTCAACCAGGTGAAAATAATCCTGTTATTTCAGAAGATCTATCAGAACAGATGATTTCGCTTTATAGAGCAGCAGGGATATTTGCAAGTGAAGAACCCGTTAGAAAAGCAGCAAAGAGACTCGAAAAGCTCAATCCAAAGATGGTTTACCCAATGCATGGCTCTGTCATAGATAGCTCGGTCTTCCCAAGCTATATTGGGGCACTGATGAATAACGAATTTGCGTACTCTGGAATGCTGCTTGGCAAGGAGGTGTCTCAGCAAACAAATATACAACAGTAGACATTCATGCCAGGGACACGTTTTTTAAATAGTTCATCAATATCATCTTAAGGCATCCGTGAGATCCATGTGGAAGTAGGGCATATCATTGTTTTTCAAGCAGTATGATAATGCTCAGAGTATATTCCATGTGTCTGCCATCCGCATCGTAGGCATGACATTTTTTTCTAATTTCTGGCTAGTTAAACTAACATAGTGTTCCGCTTACAGTGGATCAGAATTTGTTTTTAGAGGTAGTATAGGTTCTTTGTTGCCAGATGGTGTATTGATGTATACGTTTTTTTCATCTGCTATCTGCAACCGTTCCATTTCACGAATTGCTTCCAGATAGGAAATATTTTCTCTGTTTTTTAAGTAGTCTTGGACTACATGACCATCAATGTCATGCCATATTATTATCCCATCTGAGAGTCTGGTTGCTACAGAAAGTGTAGCCATAACTAACCTATCAGACGGCGGTTCATAACCTTGTCTTGTATAGTTGTATGTTATAGTTGGATAAACTATGTAAAGAGTAGGCTTGCCGGGAAACATTTCTTTGAAATGAGATAGATTCCTTTCCAGATTTGATACGTTGTAATAGCCGGCGCTTACCAAAACTATGGTGTCTATAAATTTTCCATATTCGCCAGCCACGACATCATTTCGTAAACCTTCGAAGTAAATGACAGGAAAAAATTTTACATCTGGCCTCTTGAATTTCAGGGCCTCAGCAAGGTTAGAGTAAAGCATGAAATCGATGTTTACCCAAAACTTTGTGGTGCTTCTTGTGCTAATCCAATTAAAGTCATCGATAGCAAAACCATTGAATGATAAAGGATGTCTAGTCTTAAGGGCATTAAAATAGTTAATCCATCCCCTCCAATCGTAGCTGCTATTATGCCCTCCTTCAGACGGAGGTAAAAGGACAATGACTACTTTAAGCGGTGTGTAATCTGCTGCAGCAAGCAGTCTTTCCGTAGATTTTACTTCCCCAGCATCTCTGAAATTATCCATTACAAAAAAATACTCATTAAATCCTTTTTCAAGAAATAGGGATATCGCATCTGCCTGAACGC
>JALZFS010000110.1 GCA_030861405.1 Thermoproteota archaeon | reverse complement strand
TCTGATTTATTATTAAGTTCTTTTTTCTTTCGTTTTGGATCATGTACTATTCCAAGCGAACTAAGCTCGTTCAGCCAATAGCCAGCTATGGCATCTTGTTGCTCTTGATGTTTTTCTTCCTTTATCTTGGATAATGTTGTCATGGTATAGGTCCCATCCAATGTTCTAAGAGGTGGCACTCTTCATCTTTTAGACATTAGTTAACTTGGTTATGCATCATTCTAAGGATACTGATTTGTGAATTGCATGACATCCCTGTTCGATGGGATCCAAAATCATTTAGGGGCATAGTCCTTTATTAGAGATCGACTGCCTCCATCGGTATCTCTCTCTAGCCATTAGGGCCTTCATTCCATAAAGCAATATTGACAAAAGGATGTATCTCAGATGATGAAGCCTCTTCTCCTTCTTGTATCTCTGCTTTATATTTCACTCCTCTTTTCATGAGAATCCCATTTCATGACGGATCATCGAGGGCGCCCGTCAGGATTTGAATAAAAAGTCATTTGAATCTACGGACAGCCTATAGACATTTCTCGACCACCTTCTCTATAGAGGAGATCGCTCCTCTAACCATCTTACCACCCGAGGCCATAGCTTGACATGAGCATCTGAACTCACCGAGAGTTCTATATGGCCTATTGGGAAATTAATTAATTCCTTGTCCTCGCTAGCAGCAATATCATTTATAGGAGTTGCAGCAGGAGTTGTGCAAATGTCATCTTTGTCATCAACGATATTTAGTAAAGGCATTGTTATCTGTGCTAGATCCACGAATTCTGCCTTATCTTCCGAACACAAAGTTATCTGCAACTCATTTTTCACAAGTTGGTTTTGTTGGTATAATTTGCCGATATAGTCTCTAAAGAAGCCGGCCGGTATCATGGGTGTATCACTCATCCAAGCCGCTATTCTCATTGCATCTGTTCCAAGCTGTGAATAAAATAAGCTTCCTTTGCTCATATAGCCTCCAAACCTGAGGGCATCAAATGAATGGACGGCAGGATTTCTCATCAACAACGCCAAGTTAACGAAACGACAGTCTATGCTATTAAATTCTCTAACAATATCATCTAGTGGAAGTCTACGAAACCACGATGCAAGAATGCTAGTATCCTTATCAAAATCAACATGAGCAGACTGGAGAATTAAATTCTTCACATTTTCTGCTCGTAGTGAAGCATAAATCATAGACAAGACTCCACCCCAGCTATAGCCAAGAATGCTAACTTGCTTTGAATGAGTTAATTTCTTAACCTGCTCAATTGACCTGTGCAAATAATTAACATAGGCAGATAGGCTTGGTTTATTATTTAGCTGCCTACCCCAGTCTATAAGATAGACATCAAAGCCAGCTGACACAAAGTGTTCCACAATGCTTCTGCCTCTTCTGATATCCATTATGTGGTAGCTATTGACTGGAGCATATACTATTACTATTGGAGCATTGTGCTTAATTGCTTTCTTCTCATTCAGTAGATCTAAATAATGCATTAGTCGTACATCGTCCAACTTATAGACAACTTCATGAGGAGTTTCTTGTATTTCCAAGAGCACTCGTGAGATCGCTGAAGCGCTATATTTGTCCAAGAGACTAGACATAGCTGTTACAGGATAAGATAATCCCCTAGTCATAGAGTGAAGCTTAATGAGAGAGGTCACATACTCGCTAAATGAATCCAGGAAGGTATCAGATTTCAAATACCTGTTTGATTCCAAATTAGTTTGGTTCATCCAAGGATAAAATGCCCGAGTGACAAATTTCGACTGGAATAAACTGGGATTCAGACTTGCAGAAGCGTAGATCATCCAATAATGAAGCATTATGTTAATGTTACTTGCAATAGTCTTTTGCAGATCGTCGGTAAAACCAACGTCTAAGAAATCTGATGGAATTCTAGGCATATATCATACAACATAGCAGAGAGACACAACAGCCTACTTAAAAGCTCCAAAGTATTGATGTTGATTATCCAGCTTTACATTGACTCCGCTAAAGAATAAGCTAATAGGCCGTGTGTGATGGCAATGCAATATAGAATTAATAATCATATCGAGTAGTTTATTGGTAGAGTATTTGTCTTGCTTATGTCGTGCGAAGCTATTGTAGGAAAGAGAGATTGATAAATTTCACTGTGGAGAGGACGGTGTCGGCAGCAGCCGTGGCTTGCTTGCACTGCAGCTGTTTCTAAAAGCTAGGCTCCAAGAGCTCACCCTTTTTAGGGTTTTCTATGGAAGAATAAGAGGCGGGTTTGTCCGTTTATCTGAGATGGCCCACTTTCATCTCCCGTTAATGTGCAGGCACGAGATAACCAACAGTTTGTGGCTTGAGCGTATAGGAGCTGTAGCCACATATACCAAGATATTGACACAGAAGACAACAAAGAAGAATCAATAAGACCTTACTGTAGTAAGTGTGGAAAAAAGCTAAAGTTGGTTAAAAGAAATGAAAAGACATTGATATGCAGGTGGTGCATGATACTCAATGGGGATTTCTAAACTATGTTCTTTTAGTCTATGGAGCTGATTTCCGATCATTATTATTATTATGGCTATGTTTCAAGAGAACAACACTAACAATGCAGAAAACAAAATAGAAACACACTCTTAACATATCATACTTTCCATATAAAATCAATGCAAAACGAACATAGTTCTATCATTAGCCTCGAGAAAATAATAGATGATTTAGATGGTGCTCCTACTGAATATTTCCTAAGCATCTTTAAAAGCAGAGGTTTGGAGGTAGGAATACTTAGACTTAGAGTAGGAGAGAAAGATACTCAAGAGCCACATTCAGGTGACGAGGTATATTTCGTAATTGAAGGCACTGGACATTTAGAAATAGAAGATAAAATGAAGCCAGTTAATCCCGCTGATTTTATCTTTGTTCCTGCTAAGGCACATCACAGATTCGTCGTAGGCAATAAAGATTTAATCGTGCTCTACTTCTTTGGTGGCTCCTAATACCAGATTTTGTTTCTTGCCAGACTTTGGAAATATTCTTTCATACGCAAGAGTCTTTTTTGTATAAGTGTGTTTGAACTACCATACATCCTGGCAAAATTTGCTCTTAGTACCAAATTCGATTTTTGGATTAAAGAATCTTATGCTATAGCTGTTTCTATCAGTGGGTTTGTTTCATATTACGAACCTCGCTTCCTCTTCATTTAGAAAAGGTTTAGGTGAATATGCTAGGGGGGTTTCGTCGCCTATTGTAGCATATTGATCGCTAACATGCAAGGGTATATTCGTCTCTGTATTTACCTCGCGTACAACCCCAGCGCTTTTCGCAGACAACGCGACATTATCTTGCGAAAGTATACCGTTTATGATATTCTTAAATGTAGTGTCTGATTTGTTATTGTCTCTAGTTAACATCATATCAGATATCTGATGAGGGTCTTCTAAAAAGAATGGTTTATACACTATCCAATGCTGTAATTAATACAGTTGGCTTCAGTGGGATATCGTCTATTGCTGCTTCTGAAAGGTTCTCGTCATTCTACTTCGGAACAATCTTTTCCATTGTAAGGTTAACTCCAGTTATTTGCAGCTCACGTTAAATCCATTCTAATGTAACGTAGCATTGTATTACTTGTTGTCCAACAATGATAATCAAGAAATCCGATCACTAAAGATTAGTTGGATATTACTTCTTGCAACTAGCATTGGCGTTCTGGCTTTGGAATAATAGTTACCGCATATCCACCGATTGCAGGGTCTGCCGAAAGCGGATTGCTGAGAGCCATTGGTGTTGCAACAACTGGAATGGGAGTATTTGGTATCATGATAACCCTAGGGGCTTACAGAAGAACAGAAAAATGGTCATGGTTTACTCTTTGGTATGGCCCTGTTTTTTGAACGCTACATTTGGTGTGGGGATTGCCACCTGGAAATGATCATATCCATCAAATTGTTTTTATTGCTATATCGCTATTGGGCTTGCTACTTCCTATCAGGCAGTTCTTTTCGTGGAATATGGAAGTCTTGATTTCTGTGTACATAGTATCTAGCATCAGTTAAAGAAACCTTCCACATATGCAAAGAGAACCTATCAATTGAACCTTAGGTTTCAGGGTCTCATTACAAAAGACACAACAATAGCCTCATTAGAAAGAATTAAGAATGTACA
>JALZFS010000105.1 GCA_030861405.1 Thermoproteota archaeon | reverse complement strand
GATTCCACTGATTGCAAGTGAGAATATTCCAAGCCCTGCTGTGAGAGAAGCTCTTATGAGTGACTTTGGCAACCGCTATGCGGAAGGATGGCCTGGTGAGCGCGTATATGCCGGTTGCATTTACATTGACCAAGTCGAGCTGATATGTAACGATCTTGCTCGGAGAGTATTCAGGGCCGAATTTGCTGATTGTAGGGCTACTTCCGGTGTTGTTGCAAACCTTGCCATCTATGCTGCATTTTCAAACCCTGGCGACTGGATGATGGCTGCTTCTATACCGTCAGGGGGCCACATTTCACATGGCAAGAAGGAACATTCAGGCACCGCTGGATTAGTACATGGCCTCAATATCGAGCATTATCCTTTTTCAAAAGAAGAGATGACTATTGATGTTGATGAAACGAAGAAGAAGATAGATGATATGGCACGCAATGGTAGAGCTCCCAAGATAGGGATGTTTGGCGGTAGTTTGTTTTTGTTTCCCCATCCCGTTAAAGAATTAGCTGAATTTATGCATGACCGTGGCATGTACGTCAACTATGATGGTGCCCACGTAGCTGGACTGATAGCTGGAGGAGAGTTTCAAGATCCCCTGAGAGAGGGGGCTGACTCGATGACCATGAGCTCTCACAAGACACTTTGGGGACCGCAGGGTGGCATTATAGTATCATATGAGCGACACGCAGAGCCTATCAAAAAGGCAATCTTTCCTGGCAATACTAGCAGCCACCACCTGCATCACGTTGCGGGCAAGGCTATTGCATTGGCTGAATCATTGGAGTTTGGTAAGGCATATGCCAAGCAGGTTATAAGGAATGCAAAGACTCTGGCAGAAACACTCGCAAGCTATGGGTTTAGACTCCTTGGAGAAAAGCATGGGTATACTACATCGCATCAGATAGCTGTAGACGTGAGTAAGTTTGGCGACGGTGGCACTATTGAAAAGGAGTTGGAGAAGGCCGGCATCATATTAAATCGACAGTTATTGCCCGGCGACATCAAGGCAGGCAAGCACTATATGCATCCTAGCGGTGTAAGGATAGGCGTACCGGAGACAACACGACTTGGCATGAAGGAGTCTGAGATGAAAGAGATTGCTAATTTTATCAAGCGTGTCGTAGTCGACAGACAAGATCCTGCAATGATAGCCAAGGATGTTGTTGAGTTTAGGAAACAATTTCAACAAGTGCAGTATACTTTTGACAGTGCCGTCAAGGCGTATGAATACATCGCCTTGACAGGCCGCAAATAGAGATATGTATGTATATCTAGCTTGGCATCAATTTCCCGTGGCAAACCTATTTTTTGGGATCCATTGATGATCTGCGAAACTGATTCTTTGGGTAGAATAGTGTGAGGGTATCAATGTCGACCATCGCTAATATTGATAAAGCCAAGGTTAAATATTATGGCAAAGCAGAGCAATTGTAGAACATGATGAAATATGAATTAATTTATCAATGGTTGGTTACCTACTAGCAAATTTGCCATCAATCATTACTGCATCAATTCCTTTTGTATTGCTTATATTTTGTATAGGATCTGAAGAAAGAACAATCATATTCGCTTGCTTTCCAGCTTGTACTGTATCTGATATATTGCCAATGCCCAGTGCCTTGGCCCCGTTGTAGGTGGCAATCTTTATAACTTGCAATGGCTTTATGCCCACTTCAGCTAATAGTCCCAACTCATGGTGAAGACTTGCTCCTGGAACTAGCCCAAAGTTTGGTATATCTGTACCTGATAGAATTTGCACTCCGTTATCATGCATCATTTTTGTCAATTGCAATACCTTGGCCCAACGTAACTGATCGCAGGGTCAAAAATGCCATTATCATATCTACCATCCTTTAGCATAGCCTCATATATGCTCAAAGTAGGATCTACTGGCACCCTATTTTTTACCATGCCTCTATCATTTCTTTGATCTCTTTACTATTTAGATCTACTAAATCTAGCCACAAGAAATGGTCAAAAGGGCCTCCTCCATTTTCATAAAACTTTTGTCGTTTGCCCTCGTCTGATGATAATAACAGAGGATCTACTGGTACTCCGTGGGTTAACGCGTCAATTCCAAAGTTTGCAGCATCAGCCCAACTTGTCATAAATAGATGTCCTATGACTTTTATTCCTAGATTATGAGCTTCGTCTATAGCAGCTTTTACTAAATTTGGTGGTAAACCAACATACAACTTGATATAATCTACTCCTGCTGCTGCCTGACTGCGAACCTCCTCCCTGGCCTCTTCTTCACTGCTAACCTGCTTTTCCACGAAAGGTATTGGTATTAGAGGACCATTAAGTAATCTTCCAGCAGTAAATATTTTGGGTCCTCGAATAATGCCTTCATATGCGTTATGTTTTAAGGCTATTGATTGGTTAGTTGGACCGCCAGGATTCCTTATAGTGGTAACTCCGTAATCTAAAAGCACATTTATCATATTTTCTGAAAAATTTTGGTTATATGAATTAAGACTCCTGCAACATGAGCATGCATATCAAATAAGCCTGGTATGACATACTTGCCTGTGAGATTCAGAACAGTTACTCTTGTAATTTCACCGCTCATAAATGAATTATATTGTTTATAATAATCCGTTTCGTTGATTACTGCATCTATTTTGTTCCTTTAATGATTATTATTGCATTTTGTTTTGGCGAATTCCCTGTACCATCTATTAAAGTAGGTCCTGCCAATATTAAGAGGGTATCATTATTTACCGCACTGCGTAGCAATGGCGATTTGATATTGGGGATGGAAGAAAAGATAATGTCATTTGATGCATAATGCAAAGAGGGGGGTAAAGAGAGTGCACTTACTGAATCGATAGATTGAAAGACCAGGTTAGAAACAAGTAAGACCAACAACATGCAGACAACTACAAATGATTGTATTATTGCAAATTTGAACATTGAAGAAATATTTTCACTTCCCCAAGAGATGCTGTAACAGCTACTTAAGGATCCATGTGTTTGAGTCTCTTCTTCTCTGTTTTTGTGAAGGAATTTTAATCTTCAATAAAGAATTCTTACAGTAATATTGTCCTTGGCGGTCAACTGATAATATTCTTGGTGTTCCAATATTGTGGCTTAATTGCCAAACCGCTTGTCAAATCGGTTACATGCTATTATAAGGTATGACAAACTTCAATTACTCATGATAAATGGGCTGATAAAATATCTGTGTATGTATCATAGTCTACAATAGATCGCTAGATTCGCACGAACATGAGCTGGTAGATGAAAGTTCAGATATCAAAAACTTCCTTGGGTCTATCATTCACCCTTTCTACCTGATCTGGCTTTACCTTGTCCTCGAGATCCTGCTTGACTAGTCTTTTTATGAAAGAAGAAATAGATTTCGTTTATTTTGCTGCCATCATTAGTTCTGCCGCAGTGGAGAACAACTTTTTATTTTGTTTTTGGTTGTTCTTATAGTCAATGCTATTACTATTTCTGCTGCTTTGTTCAAGGATTTTCATTTTTGATTCTACATATGCTAGCGTGCATAACTCTTCGACCTCTTTGTCGTCAATATGCTTGTTATCATTATCGTCGGCTAGATCAAATGATATATAGTAGAATTTTGAATTTAGCTTTTTCACTTTCGTGTAAAGCGGGAAAAGGTTTTTCGATATTGGGTTTGTGTTATTGTTGCTGCCAAGTTCTCCGTCATTGATCTGAGAAATTACAAGCTTAGAATTGCCATGTACTTTTATGATATCTTTAGTATACTGGTTCTTGATAAGCCATTCAAGCGCCTTTACTAAGGCAGTATAACTAGCGATACTATTGGTGGACGATGAAGAATTTGTCTCTGCTGCTAGACCGCAGGCTTCATGTAATAAATGACCTTCTTTAGTTCTAATGATGAAAGCATAACACGCTATACCTCCTGGATTTCTTGGTAAACATTGTCCTAGAAAGCGTACATTTATTATTTCCTTCATCCAGATTTTTTTGCATTACGCGCATTTAATACAATGCCTACACTTGTATAATACAGAAAGAACACAAGTGTACAGGAATTTATTTTGTATGTGTTCCTTACTTTGCTTTTGCCTTTTTTACCCTTTGCCTTTGTCAACTCAAATTAGCCAGGTCTTCTTGAGATGGATCATTGGAATTCGTATATGACGGGGAAAATGAATATATACATACTAATGGAAATGACAATACAAATCAGGCGCAAACAAATAGTAAAGAATTACAAAGGAGTAGCAAAGCTCATTCCTGAGAATCATTAACCCAAATGTGTTCTATAACAAGAGTTGGGAGTAATTCTCTGCGTATCACTATATTTTCAGACTCATTCTTGTAAAATGTAATTGTAACAAAGTCTGACACGACTTGGATATTCACAGTTTCGCAAATCTGTGGATCTTTTGCTGCGTCAAACTCTTCCATGCTTATTGTACCTGGTTTGTTTACGTCCCGCTGAGAATACCTTACAATTACATTAGCTACTGATAATCCATGGAACTTTATTGTTTTTTTAGTCTCCGCCATATCTAAGTCCCGATATACACTACCGTAATAAAACAATAACAATTGCCCCATCTATTGAAAAAGTATATGTATAATTATATGGAATGCAGCTAGGCATTTTATTGCAACCTCTGCAAGCTATACATATTCTCCATATTTTTACATAATCAAATAACTAATTATGTGGATTTTTAGCCTTTATAGGATTTCCTTTTACTTCTTTGGATAAAGTTTGTCGGCTTATCAGTTAGAGAAGTTCCTGATCCTATTACTTTGCTAACATCTCCCTTATTGGCAGGATCGACCATCTCTTGTATGTGGATTTGTTTTTCCTCCCCTTCGTTATAGTCAATATTGGTGGTAGTCATCATCGCCGATTTAACCGAAGACGGTTGTTGGACTTTATCGGCAGGTGTATCAATTTTCTTCATTATTCCTTTAGACCATACTGCAACGTCTGGGGTCTCTACTATATCGGTCAACCCATTTGATGCACTACCAGCTTTCGTTATATCATATACAACTGCTTTGGTAGTTTTTTCTTTTTTGTATCTTGTCATTATTCTCTTGCGTTCTGAATTTGAGTCCTTGTGTTTTTTAATTTTATTGCCTTCTATATCAGGATACAATAACTATCAAGTAGCTATATGGTTCACATGTAATAAAGAAATATTTAGTTGAGATTTTGTAATCTCCTGAAAATAACCCGAAAAAAGCAGATCTGCCAAAGATGTATGATTGGACCTAACCAGAACCTCATTTTGAATATCTTTATCCCATTGTTATTGTAACTTGCTACATTTGCAGGTGATTATTAATCATTATATTATAGCTGTTTATTAGGGAAGGGAAGTGAAGATTGGAATAATATCAGACACTCATGACAATTTTAGGAATATAGAAAGTGCTGTTAAGATATTTAATGACAAAAACATTGGTTATGTAATTCATGCAGGTGACATAACTACTCCAGAAGCGGTAGAAGCCTTTGCAGGAGTAAAATTGATTGGAGTATTGGGAAATAATGATATAGACAAAGAAGGACTAGATAATGCTTTCGAAAAAATAGGAGGCCATCTTAGGGGTGAGCTCGCTGAGATTGAAGAAGATGATCTGCTGATTGCAGTCTATCATGGAACTGAATTTAAAAAAAGAGACTCCTTGATTCAATCCGGCAAATATGATGTTGTAGTTTATGGCCATACTCATAAGATAGATAACAAAGTTGTTGGAACAACAATTATAATTAATCCTGGCACCGCTAATGGCTGGTTCTTCGGTTACAAAGCTACTGCTGCCATATTTGACACAGTAAGTAAAGAATGTGATTTTATACATTTACAATAAAGCATTTGTCAAAATCAAAACACAAATTACCTTATCAAAATATAACTATATTGAGTTTACTAATAAGCAATATTTTGAATGCTTTTATCGGCAAGAACTTTTACACCTTTTTATTATGCCTTTCATATCTCTAAATTTTGATCCCGCTTGAGCATGTTGGCTAATACTGGGCCAAATTGGAAACGTACAAATCATCGAAATATTGAAATATGCTCTCTCACATCCTGAAATTTTGCAAGCAGTGTCTCATGGTCAGCCCTGCGACAACTGTTTTTACTATGAAATCTGAGAAAGTTGACTATTGGTGCTAAGTATCCATTAAAGAATACCTCAGTATGACAGCTATAATGTCAGTACGTGAAACAGTGGTAGCAAAAGGAAACTTCACAGCAGGCCAGAGTTGGGGAGCCCTAAAGAAGGCGTGGAAAGGGTATAGAATCGCCAAGATACAGGCAGATGATGCCAAGATGAGAGAATACGCTACCAAGATTAGAAAGCTCCAGGGTGAGCTGGGAATAAGCGTTGCTTCCTTCCCGCACTTAGGAATAAACTAAGTGCGACCGCTTTTCTTTTTCGACTATTGACGTGCTATTCCTATCCATAAATTGAATTGCTATTGTTTAACAGCTGTTGTTTCAACTTGATCTCAATCTGTGCTTTGGGCATTGCACCAATTATCACATCTACCACCTTGCCTGCCTTAAATATCATCAAGGTTGGGATACTTTGTATACCAAACGATGCCGCTATTCTTTGATTCTCGTCTACATTAACCTTGCCAAACGCGACCTTGCCGGAGTATTCTCTAGCTAATTGTTCAATTATTGGCGAGACCATTCTACAAGGGCCACACCAAGGCGCCCAAAAATCCACGATCACGAGTGGGTATTTCCTAACCTCGTTTGCAAAGTTAGAATCTGTGAGTACAATTGGTTCCGTAAGGTCAGACATACTTGCTTTAGCGGCAGCCTCCCTTTGTAGCTCCGCCAATTTTTTCTGTTTTATGGCCTCAAGTTCCTCGTCAGAGCTCATATACATCAAAATTATTGTTAGAAATCTGCTATATTTCTTACGAGGCGATATCTAATTATTACATGTGCTCCATTTTGACAACAGAAGGTGATTTGCTTTGGTTCAAGATGAGGAAAGAAGCAATGTCATAGCTGAGCAACAGGAAGATAAGCCTATTGACGAAGATGCTGAGGTACTAAGAGCAGAGCTTCAGTTGGTTAAAAACGAGCTAAAAACTGCAAAGGAATCATCTGAGAGTAACCTAAACAAGATAAGATATCTTATGGCGGACTTCGATAACTACCGCAAGCAGATGGAAAAGCAACTTGCCTCGAAGGCGGAATCTATCAAGGCTGAATTATTGTTGAAATTTCTAAATATACGTGATGATTATCTCAGAGCGCTCTCAGTAGCTAGGCAAAGCAAGTTAGAGCAGGCAGTAGTCATTGAAGGGCTAGAAGGAATATTGAAGAATATTGATTCGCTTCTTGCCTCCGAAAATGTAATAGAAATAGAAGCATTAGGGACCCCATTTGATCCTAATGTGCACGATGCTATAACATATTCTGTACGTCAAGACGTGGCGGAAAATACCGTGACAGCAGAGATAAGGAAGGGCTATATGCTAAATGGGAGAGTGCTGAGACCTAGCCTTGTAGAGATCTCAAAGAAGATAGTTAAAAATAGTGTTAATGATACTAAAGAGACCGATAATCAAGGAGGAAAAGGAGGTTGATAATATGGCCAAAATAATAGGTATTGATCTTGGGACCAGCAACTCAGCAGCTGCTGCCATGATAGGTGGCAAGCCGACGATAATACAAGCAGCAGAAGGCACATCTATAGGTGGAAAGGCATTCCCTTCGGTGGTAGCGTTTACCAAGGATGGACAACTCATTGTAGGTGAGCCAGCTCGCCGTCAGATGATCTCCAACCCTGAGGGAACTGTTATTGCAGCAAAACGTAAGATGGGAACAGATTTTAAATTTAGAGTGTACGGCAAAGAGTATACTCCCCAACAGATATCGGCGTTCATCCTGCAAAAGATCAAGAGGGACTCGGAGGCATTCTTAGGAGAAACCGTCGATAAGGCAGTCATTACCGTGCCAGCCTACTTTAACGATAATCAACGCCAGGCAACCAAGGATGCCGGCGAAATTGCTGGACTCCAAGTGGTTCGCATAATTAACGAGCCTACGGCTGCATCGCTTGCCTATGGTCTTGACAAGGCAAACAAGGATTTGAAGATAATGGTCTTTGATCTCGGCGGCGGTACACTCGATGTCACAATAATGGAGATGGGTGGCGGCGTGTTCCAAGTACGATCTACATCAGGTGATACCCAGCTTGGGGGGACCGATATGGATAATGCGCTTGTGGAGTATATTGTACAAGAATTTCGCAAGCAATCTAGTCTTGATGTTAGAAACGACAACGCTGCAATGATGAGGATCAGGGAGGCTGCAGAGAAGGCCAAGATAGAGCTATCAAATGTTGTTACAACAGAGATCAACCTACCTTTCTTAGCATATGATCCCTCATCGGGACCAAAGAACCTAATACTACAGCTAACAAGGGCAAAGCTTGAGGAGCTTCTCCGACCAATAATTGAACGATGCAGGCAGCCTATGATGCAGGCATTGCAGGACGCTAAAATGACTCCTACAGACATTGACAAGATCATTCTGATTGGCGGTCCTACAAGGATGCCAATGGTGAGGCAGTTCGTGTCTTCGGTCATGGGCAAGGAACCTGAACGTGGAATCGACCCGATGGAGGCAGTGGCAATGGGAGCAGCAGTTCAAGGTGCGGTAATTGCTGGCGACGTTTCGACCGATATTCTGCTTGTGGATGTAACGCCACTTACTTTGGGCGTGGAAGTGCTAGGCGGGCTCAAAGAGCCACTCATTGAGCGCAATACCACGATTCCTACAAAGAAAAGCAAGGTGTTTACTACTGCTGCAGACTATCAAACTGCTGTAACAATACACATTGTACAGGGTGAACGCCCAATGGCTGCTGATTGTGTTTCACTAGGTATGTTTAACCTATCTGGCATCCCACCAGCCCCGAGGGGGGTTCCTCAAATCGAAGTTACATTTGATATCGATGCAAATGGCATATTGAATGTCGCTGCAAAAGACTTGGCTACTCAAAAGGAAGCCAAGATTACAATAACTGCAAACAACAAGCTAGCCAAGGATGAAATTGAACGGCTAAAGAGGGAATCAGAGCAGTTTGCGGAGGCAGACAAGAAGAAAAAGGAGGAGGCAGAGATCAAGAACGAGGCGGACAACCTTATTTACGCAGCTGACAAACTAGTCAAGCAGGATCTCAAGGACAAGGTAAAGCCAGATCAGGTAGAAAGGGTGAATAAGGCCACACAGGAAATACGTGATGCCATTTCAAGCAATAACGCGGAAAACATCAAGGCGAAGGTACAGGAATTGAAGAACATCTTGGCAGAAATAAGTACACAGGCATACCAAGGCACTGGTACCGCTGCCCCCTCTGAACAGGCAGGTACAGCTGGTACAGCTGGTACAGCGGGTCCTGGATTTGCAGGCGGTGGTCCAACAGGAAGCGCAGCCGGGCCAAACCCGTCGCCATAGCCATAAGAAAATATTCGGAAGGGGCTCCTTAAAACAATATACGGGTGAAGATCTGCATTGAGTAGCAAGCGGGACTATTATGAGGTTCTGGGCGTCCAAAAGAACGCAAGCAAGGAAGAGATCAAGAATGTCTACCGTAGGCTTGCATTACAGCATCATCCTGATAGGAACAAGGAGCCCGGCGCGGAAGAAAAGTTCAAGGAAATATCTGAAGCATATGCTGTACTATCTGATGATGAAAAACGCAAGCGCTATGATATGTATGGCCATGTAGGTGCAGAGGAAGCCTTTAGAGGCTCTGAAGCCAACTTTGAAGAGATATTCCGTGATATGGGCTTCGGAGGATTTCGCGACATCTTTGAGCAGATATTTAGCCGTCGGGGCGGTGGTGGCTTCTTCGGTGACGATTTGTTTGGATTTGGCTTTGCTGGTGGCGGGAGACGCAGGGGAAGAGACATTGTCTATGATGTGGAACTTACACTTGAAGATGTGCTCAGGGGCAAGAAAGAAGAAGTCGAGGTACCAAGACTTGATAGATGCAGAGAATGTGGTGGCAGCGGAGCAGCACCCGGGACCAAACCACGCAAATGCACAGTATGCGATGGGCAGGGTCAGACAAGAAGAGTATATAGTCAAAATAGGTTCTCAACAATTGTTACAATGGAGCCATGCAGGACATGCCAGGGACAAGGTCAGATAATTGATACACCCTGCAGCAACTGCAAAGGAAGTGGCAGGGCAAAACAAGTTAAAAAGCTCAAACTCGAAATTCCCCCGGGTGTTGAGGATGGTATGGCATTCCAGCTGCGTGGTGAAGGTGAGATATCCGAGGCAGGTATGGCTGGAGATCTTGTAGTCCGGCTCCATATCAAGCCGCATGCAAAGTTTGAAAGACTTGAGAGCGGGCATTTGCTTTATAATCTTGATGTCAAGTTTACTGACCTTGCGCTTGGCACAGATCTTCGCGTGCCAACGCTTGAAGGGTCAGAAAAACTAAAGATTCCCCCAGGTACTCCTGCAAACGCCATCTTGAAGATAAAGGGCAAAGGACTGCCTCGCTATGGCAGTACAGGTAAAGGAGACCTTCATGTAAAGATAAATGTGGAGGTTCCAACCATGCTTACCGACAGGCAGAAGGCCCTTCTTAAAGAGCTTGACAAGGAATTACATGATCGATATTAAACAAATACTTTAAAATAGAAATTCCTCTATTTTCTAGACGAGATATATATGTCATCGCCGTTTGATGAATGGTTCGGAAGAAGAAGGCGCTTCGGATCTTGGTTCCCTGATATCGATGAGATGATGCGCGACGTCGAAAAGATGATGCAAGAGGCTTTCAAGAACGTAGAACAACAGGTCCCAAAGGATTTGGTAAAGGAACGCAAGCTAGATGATGGCTCTATCGTTCGGGAAATGGGGCCTATTGTATATGGGTATTCTGTTAAAATTGGTCCAGATGGCAAGCCTGTAGTGCGCAAGTTTGGCAACATTGATGCTTTTCCAAACGTCCTTGGCGGTGGCCTTGCAGTCAAGGAAGAGCGGGAACCTCTGATTGATATAATCAAGGGCCCAGACGAGCTGCGTGTTGTTGCTGAAATGCCTGGCGTCAACAAAGAAGATTTGCGCCTGACCGCAGACGAAAACCTGCTTACCATTGAATCGATGACTGGTCAGCCGCGCTATCATAAGACAGTGGAGCTACCCGAAGCAGTCGATCCTAGGACGGCCAAGTCCAGTTATAAGAATGGCATACTTGAAGTATCCTTCAAGCTCAAGAGCAAAAGCGGTGCTGGCATTCCAATCAACATTGAATAAGAACAATATTATTGTAGTTGGGCCGAGATAGCAGCGAATGGCAGCGGGGGTTGCCAAGCCCGGTCAACGGCGTGAGTTCATCATCTTCTAAATTCGGATGATGGCACGATGCTCAGATGTTATAGTTGACTGGGAGACCTCATCCCTTAGGGGTTCGTGGGTTCAAATCCCACCCCCCGCAGTATTTTGCCACTAAATTGCTATTAAAAGCCAGCCAGCATATTCTGCAAGAAGAGAACTGTTAGCAGAGGCAGCTGT
>JALZFS010000063.1 GCA_030861405.1 Thermoproteota archaeon | reverse complement strand
GTGCCCGGAAGAGAGACCGGCGGCCAGAGAGCGTGTTGACCTCACCAGTAAAATTACCCGGGCGATGAACGGCAATAAGAGTCTCAGCGGTATCCGAGGGGCGCACAACCTCGACCTCACCAGAAACCACTACAAAGAACGGGATATTTCTATCACCCTGCTCGATGAGCACCTCGCCACGTTGCATTGTGCGCATGTGTCCATGGGCTGCTATGCGATGAATCTGAGCAGGAGTTAATGTAGGAAATATCTGCTCAAACAGAGAGCTCTTTAGCGGAAGCCTCCTGCGTGTACCACTCATAGAGGTTATTTATGCTCCGCCCCTATTAACGGCTACTTCTCTTAGAACCCTTTGGCGTGCTGCATCACTTCCGGTGCACCAATGGCATTTGTAACTAGTATATGTAGTTTAGTTGAGCGGATTATCTTTTGATTTCTTATCTTCAGAATTGATCCATTGAACAAATGCTACTCTTCGTCAGATACATTGCATTTAGATGATATCAACTAATAATATTAGCTCGGTGGTAGTCTCTATTCACCTTACCCTCTGCTACTTTTGCCCCTCCTCTTTAATTTCCAAATCCAATTTAGATTTGTATTAACACAGTCCATAAAATTATAACTGTACAGCGATTATATCATGCCCACATGACGCGGACAAACACAAAGCATGACTCTAATAAAGCGAACCTTGATAGTCACGACTATGAATTAAGTCTATACTCTAGTAAGGATATCAGCAGCAGTTATCGAAGACAAACCCTATTAAATTTACATAAATCTGAGATTACAACAGAGACGTCATATCATCACGGACTGGAATCAGTCAAAAGAAAGACGACAAAATTATCCTCTAGCCTGTTTTCATGGCTTTTTGTCACTTTCAAAAAGGTAACAAGCTACTGCTTTCCTTTCGTCACATTAAGGATTAATTCGGTGATTTCGTTTGGGTGTGATGCTAGCGATTCATGGCTGTGTGAGAAAAGATAAGCAGGCCAGCAGGTCCTCTGGGCCGATATGTGCATCTCGCCACTGCTCAAGCCCGATCCATATCTACAATCTTTTTTCTATAGAATTATGTATAGACCCTTATCAAAATCATAATAATTCTGATACAATATATTCAGTCCTTCAATGAAGTTTCTTCCTATAGAATGATGATAATGCATCCTTACGTTCGGCAGTTAGGACCTAATCCAGAGTTCTCCATCATCTCGTCCCTTTATGCTATTGTATAACTTACTTATTGTCTCCTACGCAAAATATCTTCAAACAAGCTACTATTGAAACGCTCAGCCATGTCCCTCTGTCTTGCAAGCACTTCGTCGTTTACAAAGACTGAGGGAGCAGAGCTGTCTTTTGCAATAAATCTGAAAATATCTTTATCTGTTAAGATTCCTGCCATGTTGTTACCATCGTCGGTCATTACAAGAAGTCTACGTATGTCTCTTGACTGCATTGTCTGCAATGCGTCTTGAAGCGAAGCGTTAGGATGAATGGTTACCACGGGCTTGCTCATTATCTGGTTTACAGGTGCCGAAAAGGAGATTGGCTCTTCTGCCAGATGTCTTACAATATCAGTCCCTGTCATTATGCCTACAGGAGTCTGAGTATTAGCTGATTGAGCAGCGGCGACAACAACTATGACACTACCAATATTGTTTTGGATCATTATCTTACATGCTTTCTGTATTATGTCATTTCCGTGTACAGTTTTAACTTGGGTTGTCATTACGCGAGAAACAGGAATGGAATCGAGGCTACTCAAGCGGCTTCTCCTTGCCTAGGAATATGTAAACCAACATCTGTTAAGAAAGTTTAAGCTAGAGTTGCGGCGACCTAAAGACAACATGAAAAGTAGGTTTTGATCAACCTTTACTGATATGTTAAAACAGGTCATTGCGATTGTTCAAGCTGATGGCGCGCGGTATCTGGCTCACTAAATGTTCCATATAATACCTTAATTTTCATGGTAGCTTGCTCTGAATTGTCTTGAAGTAGCAGTAACGTCACCTGTGGTCTGCACACATCATGAGCAAGCTAGCAGCTGTGATTCCTTCATCAGCACTTGGAGCACCATATGAGTCTGAACATAATTTTGCCTCATTTTTTGATGAATAGTTTCTCTCCAACCGCTTGGGGAAGATATGTGGCAGAGTTTTAACTAGAGCCGATAACTGATCCTATGCCGTTCCTAAAGCATCAACTACACCCCATGGCTCTACAGCCATGCCATTACAACTCTGAATAAGAGAGTTGTCTCAAGACTTACCTCTTACCGGTTTGCTTGCATGTGGAAGGTGTAGTCATCATGGCAATATCTTGTCCTCTTCACCAACAACATTGGTCTATTGTAGTTCGAGAATCCGGAAAGTTTTTGAAAGGACTAACCAAAATATTGCTTGAATCCTTCACTTCCCTGTGGAACCTGACGAGTGTGTTGTCGTAGGTCTCTAGCATAATATCCATCAGCTGGCGCCAAATCATGTCTATTGAATGCATTTTTCTACAAAGTCAAGCACAAACTGCTTTTTCGATGCTCGATTGACTTGCTTGATTTATAGTGGATTTATGTGAACGTTCTATTTATTGTTGATAGATTTGTCAGCAAGCAAGTCAGCTCCGCATTACTGCACATCAGTCGCTATTCCACCATGTCAAATGGTCTGGAATTATAATATAGGTTACACGTCAAGTGTTAATGAGGCTACCATTTTGGTGAGAAGGAGTTTGATAGGTTACTACCTGGGTAAATCTGTCCCTGGCCAACCTTTAGTCTGAAGTCTATGGTTCCTCGGACAACTCAGATATGAACGCTGTAGGGTCTAGCTACCCTTACTCCACGATGTACGACCGGAACCGCCGAATCACTATTCGTTGCCCTTGACAGTGTTCGCAATTCGTTATGCTATTATGATTATCGAAGATACCTCTAGTGATACTCTTCGGAGCGATGTCGTGAAAGCTGCGAGCCTATTGTCGCTGAGAATTGACGGCCTGAGTATTATTCTTCACTGGTAAAAGTGAATCAATAAAACCCTTGAATTGATCATCGGAATGTGAATATCTCGTTTTTTCCCACACTGTCACAAATTTTGGTATTGTCATTATCGTTTCCATGAGTGCTTTCCAGCGATTCCACACTACATTATCTATGCTATTTTCTCCCTTGAGGTGATATACATATTCAAATAGATCGAGAAACGTCATTATTGTATAGTATTCTGATGGTTTGTTTACTAGGGTAAAACGTTCGGCGTAAATAGGACTTTCTGCTGCCAGTTTGGTAAAATCGTCTGTGTTTTGGAGTCGGAGTCTAACTTCAGTTAGTCTTTCATAGATTTGTTGTTCATTTAGCGTCTTTAGATTATTCATTTGTTGTTCACTTTGCTTTTGGATACTTTTCCTTGCAGACGAGAAACTTATTAATGCCATAACAAGAAGTCCTGACGTGACAGCTATAGAAAGTAACGGAATATATGACAACGTTAGGTCGGCCATATACTTTCAGAATAGATATGAGGATATACCTTATTTGTATTTGACAATTTTTACAGTCAAATAGTCCTTATATGTGCTTCAAGACTTTAGATAAGTAAACCGCCTTTAAGCAGAACCATCATTATTTTAAACGCACGAAAATTCTTGTCACTGGCAGCAGACATCATATGCTCAGATTGCTGCGACCCTTCTTTGCGATATTCATGAATGTGGATCTCTTGTTAGATAAGACATTAAACCGTAGATCTGAAGTCCTGCTGCAAAACATTTTTCTTCTTCTTCTTCTTCTTCTTCTTCTTCTGTTATTGTGGTGTCGGCTTCTGATATTCAATACAATGATGATGACGATGATGATGATGAAAGGACAAAGATACTGCAAGAAATACTCGAATCATCAAAGTAATGCTTA
>JALZFS010000052.1 GCA_030861405.1 Thermoproteota archaeon | reverse complement strand
TTTTGGTAGAATAGTAGCTCCAATTGCGGCTGGCGGTGCAAGGTCACCCTGACCGATGTCTCCATCTATAACACAAGGGACAAGGCCTTTCCTGATTGCCATGTTCGCAAGATATATTGTCAGTGTTGATTTTCCAGTATCAGTGCCGCCCACAACCATGACTGTAATTTTTTTACCCTGAGCCGAGGCAGACAGTACTTGGTGGACGAGGCTACGCCACATTGAAGTGCCCGCTTCGTTTAGATTAGCCCACCATACACTAGCACCGTATCCAAGTTGCACTTGCAGCCTGCATCCGTTGCCTGGCTCAAAGGGTAATGCTTTGCCGGCCCTTACTCTTACCGTTTGTCCAGATACATTACTTCCAAGAACATAGCAGGGTCCTTTTACAATTACCTTTGCTGGACCCTTCACCATTCGAACTCTGAGCGGGTACGGCATTTTTCTATTGTGATATTATATTGTCCACAATACTTCAAATAATTTCCGCCTAATCGAGAAGATTTTGCCCTAATATCTACTACTGTAACCACTTACTTTATCATCAGATCCTTTTGCCGTTAAATTTGGCTGGTGGTGCAGGCAAAGGAAGATGGAAATCCATTCATATAACATCCTGACCACGATCAGCTTGTTTGCAGCCCGATGAAACAGCTTACTTGTAAGGAGAGCGGCAAATAGTAATTAAATGTGGCACAAATGTTGCTATTCGCTGGGTTTATTTCATTATGCTTTTTCAAGGGTCAAAAAAGATTATTTTGGCAAAGTGGTGCAATACTTATTACGAGATCTGAATGCATATATAGGAAGAATATGAGGTACGAGCTCTAAGTTGAGTTTTTAGTTGTACTTCTTTTATTTGATCTGTCTTAGTACATGAACTTACCAAGAGCAAACAAGCAACCAATATTCAAAATTCAGTTTAATGCTATAGAAGCGCCAATATGAATAAGTAATTCCTAAATAGGTCTTATCAAGACTTATATCGATAAAGAATGCCTCAATGTATCGCCTTCCACTCATATAAGGGGGGCACAGGTAAGACAACAATAGCATGCAATCTTGCTGCCATGCTATCGGCTAAAGGATATAACGTGTCCTTGCTTGATCTTGATGTTTATGCTCCTAGTCTTCATGCATATTTTGAACGCACTCCAAATAAGTGGATAAACGATCTACTGTTTGAAAATTCCGACTTAAACGAAATAATGGTCGATATGACGCCCACAATCACCAAATATGCAAACAATCAAAATAAGAAGATCGGGAGGTTATTGGTTGGTTTTTCAAATCCTCAAAAAGAAGAGATCTACAGATTAGAAGGCAGCATAAAGACAGCCAATGCCAATATACAACTCCTCAGGAGATTTGTTCAACTACGGGAAGACTTGATCTCGGACTATGAATCAGATTACGTTATCTTAGACACAAGCCCAGGTATCAGGTACTGGTCTATAAACTCGTTAGCAGTTGCAGATATACTTTTCCTTACTCTCAAATTTGATGACCTTGACATTGAAGGCACTATAAAAATGGCGAATGATATCTACGGATCATTCACAAAGTTTGGATCGAAATCCTTTCTTCTTTTAAATAGGGTTTCAGGGTATTGCGTCCCAAGGACGTATATTCTAAGCCCTAGATCAAAGGAGAACAGCAGCAGCAGCAGCTCTACTGGGGAAGAAAATCCAATAGAGTTAGAAATGGTCGGCAATGAACTTAGTAGTTCCAATGCTCTTCTCTCGAATCAAACAAAAATGGATTTGATATCGGCCATACCTTGCTATTGCGACATCCAGTTCAAGAGGAAAGAATTTTTAACAGTGTTGCAATATCCTGATCATCCCTTCGCAAAACAGCTTGAGCAGCTAGCTATGACAAAACAAATAAAAGTTTAGAACGTAGCTACCCCAAAAAGGGAAATAATTGATCTGATAATGCTAAAGAAGGAGCGAGAGGGGACAAGATCAGTATAATACTGTCCTTTCGGCACAATGCTTCGTCTACAAGAAGTAGAATAGGATTTTACCTTTGCTCTAGCTCAAGTTCAAAGACCTTACTAGAATCGAGTGCATACCTATCAAAGTCGGAATAACAAGATAGATCTAACAGTAGGTAACTTTACTAGCCTAGAATATATAAAAAGGATGGGAAAATTACACATAGTGAAAAGCTAGACAAGAACAGGCACCGATAAGCGAACAATGCAATTACAATAATCAAATTCACTTAGGTCAAAGGTAAGCATTTGGACAGGGGCATCTTAATGCTACGAAGTATATATCAGCCACGGATGCGTTACCTTTTTGATCTATCTGAACTATTCAGGCTAAACAACCCGGTTTACTGGAACCGGACACCAACTATCGTATGAAAGTACCATTGCTAGAGAATACTTGTATCCTGTTGTTAGCTGTATCAGCCACGTATACGTTACTGGATGATGGATCTATAGCAATGCCTTCAGGCGAATTAAAGAATTCATTCCCTGTTCCATATCCTCCCCACTTTGATATGAAAGTACCATTGCTAGAGAATACTTGTATCCTGTTGTTAGCTGTATCAGCCACGTATACGTTACCTTTTTGATCTATAGCAATACCCTGAGGATTTCTTAACGCACCATTGACACTTCCATATCCTCCCCACTCCGATATCAAAGTACCATTGCTAGAGAATACTTGTATCCTGTTGTTAGCTGTATCAGCCACGTATACGTTACCTTTTTGATCTATAGTGATGCTAGAGGGTTGTGATAATTGACCATTTCCCGGTCCAACCCCACTCAGGTTAGAAATATAATAAAATTCCTCAGAGTATGCAAAGGGCAAAAGATACGATGACATAACCAAGGTTATAGACATTAGAAATAGTGTTGACACGCTTCTATATGGGATATGGCATTTTGGAGCACATTCTTCCTCACCTGTATTACTGCTCACTAGCTCGGTCAAGAGGAGACCAACCTATGAACTTTTCGTAGACCATGCTCTATAGTTTTTGAAATCATATCATCAATAAGCTTGAGAGTAGACATGAGGTATCTTAGGATCTCTACAAAGTACATCGTTAGGTTCAGAGTCTGAATTGGCGTAGTAGCCAGGAATTTGTAGCGACTAACAATCTATTCTAAAATTGCTTTGATACAACAACCGACTAGTTATAGAAATATGCTAGAGATCATACGAATATTATCTTAGGTGTGCTGATACAAATACATATGAAACAATTTTTGCTTCTTGTCTTTAAGGTAAAGCTATCTATGTGTTATGAAGAGTTGCATGGTTGAATAAGAAAAAATGCAGGACCAAGCAACAGTTGGGTAAGGAACTGTAGACCGGATCTACCCCGGTCAAATCCACCTACTAATTATACCATGCTCGAGAGGTTACTATAATATCGACAAGCCTATATCTATTCATTCGGCATCTTTTAGATTTTCTTCAATATCTTTCAAATACTTGTATAAAAAGTAGAAGGAACAGCGACCACAATCTTAATAATATTATTGAAGCACTCATTCTGTCTTTAAGTATTATTTAAATAACATTTTAAAGATTTTAGAGTGTGTCATATTGAGTGTCGCATACTGGTAATGATTTAAACAAGGCCCAAGGCCTGGGCAAGAGTATTAGTAATAACTCTCAGATACCTGGAATTTATTTGCCTATTCAGAGTTTAGGTCTAAACGTCTTACTCCTTTATGGTCCTTCTGGTTCAGGCAAGACAATGTACTGTAGGCAGTTCCTAATAGAAGGAATGCTAAGAGGAGAGACTTGCATATTCATAAGTACAGGCTTGAACAGGATGCAATTTGATGCACTCTTTTTGAATATAGGAAATACAAAAGTTCCTAACCCTATAGAATTTATCAATCCATTTGACGAAATCTCAACAGTATATCCCAATGATAGAGCAATTTCTAAAAGAAGACTAGCCACAGCAATGCTTTCAAATCTAGTTCACAGGCTTGAAAAATGGTTGGTGACAGAAGAAGATGATGATAGGGAAGCAGCATCTTCAAATGAGAAAAATTATGAGAAGAAAAATAGTGTCAGGCCGATACGATTGGTTATCGATTCTCTCACACATACGCAGTTGTTGCTTGGTGAAAAGATAATGGTAGAATTTGTAATGAATTTAGCACGTGCTTTGAAAAATTTCAACAGCACTGCAATTCTTACACTCACAGCCTCGTCTATAGAGGATAAACTAGTTGCCAATTTAGGATCAATAGTGGACGGCATTTTAGAGATGAGAGTAAAAGAAGATTCTTACGGCATGGCGATTCGAAGCATCAGAGTGCGCCATATAAAGGGGGTTCACTACGATCCCAAATGGACCAATTTCAAAATTTCAAATAATG
>JALZFS010000042.1 GCA_030861405.1 Thermoproteota archaeon | reverse complement strand
ACTCTGTAGAAACAGCCAATTTTTTGCCGCTGTGCGGCTGTATAACGAGGAAAATATACAAACAAGAACGGAGTAATAATTTTCATATCAAACACTATTCTTCACCTCGGTGTTTAGTCTGTAATATATTGTGGTCTTGATACTATTTTATTTGACTATTATTAGCACGTGATGTATGATCGATGACGTGTAGAGGTATTTGCAAACAACATAAGGTTTCTGGGCCAGCTAATAGTTCTGCAAGAAAATATTCTGCAGGACAGAGAAGGTGTAGTAAGTGTGAGATATTCATGAGATGGGAAGGAGCATGGTGCCCCTGCTGCGGCTGCAGACTTAGATCAAAGCCTAGAAATACCGCAGACAGAAGAAGGACTACAAAGGATTGGTCCGATACTCCAAACTGGCCCAAACTTCTTGTACTTTATCGATAGCATATGCCGCCAGGCTGCAGTATATGTGGGTGTAACACAGTGAACTTCACCTAAATTAAATGCTCTAAAACTTCAATTCAAATCATTCATTCACTTTTAACCCACGTAATGCACAACCATATTGCCATTACCCCTTTAGATAACGTCGCATTGTTTTTTGCACTTATAGATAGAAGCAATTGCAGTAAGAGCGCCAGTAGCTTATTGAGTAGAAGAACAAAACTAATCTTCAATAACCTTGTATACAACAGTACATTGCAGGCATATGGATATGGAAGAGAAGAAGAAGAAAAAAGACATTCAAAAAGAAGATACGCTAAAGCCGATCACTAGGGTCAATTCTAAACTAGATAAGGAACTGCAAGAATGGGAAGTTGAATCAACTAAAGGTGGAGGAGACCTCAATCAATAATATTTTATATCAAAAGATATCGACATGGCTTTAATTTTACTAGATCACTACCTTTCCTGCACCCGTTTAACAAGTACCTGCACTTCCTTACCTCTGCTTCTAATGACATTATTGCTGAAGTAAGAAAACTTCATATTAACCAGAATTACCTACTGAAAAGACGGAAGAATTAGAAGCAGAAGTTCAAGCAATTGAAAGCCAAGTAAAATCTCCTAAGCCAAAAATTCAGATAATAAATGATGCATTGTCTTAAGCAAAAGAAAAGTTGAACAAGACTTTGATGTTGCTGGTGCAGATACTCGTCTTATAGCAGCAATTGCTTCGTGGATAAACGGCGTTCCGTAGACATCATTCAATTGTTTTCTTATAAGCATTGGCATATCAATACTAAAATGCGACTTCAGCGGCCGAAACATTGGTCGTGCACAGACCAATAACTTCAACAACATAAGCCAAAGCAGCACCATTACTCAGACTAACACAAATATGAAATTTCTTCAATTGTTATGCTTGAGGCCCCAAACACTTTATAGTTCTTGATGCAGTCTCAGGAAGAGTTGGAGACGCGGATAGAACCGCAAAGATAACAATGATCGACAAGGTGTAGGTAGAAATTAAGAATATTATCTTCTCTTGCGCAATATTATCTTTGCAGGTATTATTACTATAGAAAAGTAATATGCAACTCGCAGGTCAATAACGGAGACCAAAATTGATAACAAGAATACGACAGGAGGAATTATAGACTCTAGCGAAATATTATGTATTTCACTCCTGCTCAGTGTCCTATCTATCAAATTATTCTTTGTGGCATGCAGCCATGTTATTGTTAATATCGACCCAGCTATAGCTAAAACCAGCGAATATAATACAAATACAATTTGATCGGAACCAAATCCTATTTGCAGATTAGTGGCAAGTGGAATAAGTGTTATGAAAAATAAGAATATTAAGGTTAACCATGTTGTGACGGAATGAGAACCTACTATATTGTTGAAGATTTGATGATATGCGATCCAGTAAATAGCTATGATAAAGAAGCTAATCACATAGATCTCAAATTCAGGGAGGGATTCTAACAATCTGGTGATAACTTGTCTCTGGGTAAGATTTTCTGCCAAGTCTGGTATGTGAATTGAAATGGCCATGAAAGTTATAGAAAATGCAAAAATGGCGTCGGCAAATGAAATAACATGTTCAAGTCTTATCTGACGACTCATTAA
>JALZFS010000025.1 GCA_030861405.1 Thermoproteota archaeon | reverse complement strand
CATCCAGAAGCATTTTCGGACAGGCCCTTAACGTACTTTACAACTGTCTTTTCCATGTGTTCGACATGCCATTCCTTCATAGGAAAACTATTTTGCATAAAAAATTCCTAATATATAACACACGAGGGTCATATATAACCTGACTGGTAGGGATTGTTCAACATCATTATCCAATCGATATAAGACGTTCAGAGCGCCTGCAGGCAAAGGATACATGAGAGCTACACCTGCCAACCATTAAGCAAAAGATGTACGTCCAAATGGTGATGCCATATTGTTGATAAGCATAACTTTCTCTAAAAATTTCTATGTGCCCAATAAAGTTGTGATCGCTTAGCTAACAGACACCAAAAAGCTATACAGGCGGGGAGACGTCCATGCAGCCTAATGGGCAACCAAAGATGACTGCTCATGATCTATCACACAAAAAAGGTCGAATAGTAACGATTATCGTCGCTCGCAGGATGTTGCAAATTAAGACCAGGTATAATGAGTTCGGGATGCAGGAGCTGAGGCACAAAAAAGGAACCCATCAGAAAACCAAGCACCAATCTTGATAGAGTTAACAGATCCTTTTTAGCTCGGTTTTGAAAATCTATCGTCTTGTGTACAATAGTCAAGCCATATAAGAAAAAGAATTGCCGCTGACCTTTAATGTCAAATTAAATAGCCAATGGGTGGTAAACTGGGATTAATGGCGTCAAGCGACAACAACTATCCTATTATCGCTGAACATGATGGCATTAAACTTAAGCCAGAAAAGATGATTCCAGACAAGTTGTATTACTGTATTCATGATAATAAGGTCTTTTTATTTTACAAGGACGAGGAACATATACTTCACTGCTACGAGGTAGAGCATCCAGAGGCAGTAAAGGAAATAACCAAAAATCCCTCCGAGCTTGACAGCATCCTTAGAAAGTACGCTAATATTGATCAGCCATAGTCGTAACAAACGTTATATTGTAGTGTGCTCAATAATCTCGCACAATGTCTACAAGCACTAACTCTTTCAAACACAGTACACCGAGCAATGAGATATTCATTGGAAAGAAGCCGTTAATGACTTATGTTACTGCAACACTTGTGCAGTTGGCAAATGAGCCAACTGTAGTAATAAAAGCCAGAGGCAAGAGCATAACTAGAGCTGTAGATGTTGCTCAAATTATTGTAAAGCGTATGGACACTCTCGGATATAAGATTGGATCAATTAAGCTCGGTTCAGAGACAGTTCAATCTGAGGATGGCAAGATAAGAAACGTCTCCACGATAGAAGTTCCTATTTCCAGGGCTAAGTAGAGGCGTGATGTAATATTTACCCTGGTAGGATGCTGGCATATTCACAGAGAGATCTTTATCCCTAATCCGACTGCTCTTGGATACGATGTGCGCCACATAATAATGCCATAACTTAAAGCTTTTAACCTGCTATGAGATTTGTTATTTTTGAGATCTTGCGCGTGCGAGTTCTCGTGCCGGCATCTGGCTATCCCATCTAGATGATCTTTAGCTAATTTTTATAATGTTCTGTCGTTGACATAGGTTAAGACTAAGACAGCAAAGATTGTTGATGTTCCTTTTTGTTCTCCAACATGATAATCTTGTTATCGAGACGGAGTGAAACAATCCCTGGGTCATAATTAGCACTTATTGCTTGAGCTATGTCACCTCAATAAACATTAAAGAAAATTACAGTCAAGCAGAAGATGATAACAATTTGACTAGCATATCGATTCCAGGGAACATCTAAGCAAACCGATTACTAATGCCAAAGTGTCATAAAAGTGATCGCCGTGCATGGGAGTGGAAATGATACTCGGTTCTTTGCAATTCTGACTACCCACACAATCGACTCAATTTTCAAAAGCACCGTTGAACTTCCTCGCTCTACAAGTATTCAGATGCCGCCTGCAGTAAGAAGCTAATTCCATAATAGACTAGCATGGCTGATAGCCCAATAAGCAATAGACGATAGTACTTAGAGTTAACCATCGAGCTTCCTTTTGAAGCAAGGAAAGCAGTCCCACCCAGCCACACATAATCCATCCAAATATGGAGAGAAAAGAGCAGGACCAAACCAGTAGTGACCCCGAAGGCAGAAGAATCAGCTATCAACTTAAGGCCGGCCGTAGACCACCACAATAAGAAGAACGGGTTAAAGGCGCTGAGTGCTACACCTGCAATAAATGGCCGCTTAATAGGTGCAATTTCAGAAACAGGACCGTACGCGCCGTTTTTACTGATAACGCCCCTTATTTGCAGGCCTGCAATGGCCAAGGCAGCTATACCTCCAAACAATCCTATAATGCCTGCATATTTTCTTTCTGCATCAAACGTGAATAACCCCGCTGCAAGCGTGACTATAAGAGGGAGCTCTACTAGCGTATGGCCATACGCTACACATATGCCCGACCGCGTGCCTAGTCGAATACCATAGGTAACGTTCGTGAAAAACAATGGCCCCGGTGCAAATACGCCGGATACAGAAACACCGATTACCTCTATGGCAAAGTCTAGTACGTTCATTGTCTTTGTAATAATATTTTGATTGTGATGTTAATGTTTTGAATACAACATAGAACTGCTTAAAAGCAGCCCTTGCCACTCATGACAATAGAATGGTAGACACCATCCGCACGATAAGGCTCCTCAGTAAGTGGGGCACCAACATGGCAATGAGAAGGAGGCGTCCCCTTGTTGCGGTGTTCAGCATGACTCATTACTGCAACTTTTACTGTCCGATGTGTCCCTTTGGTGATCCGGATAAAGAGGGCCAGCTAGCTCTAGCTAGAACATCGGATCTGACTACAGAGCAATGGAAGCTAATCTTCGATAAGGTCTCGAAATATTGCGTATGGAGCATAATAGAAGGAGGAGAGCCAACCAGTAGGCCAGATTTTTTCGAGCTTGTAAGGTACCTTAATGGTATTAACATGCCTATAACACTTATCACAAATGGGTCTCTCCTGCACACGCTAGACTTAAACAAACTCAAAGAATATGTCCAATTCATGATATGCAGTATTGATTCAACTTATGAACAGCCATACTGTAAGGTGCGCGGTGTATCGGCTCGCGTTTTCCAAAGAGTCATGGACAATCTCCGCTTGCTTACACAACATGGTGTGCCGCATCACTTTAACAGTGTGATAACGAAATTCAATACGGAAGAATTTATTGACCATAGCTACTTTGACAGAGCAAAGGAGCTTGGTGCAAGTGCCGTATCTCTCACATTTGTTGAAGACAGGTCCGATGTTAGCTATTCATTACTACCAGATAAAGAGACGATGGCTGAAGTTTGCAAAAGTGTGCTCGAATACATAAAAAAGCCTGATGCATTGCAAGTACTTATTCCGGCAGAATATTTTCAACAAATAATACAACATGGCCGGACACTCTTTGACGAATGCGGCGTCTGGAAGAGCATCTTTGTAAACAGCAATGGCACTGTTATAGTACCTTGCTGGAAATTTGATAATCCGCAGAATAGATATAGTTTGCTTGAGAAGAGCATAGAGGAAATTTGGAATGCTCCCCAATGGGAGATAGCTAGGACATGCCACGATTGTGAGGTGCTAGGTTGCATTTGGACTTCATCCCAACCACTGTGGTCGATTGCAAGAAGCTATATGCGCGGCGTTCTGAGCGTAATTAGACAGCAGAGGCCTGACCTCATATCCTGAGCATGGCTGTTCCGGTATTTTACCTACTTATTGCTCGCACATCCTTTTACGACAGCGCCATAAATCTTAGCGGAAACCTAAGGCAATCGAATACAAAAATCCTGCAAGCCTCACGGACAAAATTCTAGGATCTCTAAAAAATTTGTGCAAATAATTGAGCTGCTCTCTTATTGAGGGCGTGTTTGAATCACAAGTCTGAATAATTATAGTCATTAGTCCGCATTTTTCAAGGTTCCCGGGTGACTTAGTGCTTTGTTTCCGAAATAAAAGGCATAGGTATTGCAGATGCAACTTGTCCACCTAGTCAGCCTGTAGTAGGCGTTGATCGTTGTGGCGATTAGTAAGGCATCAATAGCTTATGGAACCAATCGCTCCATATCAAAAGACCTTGGCAACATATACCAAAGTTTAGGGTCTCAGCTCGTATCAGGTTGTCTCTGAAGAATATTCTATATGTTCCGGGTACAAAATTAATCTATATCGTGACATGTCAGTATGTCCGTAACGAAGCACTAGAAAGACTGCATAGTAAAATAGATCTAGTTTTTGCCTACTATGAACAATTCATTACAGACAGAAATAACCTGTAAATATCAAATTTTATTTTATTTATTGAGCATGCTATCCGATGATCGCGAGGGTCTTAGAATTCCAGAACGGCGCCCAGCTTGTCAAGTTGCTGCGTGCTTTGAGCCTGCAAGCGTGTATGTCGTCATTACGGAAAGTGATGTAAACGCGTTGAATATAGATGCAGGCGAAAAGCAAATGGTGATGGAAAAGGACTCGGTTGCAGACATTAATGCATTCAAGCTGATATTATATCTCTGCCCGCGCCATGACTACGACTTTAAATATCTACTGGAGGAAAATGAACTTGAAATAACGAAAAGGCGGCAGCTGGTGTTAAAGGAAATTGGATAACGGTTATTACGACATCAGATGGAGGTTTGTAGGATCCATATCTCAGGAATGATCGGCCATGATAAACTATGTCAAACTTATGCAAAGAGATCATGACCCAAAGTGACTCGTCCTGTAGAAAATCTCTTATATTTGGTCTTAACGTAATACACGGCCAAGACAGAAGATATTTTAGTCAAGATATCGTCGCAGGAATGTTAAAACAAATCGATATAGCATTCATACAAATCCATAACCTAATTTGCATCGATGCAAACTAGATCTACATAAACTTATTCTTGTCAATAATAGTGAAGCCTCACGAAATAAAAAGGAAATCCACAAGAGCCATAGTTTCCATATTGCGTGCCAGAATAGTTACATTGCTCGCACCGGCTAGCTTAAGAAACTAAGCAAAAAAGCAGTAATGGGACACAAGCTGATACCAATTATTCTCATATACATAAAACGATGCTAATGTATGGCTTCGTGTGTTGATCTGGTAAATATGACCATATCTTGAGACTAATAGCTGGAAATGGCAGTAGGGTGATGAACCACGGTGAAAAAAATCGACATGGAAGCTGGTCGATATCAAGACATGTACAATAGTCTAAATTTCTTATAGACTCTGTGGCTATACATCGGTCGTGCATAGCCTTTGACTCTGCGGTTACCTCCACCTTCATTAACTATGATGGATAGTTGTTGTTTAAATAATGAAAGGTCAAAGTGAAGAGACTGCACGCGTCCTAGACATACGTAGGCAGTGCAGAGGCAAAAAGCTGGCGATTATAGGCGATATCCATGGGTGTTATGATGAACTAAGTGAACTGCTAGACGCCATTGATTGGTCTCCGTATACTCAAGTTGTAATATTGACTGGCGACCTTATCGACCGAGGCCCCAAGATAAAAGAAACCCTACTTTTTGCAATCAACACTCCTTCAGTCTACTCGCTGATGTCAAATCATGAATGGAAGCTTCTAAGATACCTTAGAGGTCAGCGAGTTGAAATTAGTAGTCTTGCAAAGACAATTGAGCAATGCGGGGAGGCATTTCTAAGGGATCCAACGTTTTTGAGATGGATAGAATCTCTTCCCTTCATCGTGAGATGGGCAGACAACTCCTATGTCGTACATGCAGGTATACGTCCGGATCGGCCTATAAATCGACAAAACAAGGATCATTGTATATACATTAGGACATGGAATCCAAGAACCAAGCAAATTTCCAATCAAGGAAACGACCCTTCGTGGTATGAGTATCCTTATCTGAGGCGAGCACAGAGACACAAGTCTGCTCCCTCGATAAGGGTCTTTTTTGGTCACCAGAGGCATGACAAGCCATGGGTTTCGCGCTGGGCATGTGCATTAGATGGGGGTGTTGTATTTGGTGGGGCGTTGCGGGCGTACGTACAAGACAAAGGAATCATTGAGGTCTGTGCAAGAAGGGTATATGAATTTGACAGACAAGACACTTGACTGGGTACTGCCTGATGAAACTTCATAATATGGAAAAGGAACCAAGCCTCAGCATTGCTGAGGCGACGAACCTATAAGCCATCGTTATTGAATTCTGAAAATTCACATGGGATTTTATTTCTGTCAACAGTTGATTGAAACCTGCAATTTCACATACTGTTAGCTTGCCCTTTACATCATCTCTTGGCATACAGGGATCGTCCTTTCTGCTACGGCGTGCGTGCCTTAAAGCCTTAATTCTTCTCCAGGATATGTTAAACCGGCCTTGCGATAGTTTCAGGTCTTGCTTCTAAATGACAAATAGAAATATTTCACATTGTCAAACTCGTGTAGATAGCTGCATAGAGGATTAAAGATAAGAAACCTGAGACAGTGAAGTTCTGGCAGCGACAAATTAGGACATAGCAAAGGTTGATGCATAATTACATAAGGCAAAGGAGAGGTAACTATGGTCCCTCGAAAAAGTGTAGAGACGTGCTGCTGGTGCTTTGTTTATAGTTGTGGGGTTGCTTTTTTTATCCACCGCTGACTCAGGAGCCACTTATTATTTTGATTATGAAAAATAGGCAAGGCCTTTTCCATACGCTCGTCTTATAGAATCCTAATCAATCCAGTTCTGCTACGGGGAACGCTGAGCTCGCCCTTTTTCTGGATGTCTCTGATATTGTCACTCAACTGAGTGCCGAGACTAAATGCTAATCTTGTAATAGATAATCAGCAGCTACTATATCTACTATGTGATTCCTCGTTTGGATAATAATATTCAAGCTGCTCGGCGCGGGCAGGAGTTATGGTCAATTCCATTTGGTCGATTTATGTATTCTTATTCTCATTTACAAAAATTGCTTTCATTTATTGCTCAATGTATTCAATAGAAAGATAGAGGTATTGTAAGCCTATTTGCGAGAAACCAATGCGATTTCGGACTTGATCTTGTGTGCCGTACGTGCTAACTCCTCATGAGAGCAGACTCTCCTTACAGGCCATTTGCCATCCGGACTGTCGTCATTAAACCGGGGCACAATGTGAACGTGCACATGGGGAACGATCTGATTTGCAGCTACTCCGTTATTCTGGCCAACGTTAAATCCGTCTGCTCGTACT
>JALZFS010000204.1 GCA_030861405.1 Thermoproteota archaeon | reverse complement strand
AGTTACAATGTCTCTAGTATAAGGATCCTTGAGGGGGTTTGACTTTAGGACGTTGCTTTCAAACCGGTGGTATTCTATCCTCCCTTGCTCCATTACTTCAATACAAGAACAATAGACACATTACCAGGGGATTAAACCTTGCTGAGCCAATATTTAGGGCAATTAGACTTTAGCTTTTACGTCCTGAGTCCTTTATCAGCCGATAGCTTTCTTCAGCTCACACGCTCCAAGCGAACCAACAATTCGTTGCATATCTGAGGTCATAGAATTCTGTAAATCCTTTGCACAGGTGATCAAGTAGACATACTATCGAAGAATTACAATGGTTATAGATTAAATAAATCGCAATACCAAAGGTATCAATTCAAGAATCGCAGAAAATAGGATTCAACATATGTCAAGTTCATCCTCTAGCATCCCATCAATTATCCCGTCCACAGTATCTATCTATTCTTCTGCCCGCTGTTTTTTTATTTCTTCGCTTTGTCTTAACTGCGTCCCTATCGCTGCACCATGAGAATTGACATTATGATTGACCAACGCTTCATGTGTGCTAAACGACACACCACAAGCCTCACAGCTAAACGACTTATCTTCTACCATGTACGTCATACGATAAATCAACATAGTATTTAATTCTACGATGCTAACATCGACGACAGGCCGGTACAAAGAGGCAGTCAGCAATATGAGCTAGACCGTATAGGGCATACGAAATTATTGTAAGGAATAATGCATTTTCATATGGTGTACCATGTGATCGAATTGTTTCAGCAGAATATAGATGGAACAAGTATTTGTTGATTCGATTCCATTCATCGAACACTATTGTTATTTTTCCACACTTGCTTTACTCTAAGCTATTTCTGCCGGGCGCCTGCACGAAAACAAAGAGACCATGAAATTCAGGACGAATACTCGAACTAGCAATAACATCAGATTTTGTCTCGGGTAATCTGCTTGTATTTGCAAAATCGTGGATGGCTTGTTAATCTTGGTCTCTAGCTCCTTAGCTAAAAAGGCACTAATTCATTTTGAAATGCTTACGATACATGTCCTGCTTATGTTTGATTCACATCCAAGGGAAGAGTAGCAGGAATAGAAGAAAATGATGAACTATTTGTTATTGTTACATGATAAGTAACCGCATTTTCCCAATGTAGGGACCTGCAAAAGCAGCATCTAAGGTATTACTGCTATTTGTAGAAACATTTCTGGACTCTAGACCACCCTTAAAGTAGATTATGTGTTTACCGATTGGTAGAGGTTTCAAGAAAATCCGGTTGCCATTTGCTACTGCCTCGGTGGTAGTATTGGCAAGTAAGTTGATTATATTATTTTTGCCAAATGTTAGACCAAAAAAAGGCGATTGAACTCGATATTGTTCTAGGGATTGAAAATAGGCACCATCAACGCTTGCTTCCAGATTCACTACCAGATCCTACATCTTTTTGGCACATTGGCTTAAGCCGTCTTCAGTATGGATGCTTGGAAACTCGGCTTACGAGCATTCAGGGTTTAGGATCGGAAGGAGAATAGATTTGCCAGCAGGGATCGTACAGTATCTCTCTGCAGGATGTTTATAACTACCTGCCAAAAACCATACTGGTCCGCCTTGATCTTGAGAGCAATATTTACCACTATCATCATATGCAGGGTGAACATCCTTTGGTATGGAATATGCCCATTGCCACCATTTAGCTGTCCATTCGCCATACGTTATAGCATATGGAGAGAAGCCTGCTGCAAAGAGTATCTCTTCATCATTACTACTACCATCTTTTGTGTATTTCATTGGGAAAGCATAAGTGAGTGGTAAAGGTAGCATCAATGTTATCAGGAGTAATACCGGCGGTGTGCCAAAAATAACTACAGAGGACATGAAAACCTCTCGCTAAAAGACGCCAGACCACTGCCATATTATGCTTTAACTGTTCAACGCGATTTTGCTTTCAACCAGAATGGGAGAGAGGTTTCAGATCAGATCACGTTAATCTTTCCTTGCTGCAGTTCGCAAAAGATCTCAACAGATATCAAGGGACTTCTGTGAGTGGCTAGTGATACCGTCCACGCAGAGAGGCATCGCGCTTGATGCAATACCAGTGTACCCGCATGATTCAGATTTTCAGATAGCAAATATATTCGTCTTTTTCCTTGCTATGAGCACAAATAACATCATTTCTATGTCTTCGGCTAGCAGAAAGCTAGTTGTTTTAGCATAATCTCCGTTAAGACTCTTATCCACACTTGCTACTGCTATTGCCATCTGGTCGATAAAAGGATAGTCTTGGAAGGGAACGAAGTCCCTTTCTAACTCTTTATCATCGACGCGGAAGATATTGATTTGGACAATATTACTTCCATAGTATGAGTATCCAAATTGTATCAGAACTAACAAGGCAGCAAGAATGGTAGATATTGTAATTGTTGAGATGACAAAATACTTTTTACTATACCATTGAGAAAATATTTTATTTATTTTTGGTCGATAGCCTCGTAGAGGAGTATAGCTAAGTAGTAAATAAAAAACTGCAAAGGTGAGCCCAACTGCACCAAATGTTCCTATCCAAATATCTTTTAAGACATACGCAAGGAAAATCCTAATACCAGTCAGCATCAAGAACCACAAAGTCATGATGGCTAACTTTTGGTTGTCGAATCTTGTTCGGATTGCGGAGAAGGATTGAAGACGGGAATTAGCAATTGTCTCATTCTTCTTCATCTGATACCGTTGATACGTTTATGAAAAATTTAAAGTAATACCTAGCGATGTGATTCTCCTATCCCCGTTCATTTTGGCCCAGTCGCCGTTTTCTTAGAAACACTTAACTATTAGGGTAATAAAAGAAGAAAATAAAATTTGACTGAAATAGAATACCTGCTTGATTTGAAAGCTATTGGTATTATTAGCAAGGGACTTTGATATGAGCAGCTCACAATTTACGTATAGGAAGAGGATTCAGAACATGTCCTCAGCAGACCTCCAGAACCTAAGAACAGCTTATTCTCAAATGATGCAGATAAGAGACAATGAGGATACAACTTTTTAGCAGGCATTCATGGTGTTCCGCAATGGTATTGCTGGCACCATCAGAGGAGAAGAAGATTCAATTTGGCGTTGCGCCTTTTCCTGCCTTGGCATAGGGCATATCTTTACATGTTTGAACAAGCTGCTAAGGATAGGGTACCTGACGTGTATATACCGTGGTGGGATTGGCGATCCCGAACTTCTCATACCGAGGGGATTCCACGAGCTTTTGCAGAAGAGACGGTTAATGGACAACCCAATCCTTTGGCCAAGGCCCACATCAGCGTTCCGAATGCGAATCCTCCAGCAGATAGGGATACAAGACGGTTTCCAGGCGATCCCTCAGAACTACCAACTTCGGAGCAGGTTAATTTCGCCTTGTCACTATCAGATTATGGCGATTTCAGCGATGAACTTGAGGGAATTCACGATAGCATTCATGTTTGGGTGGGTGGCATTGGTGGGGATATGTCATCAGTGCCATTTGCAGCCTGGGATCCTATCTTTTGGTCACATCATTGTATGATTGATAGGATATGGTGGTTATGGCAGCTTAGACATGGTATCAATAACATACCATCCGAGCTACTTGACCAAGAGCTATCGCCCTTCCCGTTTACTGTCAGACGAGTTCTAAATATACATGAACTGGGTTACGAATATGCAGGTACCGTGAGTACCGTGGGTGGAACCAGAGGATAGGAGAAATCAAAATGTCAAAGCAAGAATCACCAAGGCCCAAAATTTATGTCTCAGATCCCATTAGTCTAGGTCTAGACAAACCAGCAGGCACATTTTATCGAATTGATCTTGAAATTTATGGATTGGATCACGGAGGTGCATCCTTTGAAGGTAGAGTCTTTGTTAATAACCAGAATGCAAATCAAGATACTCCCAAGACGGAAGAGCATGGATATGTAGGATCATTCTACGTGTTTGCACACGGAGGATGTTTTGGTGACCTTGGCCACTGCGACGTAAAAATGGAAAGAAGAGACTACGATTTGCGACCTTCCCATCCTTTGACTGACATGTTTACCCGGCTCATTATAACTGAGCCACTAAGAAGACAAATTGAGAAAGGCCAGAAGGAATTCGTTTTTACTATCGTCCCCGTAATCAAGGGGGGAGACCCTGCCATGTGTGACTTTGAGAATGTGCTAAAATTTGAACGCCTTTCGCTTGTAACTTATGATGATTGACGGGTGGAAAGATAGAAAGAGACGCGCTATACCATCTCATACCTAGTGCGGATTGTTCACGGTTCTGAGGTGCATGCTAATAACGTCAAAAAGTCAAACTAGCCTCCTTCTTCCTTAATTTTTTCTTTGAGCTCCTTTGCGATTTTGGTGAACCGTTCAATAGTCTCTCTACGAGCTTCTTCATCGGGGTTTGATGCATGATATTTAATACTGTTATAAGAATTTGTTAGCCGCGACGCCTCCAACTCTAAGCCCAATTGCTTTGCTTTGCCCACCAAGGACTCATATTCATCCTTCAAGGATCTCTCTGCTGGATCGCTCACCACGGCTTCACCCTATTACCCCACAAAGAGAATGGTTGCACTGTGTCTCAACAATGACATTGCACATTGAAACATTAATAGCTTGCCGCTCTTAGATTCCTGATCAAAGCGAGCACCAGACACATACCTCTTTGACTAGATCCTCGTAGATGTGGCAGCAGTGCAATAGAATTAGAGAGATCTCTCTCGGAATATAAGAATAAGCTGGCGACATTGGGTAATGCTGGTAGTGGGTCGTAGGGTTTAGCAATAAAGGCGCCAGAGGATAACGCATGGGGCCTGCTAGCTCACATGGCGATTCCAAGATGTCGAATTACGGAAAGAAGCCTCGGATGAGTGGTTATTGGATTATAATTTAGTCAAATGGCCAAAGAGAAATAGTATATAAAGTTTTTTTGTTCCACTTGGCAATTGATTTGTCGCAACTCCTATTAATCGTATTGCTATCATCTCCGTTTTTTCTTATAAGTGGTTGCAAATTGAGAGCACACTGACCAGACAGATCAAGCCATAGAAAACCGGTAAACGGAGTTAAAAGCTCATTGGCTATTACACGTTGCAGCTGATACCATTTTATTTGGTGTTATAAGAATAGAACCATTAGTATTTGCATGCAACAAAATGGAAGTTCAAATCAAACTGGCAACAAAGAAGAGGTCATAGA
>JALZFS010000188.1 GCA_030861405.1 Thermoproteota archaeon | reverse complement strand
ATGCGTGAGCTTGCGACACCTGGCGTAAGGGAATCATTTGACATAATAAAGGAGATAGCCGAAATTGCCAAAGAGATTACGGAAACAATGAAGACACCAGAATGGCAACAGAACATGGAAAACATTCGCGTGATATCTGAAAACATCAATAGCACATCCGCTAGGATGGATAGAACCACAAAAGAGCTAAAGGAGACTGGTATCATTGATGATTCAAAAAATCTTATCAACGCTGTCAAAAGCAAAATAGGCTCTTCTTCCTCTTCTGCGGGTGCAGATGTAAAAGGGTCGCAAACAGAAGAGGCAGCAACCGCACCTGCTGGTGGTGGCATGACGGGTCAGGACCTAAAACAATTGAGTATTGCTTTTAAAGAAATGCTAGAATCCATTAAAGCTTTGATAGAGGAGACCCGAATTATAATGGCCGAGTCTAAAGGATCAGGCACAGTTCATCATATCAAAGAAACATATGGTGAGGTTACAGATACGTATAGGACGATTAAGAAAGAATTGGAAAAGGAAAGATAGTTTGAGCGCCGCAGCAGGATTGGATGTTATATTGTGTTCCTATGCATAAATGCAGCAGCCTGGTCTTATAGACACAAAAAAATATGTCCTTTATTGTTCTACACAAATGGTTCGGTAAAGGAGACGATAATCTTTGCTACCTCGGGCCTCATCAAATGCTTTGGCGGCATCTCACCGGAGCTCACCATGTTTCTCATCTTGGTGCCACTCAGCTCTTCTCTAAATTCCTGTCCGTGGGGGCAATTTCTCTCGTTAGCATAGCTTAGGCACCTTTTGCAATAATAGAATGCAGGGAAAAATAAAGGTTGTATTTCAAGGTCACGATAATCCTGGAATATCTCATGAGCAGCAAATGGATGGTAATAATTGCCCACTCCAGCATGGTCCCTTCCAACTATAAAGTGAGAGCAGCCAAAGTTCTTTCTCATTATGGCATGATGGATTGCTTCTTTGGGTCCTGCATACCGCATGTCTGTATGAAGTGTAACGAACATTGTTCTGGCCTTTGGATAATAATTATCTATTAGAGAAACGTAGGCAGAAAGGATCACTTCGTCTTTAAAATCACCATGTTTTTTCTTGCCAATGAGTGGATTGACAAAAAGTCCATCGTAGATATTGAGGGCTGCTTTTTGTAACATTTCATGTGCGACATGCGGTACATTCCTTGTCTGAAAGCCCACCACTGACTTCCATCCTCTACGCGATATTTCCTCCCTTGTTTGTACCGGTGTCATTCTGTACTTGCGGAGAGGTGATTGCTCTATCCTTTTAATGACATCTATTTTCCCACCAACCAGCCTATCTTTCATGTTGACCATCTTTTGGACGCCAGGGTGTTTGGTATCATCTGTTTGGTAAATCGACTTTGCACAGGCAACCTTGTCATATGAATAGATTTCTTCTACATGCAATATTGCAAATTTTTGATCATCTTGAGTTGCAAGAGCCACCTGTGCTGCATCCTTCATCTTGTATGCTCCTTCCATGTCCATATCAAGAATTATTGGAACTGTCCACGGAAGCCCGTTTTTCAGCCTGCCAGTCTTGACGATACTCTGAAAATCATGCTCACCTACAAATCCCTCCAGGGGACTAAAAATGCCGTCTGCAATATTTTCAATATCATTTCGCAGTTCATTACTTACAGTTACAGTGAACATGTCCTCAAAATTTTTTCTGTCAGAGATTAGAAATCTGTTTACGAGCTTACCTCCATGAGCTAATGGAATTGAGCCCTTAGACATGATGTAGATATATCTCTCCTGTATACTAATATTATTACTACTACTAATAATGCTGCTATAACGCTACTGGTTAGTGCTTCTTTTTTGAAGGGTCAAAGTGGAGGCCACACTCTTTTTGTGCAGCATTTTCCCACCACCATCTCCCTGCTCGTGGGTCCTCACCTGGCATTATTGCTCTTGTACAAGGCTCACAGCCAATGCTTGGAAAGCCTGTGTCATGAAGTTTGTTATATGGGATATTATTTTTGCGAATATAGTCCCATACCATGTCCGAGGTCCAATCTGCAAGTGGATTAACTTTCACTATGCCTCCATGTGCAGAGTCGACTTCGATCTTCTTAGTCGTAGCCCTCGTTACAACTTGGTCGCGGCGAAGGCCGGTGATCCAGCCATCCAGGGTGGAAAGCGCCCGGTTGAGTGGATGTACTTTTCTTATTTCACAGCATAGCTTACGGTTCTCAACACTTTCATACATTAAATTCATACCCCTTGCCCTGACCATATCCTCGACTTCTTTCTGATCGGGGAAGTAAACTTCAATTGGAATACCATATCTTGTTCTGATTGCATCCATTACATCATATGTTTCTTGATTGAGGCGACCAGTATCAAGAGTAAAGACCTTTGTCTTGTTCTTATCAGCTTTGCTCATCATATCTATGATGACAACATCTTCTGCACCAAAGCTAGATGCAAGTGCAATTCTAGTTCCAAAGGTGTCAAAGGCCCACTTCAAGACTTCTTGCGCGGTCTTGCTCTCAAATTCTTCAGCCAGCTCTTCGATATGCATAGATGTCGGCTTTTGTGAACTCATCTATGCGGAAAATGAAGCCTAGACTCCTTATAATACTTGTTCTTCGGTTTGGATGGTAAAATCCTTGTCTTTTCCATTTTCTCTCCTCCTTCTATGTGCCAAAATGGTGGAAAAAACCCAGACAGTACTTATTTATTAGCCACTCTTTACCTGTATATTTTATAAAATAGTCAATAAACTATAGTGATTGCTAGGAGAGATTTGGTGTTTGATTGATAATAATTTTTGGGAACAGGTCAACCTCTACAGAAAGCTAGGATTTGACCCCATCCGCTGGCTTCCTCTATGCTCTAATGAACTGGATCTTTACGAGCTAAAACACGCGCTGGCACAGGTCAAGCATACAAACATCAAAGTGTCCCCCTCCTGGTTTGACTCCTTCTATCACATTGATGGCAAGATTCCAGACCTTACAAGGCGTGTATACAGCTTTACCAACCCTACCGTAGATAAGCAGGTTGAATTGAAACGTGCACTTGCAGTGTTCCGAATCCACGCTAGCACTGGAGAATATGTAGCATCACTATCAGAAGCCTTTCAGAACTTTTTCAAAACATTTAGTGTTAAGGTGTCAGTATCAGCTGCGTGTACAGTCTTAACAGAGCACAAAGATGCAGAGTTTGGTATGTTTGATTATATTCATCTTCATAGAGGTGACAAAATAGGATACATGCCTGCAGTAACCTCAGTAACACAAGTAACTGACGTGACAAAGGACCCCGATGCCGACATACATAGCAATATAGCAATGACTTCGTCTATAGACGTTTTGAACCTACTTGGCTGTGGCGTGCCGTCATCATTCAAGCTATTTCCAATTTATGATGCGCCATCAGAAGAAATGCTTGATAGAATAAGATCAAACCTTGATGCTTTCACTTCACGCTACAACCTTGCAATGGAAGATTACAGTTCGCTCAAGATAGGCAAACTTTTCTATGGTACAAGTGCAATGGCAAACACTACAAAAGATCTGCCTACAAAATATGACCAGATTGAAGAAGGAATGGAAATACTGGTTACTAACAAATTCGGCGGTCTTCCAGCATTGAGCCTTTATACTCTGGCTGTTATGGACTCTAATAATATTACAAAATATGAGCAGAATGGCATATCTTTTGATAGCATAACTCAAGCAAAAGATGAAGCAATAAAGAACCTCAGTGAGCCTCACTTTGCTCTTGGCAAAATTATTGC
>JALZFS010000147.1 GCA_030861405.1 Thermoproteota archaeon | reverse complement strand
TATTTGTCATTCAAATTTTTATTATATTACTAACAGTCAGAGGTCTGGAAACTTGCCACCCGTTGCCTTCCAGTATTGAAGAAGGTCGTCAGCGCATCTACTACGCGCTGATAACTCTGATATCTCTCGGTCTAGTCGTTGCAATTCTAATTTAGTCTGCGTAAATTGGTTTAACAGCATACACATTGTAAAGCGCCCATCCAATTCCTCTACAACATCTTGCTGCTGCTCTTCTCGTGCTGCTACTGGACACTCATACTTTTCGTTTTCTTGAAGATGAGTTAAAGCATCTCCCACGCCTGTTTCTATGTATTTTTCCAGAGTCTTATTGCACTTTCTACATCTTATAAAGACGCTTTGATGTTGAGTCATGATTTGTCTTACTACCTGCCACAGTATATGACTTTGATCATAAGTAATCTTGGTGTATATAGTGATCTCTGTATTGCTATATAGTGTGACTTGGAAATATACGAAAAGATCTAGGCGTGCTTTTTCAAGTTAAGTATGGAATACTCTTGTATGGTGGGATTGCGATCCCTCGTCACGGCTTTATGTCCCTAAGGGCCCTGCTATTAACCAGCATCTTCGAGCCTTTGTTTTAAGCGAATATTTTAAAGTGAGATCCTTCTTATTTTCCAGTTACAAAAATTATAACAATATATCATTGATCTCGGTACCTAGACAGTAATTGGGGTCTCCATCGTTGTGAAGGGTTGCAAGCAAGCAAAGGTAGGTACAGAGACCGGCGAGCATACTATGATTCAATACATATTGGCAAATAGGGTACACGCTGATATTTTAGGTTACAGCATAAGGATGGCAACAAAGCTAGCTATCTACTTTTGCATGCACAAATCAAGTAGTGGTTGGCCACGCGATTGATTTTGGTATGCATCCTTTGCTTAAGAAAAAGTTTATGCAGGCGACTTGGATCAACGACTGTCATTGGTTTGGAACAGCGTTAGAAAATTGCTCAAATATTCGGTCATTATATACAAGACTCTCAAGTACACGTAGATATTGTAGATGTTGCTGCCTAGCTGTAGCCATCTTAGCCCAATCAAGGCAATAACCATGGTGACTCGATATTTCCTATTCAAATAGGCATAGAGATAAAGAAACGTGCATTAACTGCCCACATCCTACGAACTCCAGTCTTCTTGCTTGTGGTAATCTGCTGTGTTAGCAAATCGAGTGAACCTTTCTAGAATACCTACAGAAATTCAGAATTTGCAACTATGAAGAAGAACACGTTGAAAAATTTCAATCTTTGCTAGTTACATCACCACTACTACTACTGCTGCTCGTGTCTTGCTCAATTCTTCTCTCAAGCTGTTCTAATATCTTACGGATCTCTTTTATTTCCTGTACGATCTCCTGCTGTGTTAAAGGAATTCCTGATTCCCTCTGCATTTGTTGATATGCCTCCTCAGATTTTCTAATGATCACAGAGATAAACAAATTGATGATTATGAAAGTTCCAATTACAATAAAGCTTACAAAATAGAGCCAAGATAGAGGCCCTAAGTGTAATGCTATAGGGTGCATTACATCTACCCATCCTTCAAGTGTCATGATTTGAAATAATGTCATCAAGGAGGTAAGAAAAGACGACCAGTGTTCTGGATCAACATTCCTGAACAGATGATATCCAACAATTGAGTATACAAAAAACAGCATGCTGAGTAGCATCAGGATATTGAAGATACTAGGGATTGAACGAACAAGGGTAGAGACAATTAAACGGAGCTCTCTTGATTTAGTCACTAGCCGTGTAACTCTGAGTAATCTGATCAACCTTGCTATAGTTGCGAATTGACCAGTAAAAGGTACAAGCGACAAAATTACTATCGCAAAATCAAAGTTATTCCATGCACCTTTAAAGTAATTCTGTGGTTTTGGATATAATGCTACAAACCTCATCCCTGCTTCGGAGATAAATATTGCAACTACCAAAAGATGGATTATTGTAAAGATTTCTAACACATGATTACCTACATTACTACTGCTTACTAAAAAGAGGCCAGGTGTGGCTTCAAGAGCAAGGGCAATTGCTTGAAGAAGGATGACACCCGTAATTATCAAATCAAATGTCTTGCTTCTCACAATAGTACGCATAGGACCTACAATGCTGCCTCCCGCAGCGCTACTTCTTTCAAATGATGAAGTATTGACATATGCCAAAATCCTTCCCAAAGGACTGCTACGAAAATTCATCTTGCACCCTAATTTATGAACTGGAAGCTATAACACCTGCTCATGCCGGTCTTTATTTTCTCCCAAGCATGCCTGCTAAGTTAGGCATCTGGTTATCAATCTGCTCTTTGACAAGCGTCTGATGATAACTTACCATAATGCTGACCATAAGTAGAATTCCAGTCCCAGTACCCAGAATGTTAAGCACATCAGAAGTGCTGGCTAGAAGTCCAATGATGATTCCTGAAAGCAAGGTGAGTGCCGGTATGTACCTGTTTAGCAGCGCTTCCACAGATCCTTCGGCTCTTCTGAAACCGGGCACCTGAACCTCCGCGTCAAGGAGGTTGCGGGCAGCAGTCTTGCCAGAGAGTCCACCAAGCTCAATCCACAGCCTAGAGAATACAGTGACAATGCCTGTCATAACCACTATGTATATGGCTGCTCTTAATGGATCTGCTGTAGCTGTGTCTAGACCCCTTGGCGCAGTAAGGTAGTATAATATCCCTCCTGTGGGTGTTGCCTGCGCTCCTTGAGAATTGGGATCAAACTGGGCGATCCAGTTGAAAGCAGGGTTCTCGTTGACTGGATTATAGCTTGCCCATAACATGTGGCCGATAAAGACTACGTTGGCAATAAGTGCAGAAGCAAATATGACAGGAATTACTGAAGTATACAGTAACTTTATTGGATAAACAGCCCTGAAGCCTCTGTATTTCGTCGAAACTATTGGTACGTCGATGTGTATGCTCTCGATATACACTAGGATGAGAATCACTATAATCGTCAGTGCAAGTACAAAGAGGCTTGGAAGCTGGCCTTCTCGAAATATTGCATCTGTGGCATCTCCGTTGAGTATGGCATGAATCGTGAAAGGAAAGATGCCAACCGGACCATCTTCAGCAGGAACAACAGTCAATACGCTCCAAAGTATAGACTGGGCAATACCTGCCATGATGAATAGACTGAGACCAGAACCAATGCCCCATCCCTTCTGTACAAGCTCGTCCATAAGCATGACAATAATGCTTGCGCCTATTAGCTGGGCAATCACGATATAGATTATGAAGGGGGCATCCTGTGCAGTGAGAGGCCCGTAGACACTTGCACCATATAAACTGCCTTCAGCTACAATTACTATTATGGTGACTATCTTTGTTGCCGAAGTAAAGAGTGACCTATCGTCTGGATTCTTAAAGTCTAACTTGACTAAATTTGAACCTTTTAGCAATTGCATAAGCAAGCCTGCTGTA
>JALZFS010000139.1 GCA_030861405.1 Thermoproteota archaeon | reverse complement strand
TAAGGGGGTTTATGGCAAATCTGCTTTTAATTCCTTTAGTATTTGCTATTTCTATCATTGTTTCCTTCTTTAACCTGCATATTGCTCAATACCTTTGGTTGATTATTGTCCCATTAACTATTGTTATCAGAAGGAAATATCGACACTAAAAGCATTGATAGTAAAAAGACCGAGCTGGCAAGTGTAAGCCACCATAGCTCGTTGCAACTAGCCGAGCACCAAAAGGCGAAGGAGATTTTGGGGGAAGTTTTATTCGGAACATCAACACGAAAATCTAGAATATAGACAAGAGCTTAGTCACGGCTAACCTAGTTCAAGTTTCAGAATGAGCCTTACAAGAAATTGCTCCCTTAATTTTATAGAAATTGCAATGAACTAGAACTTTTGCGTAGGTTGTGACGATGTCAATACAAGAAGTTATTCAACTGCGGACGTCAAGTACTTATCGATAATATTGGACCTGTTAATTTGATCTCGGAAAAGATATGCTCTCGTCGATAACTTGTTGTAGCGTCATTGTCATACCCTATATCTATTGAAACCAAGCGCTATGCGTTCGTTAAAAGATGGCTGGCACCTCAAGGAGAGGGGCTCGTATTTACATACTCCAGGCAGCCAGCTGCTGCGTTTTAAATAATTTGACTATTGCATATTCGCTCTCGTTAACAACACATTCAAAGAAGGAGGTAAAAGAAGACAAAAAAACTGCTCAACATGTGGCAAACCGATGGTGTTGAATAGAGTTGGAGGTCGTCGTATGGAATGGATATGCGATAGAGATATTATGCACCACTATGAAAGGGCACCTTTTCACTAGTTAGCAAATCTGGCTGGCTGGTGCTCCTTCTTCTCCTCCTTCTTTTTGCTCTGGAGCTCTTTTTTGTTGTTGTCGCTACTGCTGCCGCCACTGTTTCATAATTCATCAGCTTCCATTTAAGCGGTAAAACATTGTCAAAAAACTCTGCCAGGCATTTATTGCAGAGGGTATCTTTATCGTCCTTAACAACTGCTTCAAGTATTTCATTTACGGTTGCAGGCGTCATTATTCTAACTTCTTCGTTTAAGCCATCATCCTCTGTAGTGTCGGTAGTAGCAGCAACGCTCTCTCCGCAAAGTGTCTTTCTAATTCCCTGTATGTTGCCTAGAGAATTAAAGACCAAATGCATGTTGTCTCGCCATTTCGTTCATGATTTCATCTTATGTGCAGGTAGTAAAGTAATACAATGAGCAGTTCACTGCAATGAGGATAAAAGTAACTGGAGGGACAGCATAGAGCTCTAACGCAAAACGTCGTGAGAAGGTCTGCCTTTTCTGCTCTTTTTGCCGTCCATGAACCGTTTTTTGTTCCACCTCGATATTTTGCGGTTTACTCCTGTTGGTTGTAGTCAATTTCTTCATTTTATCGTCTCCTGCTGCTGCATGCTTTGTTTCATTCCATGACCTACTATTTACGCTTATTTGGTCTCTTCTCAAGTTATTTCCTTTTTCGAGATAATTCATAGCATATTTTTGCGAAATTATTCCGCTTTAGTATTTTACGAATCAGTCGCTCCATGCCTAATAGTAACCACATCGTCAAGTTAGCAGACTGGTATTTTCACGTCATTATCTAACACCTGACTCTTCGCTTAAGGATAGGGTGTTAGCTGCATTGAATGAACTGAGTCTTTATGAAAAGGGCACTTGTCATGGAATCATATAGCAACGGTGAATCTTCATTTTTTCAAAACTTGAGTGTTTGCTAGATTTTTAAAGGATAGTTCCGTGATGGATGTCTGTACACTAAATTATACTTGGGGTATATCATACCAAAATCCTTCAAAACATCTGAGATTTACGTTTGGATCTAAAATTGTTATCTTCCAATAACAAGGAACTGCTAGGTGAAAATAACCGTAAAAAGAAACAGACAGTAAAGATAAGCACTCTTGATAGATCAATGACGGTTTGCTCGGTAGTTGCAACAACCATGATCATTGCGGTAAATCCCACATTTGCAGCCATGTCTATCGCTTCAGCGGCTACTCCTACTATCACCCCTGCATCCACTAGTAGCAGCCGAAACACCAGCCCTAACTCTAGCGACAAGGTTAAACCGAAAGACCCGATTCTGACGTGTCCACAAGATACTAAACTCAATCCAGATACAAGAATGTGTGAGACAGATCCAACACCAACGTGTCCAGCATATGCTATTGACTCAACCCCAAATCCTGAGACAAACAAATGTCAAATAATTGTCCCTGTGATATGTCCAACAGGCTTGCATTGGGACGACAATTCCCAGCAATGTGCGAGGTTTGCTCCCCTAACAGACAATGGTGGATGTCCCGATCCTATGTTGAACCCTGACCCAGCCACAGGACAATGTGCGCAATATTCCGCACCAGACGGCTGCCCTCAAGGATACGAGGATGGTCCACTTCCCGGACTATGCCAGAAGTTCGTAGACCCGATACCAACATGTCCAAATATTACTACTCTTAACCAAGCAACTGGTAAATGTGAGGTAAAGCCTACAGTAACATGCCAGCCGGGCTATGTGCTTGACGCAAACAAGGACAAATGCAAAAAGGAATAGCAGCGTTGCTATAATGTGTATATGAGAGATATATCAGTGCCCAAAACACACATTCCCCTCTCATTTTTCTTCTTTTGTGATCCTATTATTTCCAGAAATAGCACAAAAAGATTAATGCAAAGCGGATTCCGACTAAATACTCAATACAGTATCAGATTGAATTTTCTGCAGGGTAAAGTTAGCATATCTATTTTTTGATGACCTTATCTAACTAACTACAGATGCTAGACTTAGGGATAGAGTCCTATCAGCACTGCATGAACTTGAAAAGTTATTATGAATAAGAACAAATATCATCCACATCAATGGCCAGCCGAATCAACATTTCACCATAGTTAGTACCCTTTGCTCTCTATCGTCTCTATGACCTGCAATCGGCTGATTACCAACTATGAGCTTTAACTCTTTTGGGGCTACGGATTCATTCATATCATTGAGAGCATATAATGCATACAACTAGAATTATTGTTATGATTGGTAATATAGCCGTCCTAGGCAGACACGACAATATACGTTGAGCATGAAAGTTATGTCGTCGTACAGCCTAGGACGGGGGTTTGTTGTTGTTCTCGTTATGATAAAACCCCGATCTGCTGGCTATCCTATGACCAGCCACAGACCATTTAGGTCTCCTTGGAATTGGGTAAAAATGGTTTGTGGAGGGTTCCCTCTGTTTAATTCTTCTCCTTCTCTTTTACTACTTATTTAAAATCATATATTTAGGGTAAATGTATTAACTAATTCCTTAAAAAGGAGCCTGTTCTAATAATTGTAGTCTACATTGGCTAAGGATATAGAAAAACTGACAAAGCCTGAATCTTATCTTTTAATCGCCATAATTGCAGCTTTGGATTGATGGGAGTAGTAGCAATGGTAATACTTACCGTTCCAGTACAACAATATCAGAAACAAGAAGCTGAAGCAGCTAAATCAGTTTCAGCGGTGTGCGCTAGCTTTTTCAAGTACGAATCGGCATTCGACTGTCATTAAGGGTTAGTAGGTTAGTTGAAAGAGTCTCTTTCACTCAATTAATAGGATGGACTTTCATCATTAGCTATTAGCTCTCACACAGAGTAAAGAGAAACAAGGAATTATTATTAGCCGTCCTAGGCAGGCGCCACACAATAGAGGTTTAGCAATCAGCTATGTGTGTCATCCACACCTAGGACGGGGCACACACACCCTATGGGCATTTAACCCAGGTTTGCTGGTCGGAGGAGATGATGACGGTTAACCAGCAAACCCTTTAGGTCTTCTTGGAAATGGATAAAATGGTTTGTGGAGGATTGTCCTTTTGCTTTCTTCTTGCTGCTTTTTTACATCACATTGTTGAGAAGATAAAAGCTATAACTTGTGAATGTGTTAGTTTCAACAGCATTGTCATAGTAACAAAAGAGAAGAGTGTGTGTCTCTCTGCGCATGTGTAGCAGTAGTACTTTGCAAATGTGTGCGGATTTTGTTTCAGTGGGGTTCGAGCTCATTAGCCCACTGTTCCTTTTGACGCACGCATAAACCACTATTACTACAAAACACGCACGCGCACGCGCACACACACTACTACTGTGGCAATGTCCAGGGGAGAAGAGATCCTCTCTCTCGTCTTCTCTGGAGGGTCTTCCTTCCCTTTCTAAAAAATTAATGGATTCTCTGTGACCATCCGCTTCTACAATTATGAAAGACCTTATTTTTAGGGTCGAGGAATTGGTTAGAGTTGTAGCCAGGAACTTGCTCTTTACTATCTTTTATCGAATATCCTTTGTCGATTAACAGCTGGACATCCTTGTCATAGCCTTCATGAGAAAGCAGCGTTATCTAAGGTATATGATAAGGAAAAAGCTGAACGTCGCGGCGCAGCCGCAGCAACGTCGCGGCAGCCCTGAAAATGATAGTAGTAGCGTAGTCAGGATATCGCGGGGGTCTGGTAGTAATAATAGTAATGAGAGAAGAAGAACAAGCGGACCCGAAGGGCTTCGATCCCTTGACCTGCGGTTCTCTTCACCGTCGCGGCAGAAGAACCGAGAGTGCGCCCAAGGCGCCTTTCCTCTGCTGCCGCAGTTCCGAAGACCGCCGCGATATCCTGACTACGCTACGGGTCCAAACATGCTGAATAAGGGGTCCCCTTATATCAACGAAATAGTAATAATAAACTAGCTTGCCAACCAATAATGGATGCTCCAGAGATTGCGCCAAGTATTCTGCACTCACAAAGAGTTATTTGCTTATCGCAAATACGGTGAATTACAATTTATTGAATTCTGCAACTGCGGTAGATGCGGCAAGACGCTCAAGCGCTTCCTCGGCTTTGACGAGGATTTGAGAGGTTAAGATAATGCAGATATACATTGTAATCGCAATCTGGTTCGCTGGAATTGCAACTGCTGGGGTGGCACTCTTTGTAAGAGATTATTCAAATTATGTTCTAATTGGGTCAGCGGGCTGGACAACGGTCGTTGCAAGCTCAGGAGTCATCTTTTATGAGATAAAGAGAATACGTGCAGAGGATAGGAACAAAGCGCTGGTGTAGTGGTTAACCCTTGCCACCCTGCTCCTCTATGACAACCAATGTCACGGTTGATGTAATACCTGGAATCTTACGTATCTTGTTTGTTATTGTATGATTCATTGCCTCTGTATTTTCTGAGTTGACCTTGACAAATATGTCATGAACGCCATACGTGCCCCGCACTTCTTTGACATCGGGCAGCTTAGTAATCTCATCAATTATCTTCTCCTCCGAGCCTAGTGTGCAGTTCACCAGGATATATGCAGTTGGCATATCTGAAAGAAGGGAAAGTTAGTATTTAGTCTTTGCTACCATTTTCTGGTATTTTCTTGTAGGGTGTAATGTAATGCTCAAGTAACTTTTTGTCATAACATTGGCCGCATATTAGGCCGGAGATATTCCACTCCTGCATTGGCCTATAATGAAATGTAAGCCGGCTACCACATAACGTGCAATTCAAAAAAGAATCCTTTCTATTGCCCATCGCGCACGGCTCGTATATATTATGTCAA
>JALZFS010000183.1 GCA_030861405.1 Thermoproteota archaeon | reverse complement strand
TCCCCGAGGCCATCGTATTGTGCTTTCAAATATTGCAAGGAGGTTTTCGCCTTTTCATATGCTCTTAGCAATTTTGATAGCTGGATATTCTTTTTTTCGTCCAAAGGCGACCTGATGGTAAGCATGGATGACGACGAATATCTCTTGAAACTATTTTCAGTGTCTTGTACAAGCTTAGAGCAGTTGTCCCTCATAAAACGAAATTCTTTTAGACAATTATTGGCGCTTGAAAAGCTGCCCACTCCGACAAGAGCAAGCTTGATAGTTTTGCCCTCTTCAAGTTCTACATCATAAGACAACTCAAGGTCGTTATTAAATGAGTCCGTCAAGATCTTGCTTGGCTTTAACTTTTTTGGCATTACACCTATTGCGCCAAAATACTGCACTTTATCTTTCTTAGTATCGCCTGCAGAGCTTATCTGCAGGCAGTTATCCCGTTTGTTGAACTTGGATTGATTGCTTTGAGAAATAGCGGCAAGTCCATAGCTAGTGATGTTACCATCGATTAAAAAGTGAAAGCGGATTTTTCTTGGCATCTTTCTTTTGATAGGTCTTAGATCACTACTACCTGTATCGGATATCGTGCCAGTTTTTATCTCCATTATGAAGCCTCTATTTTCAAAGGGAACGCACAACCTCCTTTCCAAGCGTACTCCTGCCACGTCATGGTGTGTAGTAACAACGCCATGCTCATGCCTTGACCATAATGCAAAATTGGGAAGGCGTTTACGAACGCCCTCGTCCATAGACACTTCGAGTATTATTCTCCCAAATGACCTTGCAGGAGGGACATACAATCCTCCATTATCATAGCGTACACCCATCCAGGACCAGTTAGCTGAGAGTGATCCGTTTGCTGAGCACACAACGTATGCTTTCCTACCTGATAGCACAAGCGGGGTAGTCAAATTCTTGAACATTGTGTCTACACTTGATATGGCGGAATCGCCGAAAGACAGCGAGTCAGGAGAAATATGGATCCTATCTTTTTGATATCCAGAGACATGGTCTGTAAATGTAAACGGAATAGTTATTTCCTCGAAACCTTCAAGCTTGCTCATTATCAGTATCTTATGCTTGGCATTGTCGTCTAAGCCACCATCTTTAACTATCAAAAACCTCGCACTTTGGTATGGTTTGAACGCGATTGGCCTGTTTTCCGAAAGTGTAGCCCCGTTGACTACCTCGTCAGAAGTAGCTATAAATATATTGTTCCTTTGTACAAGAATGTCATCAACATAGATGTCAAGTGAGATAATATTGCCGCCAAGGGGAACTGGAGGATTCAGAAGTGAAAAGATAAACCCATGGTGCTTATCTTCTCCGTTAACTACTATTACATTTTTCAGACTACCACGCACGTAAGACAACAAAGTATGGCTATTGTCAAGTGTTGTTGTTATCTTCTAACCATCCCTGCTCATATAACTGCATATAGAGCCCAGATAGTTATTATACAAACAATAATAAATATTTTTATGAACAGTTAATAGTAGAATGATGACATCTATATGGTCTTTGAGTAGCCTTATAAAATGTGACATTTTTTGCTACCCTCTTGTTTGCACTGCTCAATTCCTCATTCCGGCAATGACCTCTAGTGTCTTGGTCTAGGTAACCATCTTCCTCAAATACTGCGATTTGCCGCTAATGGCGACTATCTGTTTAGATATATTTAGATATTAATGGACGCTATTCATAGCATACCTACTCACGCCGCGATAGTGTTTATTATCAAAAAGTAGTAGGATAATTGTAGTTGCTGTGTTAATACTATCTAGGGATAGACCCAGACTATGACAGTACTAGGTAAAGCATAACATTTGGTGGTAAACAGTGAGAAGGTGGCATGCTAGTTCAGGCAAATATAGACCATAGCTTATGTCTCAGTACTGTATTGGTCCAAAGTGTAAGAGAGTGATATATCAGTAGTGATGTAGTGAAATTATTTTAACCCACCATGCAACTTGTACCCTTTATCGATATTTATAACGCTCGTGCTATGTATCTAAAAGCGAGAAGAAAGAAGTAGATGGAAAAGCAAAAACATAGGCCTTTTGGCGTTGCACTAATAGCGATACTAACAGCAATTGGCGGGCTGATATTTCTTGTCTCTGGACTAGTTTTTCTCATAGTAGGAATTGGCTTTGTATTGCTGGCACTAGGCATCGCATTTTTGGTTATGGCGTATGGCCTATGGAGAGGCAAAGGATGGGCATGGACCATCACTTTGATATTATCTGCAATTGGCATTATTGTGGGTATTGCTTCGCTTGTTGTTGGAAATATCGGAGCAATATTTAATGTAATTATCCACGCTGTAGTTATCTACTATCTGTATAGATCAAACGTCAAAGCATTTTTTGGCAAATAGCAGCTCTGCGCCGCCCTATCAGTAAGCTAGGAGACAATATTATCGGTTCAGGGCCAGTTTGGCTATATCTTTATGCGATACATTTAGCGGTTCCAAAGGCGTCATTGCGGTCGTAGCTACAAGAGCAGGGTTGCCAATAGCATGTAGACGATATAGTCTTCTTCATGAATGCTAAATTCCTTTATGGCGACTACAGCCTTTTATTTTCTGTATTATTCTTGGTCTGCTATTAACGTGCATTTACAGTTTGCATGTGAAAGTTGTATGTGTCTCCATGGCGCAGGTAGTGCACCCTGTCTTCAAGATGTGCATTTCTAACCTCGTTTTGAAATTCTTCAAGGGAGGATTTGAAAACATCATAATCATTGTAGTGAATGGGTATGACCTTCTTTGGTTTGATGATTCTTAACATTTCTATACCTTCCTTTGCATCCATAGTAACTACAATTCCAAGGACCGTTGTGCCACCAAGGTGAAACATTGCTAAATCGATGTCAGGATAGTGTTTTGGAATATCTTTAATGTCATCAAAGATTGTCGTATCGCCAGTTATGTACGTTCTAAAATGCGAATAGGAGGAGTTAGCCCCGGCTGCACTTTGAAATTCAATAATACTACCTGTGACTTGTGGCATGAACATAGAGACAGGAAGCGGCCCGTGCCGTCCAGGAGTAGCCGTAATCTTGAGTCGAAAGTCACCTTTAACAAAGGCGACACTCTGCCATTTGTCCAGTTTTTCAAAGTTTGAAAAGCCTCTTGCACTTAACTCTTCTATTGCATGTTCGTTAGTAACAATGGTTAGTGATTTACTCAATCCTCGAACTGCTGCCTGATCGAAATGGTCGCCATGGAAGTGGGATAGAAGAACAAAATCTATTGGTGGAAGCTGACTTATCTCCAGAGCTGGGTTTGTCAGTCGTTCAGAATAAAGTCCCGGTCCGAGGTGGACTTTTTCATGCATGTGTATAAACGTAGGATCAGTCAGAAAGGTAAAACCAGCACAGCGAATAAGCAACGTTGCATTTCCTATAAACAAGATTGAGCCCTTTGTCAAATCAGCAGCAGCATCTGAATTAGTCATTGGTAACATAACCTCTCTTACCGAAGATCCAGACGCCATATGTGATACAATTCTAATGCAATATGGAATATTAACGGTTCATGTCCTGAGGTACTATATTTTCTTTGTTAGATTTGTTCAACGCCTAACTCCTAATGCATTCTCGATAGTCCGTTCTAGCTAATTGTACAGGCTCAGCTTAAAGCTTCCTTTCTTGAGGAAATAAAATGTTCATTGCTAAAGCAATGTGTTTTGACGAAATTACTGAGACTATGCAAATTTTTTAATTGCTATTGTTATTATTCTTTGACGGAGATAGTAAGCAAAATAAGCTAATGAAACCATATTAAGAGCATATAATGACAACATGATTTATTTCACACGCCGGAATCTGAGAATCCGCATTGAGCTCAACACAATCTAACAAGGTTCATAATTTGAATTATTCATGGATTATATTATCGATATTGTGCAAGAGGGGGAGTAAATTCTTCAGTCAAATTGTAATGTTGCTCATATGCATATGCGATCTTGAGTATGCATGCCTCGTCAAATGGTCTTCCAACAATCTGAACCCCAATGGGCAGATTTGAATCAACCAGTCCAGCCGGAACATTGAGTGCAGGAAGACCCGTAATATCAAATACTGTCATTAGTCTACTTAGGCAAAAGTATACTTCGATGGTCTGCTGCCCTATATTGACTGCCTTCTGGTCCAAAAATGGTGCGGCAATCATAGTACTCGGAACCAATAGCGCATCGCATCCCGATATGGCTTCTAAAAACGCAGCCTTTATCTGTTGTCTCCATTTGTGAAGCGCATTTATGTAGTTGACTGCGGTTATCTCAAGTCCCTTTTCTAACATTGTTATTACATCCTCTCCGTACTCTTCACGTCTTGAAACCATCCATTCATTATGGATTGCAGCAGACTCTCCTAGTCTTATAGGCCTCCAAGTCTCAAATATTCTGTCAGTACCTTTTACATCTACATACGATATGGTAGCTATTCCGCTCGTACAAAGCCTTTCTACAAACTTATCGAAAATCTCTTTAACTTTTGGCTCAATTATATCAAAGAAGAATTGCTTTGGAATCGCAACCTTGAATCTTTTGATACTTTTGTTACTATCATTGCCCCTTGCTTTGGAGGAGTGGGAAGAAATCTCCTGTATGTAATCTGGAACCGGCATCCTTGCCGATGATGAATCCTGTTCATCATAACCTGATATTACCTGAAGCAACGCAGCAATGTCCCAAGCACTTCGAGCTAATGGGCCCACATGGTCTATAGAGGGAGCAAGTGGCATTATTCCATGCCTGCTTACTCTACCATATGTAGGCTTGAGACCAAAAACACCACAGAGTGATGAGGGCACGCGTATCGATCCGCTAGTATCTGTACCAATTGATGCCGAAGACATTCCGCTACTGACTGCTACGGCCGAACCTCCACTTGAGCCGCCAGACATTCTAACGATATCCCAAGGGTTCTTGGTTGATCCATAATGAGGGTTGATATTGGTTATGCCTGATGCAAATTCATGTAAATTATTCGTGCCGACAATTATTGCTCCTGCTTGTATGAGTTTTTGAGTGACGGTTGAATCATAATCAGGTATGAAATCTGCAAGGATCTTTGACCCGCTAGTGCTTCTTATTCCTTTAATGTAAATCAAGTCTTTCAAGCTGATTGGTATTCCATGCAGAGGGCCTAGGTATTTGCCCCTTTGGATAATTGCGTCTGCCTCCTTTGCCTGTCTTCTTGCTGACTCCTCAAGTATAGTAATGAATGCATTAAGTTTAGGATTCAGCTTTTCTATTTTCTGAATAGTAGCATCAACAAGTTCGAGACATGAAATATCTCTACTCGATATGAGTTTAGAAAGTTGCTTTATTGTTAGATTGCTAATATCCGCTAGGCGCCCTTTCAATGAGAATCAGACCTTGTTCTAGCATAATTGTCCAAGACCAAAGGACTAACTGTCGCTCTGAAACGCTTAGTTGCATCCCAAAGATTATGCATAGAAGAAGACAGTTTATGAAGTAATTAAGATTTGCACTGAGAGACTGCTAATTTACATGGTAGGTCTATCCGATTGCCTCCCGATATGGCAGGGCATGGTGGCTATTTTATTTGTAAACAGAAGATGCAGTTAATTGATTAGGCTCTTTTATAGGCCCTACACGAATACCCCGATAGCATACCTGAGCTCGACAACATGTAGTAGAGTTGATATTTTGTATGCTCTAGCAGAACTTTTGTGATGAATATCTCATACAGTATAACCCTTTATGTGATCGCCCGTTGATCATTTCCTAAGGAAGTGCTGCTGGTAGAAATAAGCTTAAGAATCACCTAGTCCTGTCCCTTCATGCTATTTATGCCGGATTATGAAAAAGTGGTAGATTTACTATTCGGAAGATGGAAGAGCCAAATACTGTACACTGGAGTCAAGTTAGGCATTTTTGATGTTGTAGGCTCTGTACCTCTGAGCAGTGCTCAGATAGCAGAAGAGCTGAATCTAGACCCCGCTCTCTCATACAGGCTACTTAGGGCAATTGCTTCAATTGGTCTTCTAAGTGAGCATCATGAACGGCGCTTTTCCATAACCGCCATGGGTGAATTTTTGAGAAATGACAACCCCGAGACCCTGAGAGGAGTTGCCTTATTAGAGGAGGGGCCGGAACACTATGCTGTATGGAAGCATCTGGGCGCAATGGTCAAGGACGGAAAACAAGATGGATTCATTCGAGAATTCGGGCAGAGGATATTCGATTATGCAGCAGAACATCCCTCCTATGCGCAAGTATTCAATCAAGCAATGACCAGTTACTCCGCAAATCAGACAGGGTGGGTTCTTGAAGCATTAGACAACTATGACTTCTCCATAGCGCGACACGTGTGCGATGTCGGCGGAGGTCACGGGCACCTGATATGCCGTCTTCTTCTAAGGCATCCTCATCTTCGGGGCACTGTCTTGGAAAGGGAGCAAGTTATTGCGGATAAGACTCTTCTTTGGGCAAATAAAATGTCAATTGCGGCAGACAGGTGCACTTACCTAGGCGGCGACATGTTCCATCAAGTGCCCGCGGCAGATATGTATTTTATGAAAATGATTCTCCATGATTGGGATGACGCAGCATGCATAAAGATTTTGTCAAATATCCAAAGGGTATTGCCTTCTGAAGGGCGCTTGTTTATTGTTGAGCATATAGTTCCAGGACCTGAAACACCGCATTTCTCCAAACTGTTTGATATACACATGCTTTGTGCCCTTACAGGTAAAGAGAGGACAGAAGAGGAGTATCTGGCATTATTGAAACAGGCTGGGTTTGAGCATATCAGGACGCATTTTCCAGCCTCAAGAATTATGGGAGTGATTGAAGCCAAGAAGGAGTCAAGGTAAAACTGCTGCCTAATACATATTCTGTACTAAATAGTGCGTGCGCGCGCACACACGCTTATTCACCTACTGCCAGCTAAACTCAGTGAGCCAAGGTCTCTTTTTTTGTTAGTAGATAATGAGCACCTTGCCTCCTTCTTCTAACAAAATTCCGGAAAGCTATTCACATAGCAATAAATACATAGGTTACTGAGCCGCACCATGACTAACGATTCTCCCCCGGAGTCGTCCTCGGCATCAAAAGATCATGCTCCTTTCGCTGTCCAAGAACTGCCCTCCGACGAACCTATAGGGTCCTTAGAACCTGTTGCTTACTTTAATGATGCGATGCCTACTGGTGTGACTGTGTCGCACAATGGACGGATATTTGTTAATTTTCCAAAGTGGGGCGACCAAGTTCAATTCACTGTGGCTGAAATGATAGACGGCAAGGCGATTGCCTACCCAGATGAGGAAATGAATCGAACAGATCTACATGAGCCCTCCGAGGCCCTTGTATCTGTGCAATCAGTCGTTGTCGATCCAGTGGACCGGCTTTGGATACTTGATACTGGCAGTCCGCTGTTTCAGCCGACTGAATACGGTGGTCCAAAGTTGGTCTGTGTTGATCTAGAGACGGACCGGGTAGTTAAGAAGATTCTTTTACCGCCTGATGTCGCTTTGCCGACCACATATCTTAATGATGTGCGCTTTGATCTGCGACGAGGCAGGGAAGGAGTGGCATTTATCACTGACTCCTCGCAGAAGGGACCAAATGGCATAATAATTGTAGAGTTGGATTCCGAAGGCCGCAGCTGGCGCAGGCTAAATGATCATCCTTCTACTAAGGCAGAGGACCTAAAAAATTTCTTGCCAAT
>JALZFS010000062.1 GCA_030861405.1 Thermoproteota archaeon | reverse complement strand
CATTTGGATTTGTTCGTAGACGCAAAAATAGATCAATTACCAATCTGCGGTCAACCTTTGGCAGATACTTTTGATGTACTTTTTCAAACTGTTCTATTGCAGATAGTATTTCCTGTTTTCCTTCGTTCATCATATCGCTAGAAATGGCATGGGTCGACCTATAAGGATATTTCCTTGACCTTGTAGGTCTTTTCAAATAGTTAGATATACTAACAACATAACAACCACGAGGTAAACATTAAACAAAGTTTATGCCATAGATATACACTCGAATAGTAAAACCAATAGTTACATGCAAGTTTGAGGCTTAGTCTTTAAAAGTAACGAGTAGCAATAACGGCGGCTCACCTGGTGGAGATGATGGACCGAACAATACAGTATACGGTCTGCTATGCCTCGAGCAGTGGAGAACCAGTCAGGAGTTTCAGCTACAAGCGGAAACCTGACTGCGGGCCAGATCTTGCCCACAGGTGGCAACCCAACCAACACATCTGGATCGATTATCCGTACAATGCCAGCCTATCCTTACCCAATGGTACCTAAGTTCACTGGTAAGGGCGGTGTGAATTCCAGCAGCAACTAGTTCCCATGCCGTCCACTACAACATCGCAAGACAAATTTAGATGGCTTGGGCAAGACCTGTTTATCTATCCCCTATGTCTCCATAGAACGTGGATTTGAACACATCCGCCGCAAATAGAAAAATGCTTTTCATCTTCTTCTTACAGAGTGCAAATTGATTTTATTTAAGTATGTGAATTACTCCTATGATCTTTGACTGGTAAACCTCATGGCCATTCTTGGGAGGAACTCTTTCATCATTGCAGCTGCTACACTTTTCATTTTCTTTATGATAGACCCAGTATTGCTGTATCAGCAACAACAACAACCTTATTTTGCCTATGCAGAACAAAGATCATGCATAGATTATAACAGAACAGAAAACACAATTACTATAAAATGTGATACTTCATCTTTTAGAGATGTTGTAGACACGATAAACGACGACCAAGCAGTCCTATCCAACCTTGGTGATGGACAGTACCTTCTCAATGCTAACCTGCGAGTAGATGACGGCGCTACTTTTTCAATGAGTCAAGGCGAAGATGGCATTAATTGGCTAAAGATTGCTGGTGCAAATGGAATAATAGTTGATGGAAGAATAGAGATTGACGGTGTGAAGATAACATCTTGGGATACTCTGAACAATTCACCAGTCTTTCAAACAACCGATGGATTAACCCCAAGAGCTTATATCAACTTGCGAGGAAGCGAAAGTGATAATGATGGTGGTGGATTTGTCCGCAATTCAGAGATTGCATATTTAGGTTATCAGGACTTTGGGAAGAGGGGATTTGATCTATTTGGAGGAGATGGACATACTCATAACTTTGAGATTAGTGACAGTAAGTTTCATGATATGTGGTTTGCATTTTACTCAAGAGGAGCATATGGCATCACAATTGATGGAAATGAATATTATAATAACATAAAGTATGCCTTGGATCCTCATAGCGGGACTCATGATGTGACGATTACCAATAACTGGCTACATGACAATCCGATAGGAGTCATCTGTTCAGATCAATGCTATAATATTCTTATTGAGGGAAATAGGGTAGAAGATAACACACACGCAGGAATTTTCTTCTCAAGGGGCATGCATGATTCAATTGCAAGGAACAATTATATCCATAATACAAGTACTGGAATAATAGTATCAGAATCCTTCAATAATCAGATCTATAGCAATACAATTGAGGGAGCAACTCGAGCAGGAATAGGTTTGTTTAATCCTCCGCTAACAGATGATGGCGTTACACAAAACAATCATGTATATAATAATACCATATCTGATTCTGCTCATGATATTATAGAGACTAGAAGTTATGGCAATATTCTAGAAGATAATAAATTCTACGATACAGAATCAGGTGATGATTAGGTCTTAAGAAGCATATACCATAATCGAGTCATCCTATTACTGCTCAGAGCCCATGTCTTTGATGATTAGAGGAGTATCGCGGGGAGCACCAAAATACTTAGATCACTATCCAGACATCCTTGACGTAATTATTATTCCAATTATGTAGACGATAGCAAATACTTTGACTGTCTTCCCAGCAGACATTGAAATAGAGAATTTCTTAAAGTCATATCTCTTTGCCCCTGCCACTATTGGTATGACATCGCCAAGCACTGGAATCCATGAGCAGAAAAATATGGCAATCCAGCCATACTTTGCGAGAATCTTGCCCCCTTGGTTGGTATCTTTTTCCGTTGGATTCTTGTACAGCTTGTGAAATAGCTTGTTTCCACCGGCTCCAATATAGTACGCTAGAAAGCCGCCTAAAATGGAGCTGATTGCAAGTACTATGAATATGGATTCTCTTGATTCGCCTGCAAGTAAAAGTGCAGAAGTTGTAAGCTCTGTTGGAATTGGAACTACTGATGACAACATGCCATTTAAGAACAAGCCTATCAGACCATACTTAATGAAAGATGCATTATGGACTATGTTATTAATGAGCGCTTGAATACCGGTCAGTACATCTTCTTCAAGCAAACCCATAGTCTATACGACTCCAGTCTCCCTGCTATCTGATCTCTGGAGTAGTATATCAATACACTTTATCAAAGCGCGCCCACAGTACTATTGCCGCCACTGCTCATACCATATTGTTGTTGACCAACACCTTGTGTTAGACTTGGTGGTAGTAGAGCCTC
>JALZFS010000043.1 GCA_030861405.1 Thermoproteota archaeon | reverse complement strand
CTTTAAAGAATGCCGGAGTCGGCGGATGCACCATTCTCGATGCAAAAGGCAGGGGAAAAGGAGAAAAACCAGTAGTCGAAACTGGCAGAGGAACTGGAAGATATACGTCAGAATTTTCAGTTAGAGCTGCTATCGTCATAATAGTTGAAGACTCTGATGTAGATAAAGTCATCAAGACTATAGTGGATACAGTGAGCACCGGTTCCGCAGGCGATGGGAAAATTTTTGTATCGCAAATAAACGAAGCTGTTGATATAGGTACAAAGAAACGTGGCCAAACCGCCATAGTTTAGAATATTCGTAAACAATTCCATTCTCTTACACATATGAATGGATGGATATTCACGAGAAGAATTTTTTAGTCTCTCCTAGTGTTAGTACTTCTGCTGGTGCTGTTTTCACGACGATTGGTAGATCACATACAACTTTACCAATAGATAAGCAATAACGTTGTGGCAACGTCCTAACAATTGAACGTATGGTTTCATTATCAGCCAACGAGACTTTTGAGATTTTGTCCAAATCTATATCATTAGTAAAATTGAACAGAAATATGTTGTCCACTTGACGATATATTCCATCACCTATGGCGTCAGGTTGATTGGTAACGAATGTTGTATAGATTCCAAAATGTCTCATCCTTGTGATTATATCTTCCCAGTATGTATCTCTAACATAGAGATGAGCTTCCTCGGCAAACAAAAAGATGGGTGGTATTACCAATCTCTCAAGCAAGTCAATAAGTTTGCTCAGAACTAGTTCTACAATCATTCTTCTCGCAATAGCAGTTGGTTTTCCCATGCTAATTATTATTGCAGCCCCCTTATGCTCTTTTGATATCACATCTTCAAACTTTATCCCATTGCCGTCTTGACTGTTTGAAAATAGGCGCGATGACTGAATTACGTGATATCTCGATATAAGAGCATCTCTTACAAGCTCATTAATGTTCCATGTATTAATTGCATTACCAAATGCTTCAACCTCTAATGTTTGTTTCTTTTCGAGATAATCCCAAATCCTGAAGAATTCACGTAAGGAGGCAGCAGGCATGTCAAGCGCATTTTTAAGCATGCTATACATAGCAGATTTGCCACAGTAAGCGAGTGAGAATTTTAATCCATATCCTGGCTCAAGTACCATTATCTGTTCATGAACTGAAGATGGGGAGCCGTCACTATTCCACGCTAGCCCGCCATATTCATTATTTAAATCAAATACAATGACAAATGCTCCATGCTGGACCAACGTTTTCACAAGGATCTTTGAAAGATGAGATTTGCCAGATTCTTTTTTTCCGGTAATGATGTTTAATCTACCGTCAAGGTCTTCTGCATAGAGTTCAAAATCCTGATCATCTCCTCTAGCTTTGCCTATCGGAATAGGGAACACCCCTTTTCTCTCAATGAACATATCCAACTCGGAAATACTCAACCTTCTTACATTGGAATATACCCTTGACGGCAGCCATGATACATCACTCGATAATTTACCTGATAAATCTATGGCAGCTCTTATTTTAACACGGAACACCCTTGCATCTCTGATAATCTTAGATATGTTTCCAATATTGAGTGGATCATGTAAATTTTCTGTGCTTGACGCTGTTACAACCTCATCCTTCACAATATCTTCAATTAAAGATTGGGAAGAAAGATATTCTTCATCATAGATTTGAACAATCATCTTTCTTTTTGACTTTTCATCTTCAATTATCAAATAGTCACCCTTGCTAGCAATATCACTCTTCATTGCTAGCATAATCAGCTCATTGCCATTTTTTGATAAGATCTTCATACCGAGATAGAGCCTAGTAAAGTTTTGCGTATGTCTTTGGATGCAAGTTCAGTCACATCATAGTTACTTAATACGTGGCCTCTAAGGCAAGATATCTCAGTGGAAGAAAAAGTTGAAACATGGTGTGCAAGTCGCAACGTTTCAGGATATCCACATGCTATTGAGTCGTTACCCAATAATTTCCCAAGGGCCTCATCTTTATCTGAGTTACTAGAAACAACATCTACTCTCAATATGGGACTATTATGGTTGCCAAACTTTGCTATAAGGTTGTCACCAACAGTATTACGAACCAGACTTTTAATTATCAGATTGACATCCATGTATGCTGGTCCTTGAATCTTTGTAAGAGGAGTACAAACTCTATCGATGATCCTAAGTTTGCTACTTTTGCTTATCCCAATCATAGAATTTTGCTTTAGAATGCAGTTTTCAGCTACATTTTTAATGCTCTGATCTTTTTCCTCAAAGAGAGATGACTTCAATGATCCATCTATGAGTATTACCGATTTACTGAAGTTGTTTGACAGCTCCATCTGAATCACCCTTTCAACACGGATTCTGATTAACCGTTTTGCAAAGTCACTATCAATTAAAATAAGCTTTGCTAATCTATGATCAAGCTGAGAATGTCCAATAGTTTCTTCGCTTAGATAAAACAAGATAGGGCCAATTTTGAAGTGAATTGATGCTTGGGCTCCAATGGAAAGTACTACTCCGCTTTTTACGCCATACAGTGCTCCATCTTCCGTCTCTGCGAGTTGGATTGTGCTAGAATCTACCGCACATATTGTTGTGTTATCCATCCTTGGCTGAATGGTTGTTAGGGGCGTTGTACAGTATGGAATATTTCTAATCCCCCATCCATCGACTGGGATAAGATTCTTATCCTCTGAATTAAAGATGATTTTTTTCCCCTTAAGTAACTCCTGCAGATGAGACGATAAGCAATGTCCTAAAGATTGGTTAAATGCACGTTCAAATTCACCAAAGTTAATCCGATCAGGTTGAAAATTTAATTGCGTGGCCATGTTGATCAACAATATAACAAATCCATGCTTTA
>JALZFS010000024.1 GCA_030861405.1 Thermoproteota archaeon | reverse complement strand
GTCAGACATAATTTTATTATGGACCCCCCTCTCATTTTATGTGTAGGAAACAGCCAAACATACCTTAATGGGCAACATAAAGCAATCCGGTCTTGCTCTTGTTGTTTTTTGTAGCAAGAATTATTCGTTGTTTAGATTTAGGGCTTCTTGGTTTCGCCCTCAGCCTACAGTGGCAACATGGGCACCAAATGCCATTCCATCTGATAAATAAACCGCAGGTTTGGCATCTCTTCTGCCCCATACCATAGCGGCCGCCCATATCTGGCGGCGGCCTTGTAGCCCTGTACCGAGTGCATATTCCTTTGCAGCTCATATTATATAACACACTCATTTTGGATTAGTCTCGGATACTTTTAGCCTAATCTTGTTATTTAGATTGCTCATTATGAGTTGCTCACCTAAAATAAAAATTATGTTTGTAGGTATATTCTCGCTGCCTTACCTCATTCAACCTGTACTTCTCTTCCTTTTGGCTTTGGAGGCGCTTTTATCTTTATCTTCAGCTCCAATATACCATTAGAATATGTGGCTTTGGCAGATTGATCGTCTAGTTCTACGCTGACCGGTATGTCTGTGTGATACTTCTTGTTACCTTTCTCAGCATGTATGGAAACATAATTTTCTGCTATGCTGACCTTTACGTCTTGTTTTGTGACACCTGGCATTTCAGCTGTGATGGTCAGTACATTTTCTTTCTCATCTAGCTTTGTGTCAGCTAACGGTTCTCTAACTCCAGTTTGCTCGACCAATCCTCTTGCTGATGGCCTGACATTACCAAATTCCTTTACATGAGGCTTGCCATCTGCGCCTACTGTTATCTGGTAGCCGTAGTAGTATGGACCTTGTACAACTATGTCTGTCGGGCTAATATTTCTGACAGTCCTAAACATCCTGTTCAGCATTTCCTCTGCCTCTTGGAACTCTCTGCCGATATCTTCAAACAACCTTTGCCTTCCAAAACCGATGTCCCAATCTCTCCACATTTGTTAAATCACCTGCATAATAGAAGGTCACAAGAGTTATTTATTCATTACTCACATGATGTGTGTGACTGAGGTGGAATGAAACTATACACACGGATATTATTTGGCCATTTCAAACCTGCAAATGCTATATTCTTCCAATGAGTAGTAATAACATCTATCTATAAAGTAATAGTGAAAAGTATTCGCATTGTGTGTAAGACTATAAATCTACTATTCCCTAACAAAAAATTTTTCTTACTTTAGATTTCCAAACAATATCTGCGCGCTATCTTTGTCTATCTTGCTTCTCATATCTGTTATAAGAGCCTTCAAGTTAGACTCTTTTTGACCAACCAAGTTTGACAACTCGGCTATGGAATTTGGTGACTCTTCCACTATTCTGTACAAAATCCTTCTTTCATTCTCTTCAAAGCTGGTCGAGCCGATTCTGTGAAGCATGCTTAAAACCCTCTGCTTTAGAGCATATAGATCGTTTAGATGGGACTCAAGGGTTGAAATCTCTTTCTCTATGTCTGCCAAATTCTTCTGGAGCAAAGATATTGCCTTCCCTGTCTGATTGGGCATAGAATCAAGACTTTTGTAGTATTTCTTCGAGTCCTTCTGCCGCGATTCTATGATTTTTTGTTTTGTTATTGTGAAGTCATCTTCAGATAAAGAAACAGTCAAAATGAATGAATCATTGAGGCGATAGTATTTTCTATCTGGTGCTCCAAATTCGCTTTTTTCAGCATATGTTTCAATCAGTCCGATATCTTCTAATGCTTGTAAGTGTCGTAGTATGGCTTGCTGCCCTATCCCTATCTCTTTTGCCAGCTGATTGAAGTACATTGGCTCGTCTGATAGGGTAGTTAGTATCTTTCTGCGAGTATCGTTTCCCAATATGTTGAGGATCAGGTCCACATCCAACTGTGCTTGCTCTGCCAACTATCAAGTCATCTTCCAAAATAAAAGGGTTGGTTGGACATTCTTTATTACATGTCCATGTCGCCCATTCCGCCGCCGTAGCCTGCTCCTCCTGCTCCTCCTGGATTTGGCATACCCTTTGACTTTGATGCTGCTATTACATCGTCAATGCGCAGTACCATGCATCCAGCTTCAGTTGCGGCCTTGATGACCTGTTCTTTTACGGCCAGCGGTTCATAGATATCCTTTGTAGCTAGGTCGGCCACCTTGCCGTTTAGGACATCTATCCCATATCGTGCCTTCCCGGATGTAGTAGTGCTCTTTGAACGTAGTTGGACTTGAGTATCCAGTGGATCCATTCCTGCATTTTCTGCCAATACAATTGGTATGGTTTCAATTGCATCTGCGAATTTCTCAGCAGCAAGCTGGGATCTTCCTGACAGAGTTGCGGCCCATTCCCTCAGCTTTGAGGATATCAGAGCTTCTGGAGCTCCACCCCCTACGAGCACATATGGGTATTCTACAACATCTTTGACGGCCATAATCGCGTCATGTACTGACCTATCAGCTTCATCGACGACTCTCTGAGAGCCTCCACGTACAAGGATGCTGACTGATTTTGGGTTCTTGCATTCTTCAACGAAGACCCACTTGTCAGTTTCCACCTTGCGTTCTTCGACTAGCTTGGCGTAGCCAAGGTCGCTTGCAGAGATCTCCTCTAGGTTATTGATGATCCTAGCACCAGTGGCCTTTGACAGCTTGTACATGTCGCTTTCCTTTATCCTACGTACTGCCAACACGCCAGCCTTTGCAAGGTAATGCTGAGCAATATCGTCAATTCCTTTCTGGCATAGAAGAACATTAGCGCCTGATGCCACCACTTTATCAACCATTGATTTGAGCATGCGGTTTTCTTCGTCCATGAACTGCTGAATTTGGTCAGGTGAGTTGATGTTTATTTTTGCGTCAAACTCTGTCTTTTCAATCTCTAGAGGACTGTTTATAACAGCTATCTTGGCGTTTTCGATTTTCTTTGGCATGCCGCCATGAACAACTTCTTTGTCCAAGACAATTCCATGAACAAATTTTGTGTCAGCTATAGAACCTCCAGCCTTCTTTTCCACTTTGATGTTGTCAACGTCTACTTTGTACTGCTGGTTTCCAGATTCCTCGGCGACAGCAAGAACTGCGTCAACAACCATATCCGACAGCTCTTTTGAATCGGCAGCCACCATCTTTGAAGCCATTGCTGTCTTTGCAATTTTGGCTAGGAATGCCTTATCATTAGGGTTTACTTTGGTCGCAATCTCTCTGAGAGTCTCTATCGCCTTTTGAGATGCCTTAGTGTATCCTTCAACTACGACAGTGGGATGTACATTCTTTGTTATCAGCTCCTCTGCCTTTTCAAGCAGTGAGCCTGCAATGACTACCGTTGAAGTTGTACCATCTCCTACTTCGTTGTCTGTCGCTTTGCTAATCTCAACCATCATCTTTCCTGCAGGATGCTGTACATCTATTTCTTTTAGAATTGTAGCGCCGTCATTTGTTATTGTTACATCTCCAAGACTGTCGACAAGCATCTTGTCCATTCCTCTTGGGCCGAGGCTTGTGCGTACAATTTCTGCAACTGTCTTTGCAGCAATGATGTTATTTCTCTGTGCCTGATTACCCTTTGTTTCAGTTGTGCCTTCCTTTAGAAGGACAATTGGAATTTGTTGTTGTGCAGACATAGTTTGT
>JALZFS010000014.1 GCA_030861405.1 Thermoproteota archaeon | reverse complement strand
TTCTCAAGACAGGTGGCAGGGCACCTGATTTTAGTTTGAGAGGAGTAGATGGTAAGATGCACTCATTGGGCGCATACGAAAGCAAGGCAACACTTGTTGTCTTCATGTGCAATCACTGCCCCTATGTGAAGGCGAGGATCAGAGATATTGTCACTTTACAGAGCAGGTTCAAGCCAGGCGAGCTTCAGGTTATAGGAATCAATAGCAATGATCCTAGCTACGAGGGAGAAGGCTTTGACAACATGGTAATATTTGCCCGTGAGTATGAACTGAACTTTCCATATCTAATAGACGATACTCAAGAGGTAGCGAGGGCCTATGGCGCAGTATGTACTCCTGACCCGTTCCTGTTTGACGGCAATCGCATGCTCGTATTTCACGGCAAGATAAATGACGCACTAGAGCCGGGTGCCAGCCCCACAGAGCCTGTCATGGAGAACAATGTACACAAACTGCTAAGAGGGGAAAAGATAGAGAAGGATTTTGATCCCTCCATTGGCTGCTCGATAAAATGGAAAAACTAGTTCCCATTAGCCACTAGCCGTACTGATAGACTATTCCTTTTTCTCCTCTTGGATGATGCCACTCTGTTTCCTTGGCACAAGTCCCACACTCTATACATGCCTCGTGCTGGAGGGTTACTCCGCTTCCCTCCATGCTATAACAGCTCGTAGGACAAAGTGTCACCATCTTTTTCATAAATTCAGAGTTGGCATTGAGCACCTTGATGTGTGATACCCTGTCATCGTCGTACCGCAGGCTTGCTATACGTTGCGCTATGCTAGGTAGAGTAGGCAAATACGTTGTCTTGACGGGCTGCCCCAACTTTTCTGCAATTTCTATTGGCACATGGACATACGTGTCCTCTGACTCAACTAGCGGCAATAGCTTATCATATCCTAGTATGTTTGCAAAGCCGACGGCAAGTCCCCTCAGCGTGCCACTCGACATGAGCCTAAAAACCATACCATAGCGTTGTCCGATTAGATCCTTTGGTACATCTTTAGCGGCATCTAGAAATATCTTAAGATAATCCTTGTCTATCTCCTTCATGTCTCTAGTATAAGGACTGTCTTCTACTAGCTGGGTGTAATATTCACCCATATAATGAGGAGAAAAATTGTTTCTATCAATAGCCCTCGCCACCGCATCTGCAGCCCTCACAGCGTCATCGATTCCGACGTTGAGTCCCTCTATTCTTGGCCCAACAAAAACCCCTCTTCCTGCTGCGTCCCCTATGAAAAGAATGTTCTTATGGTATGGCTTTTTCATTGCACATCGCTTGCCGTCTGGGACTAGCTTGGCTCCGTATTCAAGTTCAACATAATCTGTTACAAATTTTGTATTGTATTTTGTACTAAGATCTCTGTATATAGAATCAAGCCTTGTCCTTATTTCCTCTTCTGATTTGTACTTGCCGCTTTCGATAAGCTTCTTCCGTCCAGCATGAGAATAATAGCTCTGGCGAAGTTCATCCCAAGTCTTTATAAGTTTGCTTACAGCAAACCGCGTCCTGAGCTGTTCCTCCTTTGGGAGGTTTCTGTCTATTTCCTCTTTGACTGCCACTTCATCCTTGACAAATTCTGCAACTAGTGGATTCTTTATCAAAGCATTTACCAGCACGTATGGTTCAGATGGCCTAACCATAAGTGAATCATAATGGTAGACAGCGCCTGCAGAAAGCGTTTCACGGTTTGTATATAGGAACCCGCCGCCGATGTGGTTGAGCGTGACGTCACCAGCAAATAAATGAGCAGCACCTTCGTCGGGCCCAATGCCAAATCGCTTCTCAATTATCTCTTCTGGTAACTTGACTATGACCTTTACCCCTTGGTAAAGCTGCTCGGGAGTGAATTTTGCCCTAGCACCGGTCATTTCTGCTAGCTCTGAGTTGACTCCGTCTGCTGCAATTATTGCCTTTGCTTCAAAAGCCTCAAGCTCATCACTCTCAATTACGACTCTGTCCTCATGCCATTGTAATGAGCGGACATGCACCCCCGATACAATACCCCCGCCCTGCCTCTCCGCGCTTTCTCCGGCCAGCTTTGCAAACCACTGGTTGAGGCTATTGAGAAGTACTGAATAGCCAAAGTTTGCTTGATATTCATGTGCAGAGGTAAGATCCATTGTAAATACTTTATTTTGAGAAGTTGCATGCAGCAAGTACTTTGTTATCTTGCGTTGTACAGGTGCATCTTGCAAGAATTCCGGATAAACATCCTCGACGTTATATGCCCTGCCATGCTTTGGTCTCTTCGAATACAGTATGCCGCCTGAAATGTTCTTGGTACCGATTTCCTTGCCTGCCTCAATCAATATTGCCTGCTTGCCTAAATTTGACAGTTGTTTTAGAGCAGCAAGACCTGCAGATCCTCCACCAATTATCGCAACATCATATTGTTCCATTTGTTATTTTTTCACCTCAATTGTAGGCCTCTGCTTTCTCAGTTCCTCAAGCATAGGCACTACGATGTCTTCCATTCTCCCCCGCACAAATATGTCGCACTCATCTTTTATCGGAGAGTTTTCGTTCGGATTGATCGCCACTACAAATCCCGACTCCTTCATCCCTGCTATATGCTGCATGGCGCCGCTTATCCCAACTGCAATATAGAGCAATGGTGCTACCTTGCGACCGCTTGTTCCTATGACTCTATCAGGTATCATATACATTGACTGTATGCCTTGGCTTACAGGAAACGGCTTTTTAGATATTGGCAGTGAAATGCCCACTTCAGCTTCGATCTCTCTTGCAAGCTCTGCCAAAAGTTTGATATTTTGCTCAGGAGAATCCTTGACTCCCCTACCGAAACTTACAATGGCCTTGTGGCTATCAAAGTCGACTGCACTTTTAACTATTTTCCTATCAAGTATCTTTACCTTAAGATCGCGGTCATCAAATTTGGGGACATAGTCCACGATAATACCCCTCCTTGATAAATCACGCTCTATCGGAGCAAATACACCTGGGATAATACTACAAGCCTGAGGGTGATACTCGCGCTGATTATCTGGGTTACGATTATCAAGGCATAAAATAGTAGTCCAAAGGAAGCCTGAAAAATCTGGTCTGTACATCTCGAGAGTTTTTTCGTACTTGATTGGTTGTCCCTTTGTCTTATGTTCATGTTTTATTTCCAGATCCTCGATAACGAGTTTATTGATGTCAGAGGCGAGGCCTGATTCAAGCTCTGCCAAAACTGTGGATGACAAATGCCTTCCTATACTGTCGGCAGCAAAGAACATATAGCGTGGTTTAACAAATTCGGAAGCATCAGAGAATTTTGCTACTAGTTCGCTGCTTCTTGCTATCTGGCTTATTACTTTTGTGTCGATTAGGTTTCTACTATAATTTAGCTCTGGGCTCTCAGCATAAATGACTGCATCGGCTCCATAAAAAATAAGTTCTTCGCATAGTTTTCTCACGTTATCTCCAAGTACAACTGCAACTACTTTTTCATCAGAAGAATATTTCTTGTTGAACTCATTCATGAGCCGCCTTGCTTCACCTAGCATCTCGAGGCTGACAGGAACTGGTTTGCCTGCTTCATGCTCTATAACGACGTAAAGATGCTGATATTTTGACGTCATTTGATGACCATGCCTCCCAGTACCTCATGTATCCTAGCCGTCACCTTTGCAATCTGTTCACGACTATGACCATCCACCACTTCAGCTCTTCTACTAGCCTTTGCCTTGGGTATGCGCTCTACTTTGTAAACGATTGTAGGTGAGCCAGGCAAACCAGCTAATTTTGGATTAATTCCTAGCTGTTGTGCATTCAAAACCTTCAGATATTGCTTATAGTTCCGCGAACGTGATCTTGCTTGTTTCTGGTATCTCTCCAAGGCAAGTCTTTGGGACACAGTCTTAAATAATGGCTTGTACGAAGGGTCGACGGACATAAATACTGGAAGTGGTGCCTCGACTTCTTCAATGATATCATAAAGTCCCTGGAGCGAGATCAAGCGCTTAGCTCTGACAGTTCTGCTCTGCAGGTTAACATCATAATCGATTACATTACCCAGGAAGGTGTAGCCTAGCTTCCACGCGGTCTGAGGTCCCGTCTGGCCAGTCTCCCCGTCCGAAGCTCTGTGCCCAGAAAACACAATATCTACTTGACCGCCCTCTACTTTATGAATCCCAGCCTTGAGTACTTCCGCGGTCGCAAGAGTATCAGCACCTGCAAATATCCTATCACTATACAAGTGAAGTTCGTCAGCATCACAGAGCAGCTGTGACTGCTGTAGTGCGCTCTCTGCAATGGGCGGACCCATTGTACCAACTGCAATGTGGGCGTCATACCTAACCTTTGCATAAAACGCAGCATCTGACGCTATAGCACTGTGAGGGCCAAGGATGCTTTTTGTTTCGGCCCTATTAAGCGTACCATCGGCATTGTAGCTGACATTTCCCTCAGAGAAATCAGGCTCTAGCTTGATTACAACCGCGACATTTAGGTTTCTCGTTTCCAATGCTTATCATCCTTTATAGCACCAGCATAAATTACTATCATTAAACTGTTTGTAATGACATTATGCGGTGACCAGATCTTGTCTGGACAATGCCCTCAGATTCTCGTAGGCTGCTCTTATGCGTTGATAGAATTGAGACATCTTGGGCGGCAGCATAGAATATGCAATGTAAAAGTCCTCTGCTTCTCTCATATAGCGCCTTACCTTATCATGGCCTGGAACTTGCTGGATAAATAACATATTATTCAGCCTATCTGCCAGCTTGATTACCTTAACGTCATAGTCGGCATCCCTCAATATGTCACAATATTCTAAGAAGCGCTCAAGTTGACGCTCCATCTCATTTGAACCAGGATAATTTTCAAGCGGCTTAATCTTTAGCGTAGTCGCGATGTCATGAATTCTGCTGCCAAATCGGTATGATAGATACGCTTCAAAGCCATAAGATTTTGATTCATAGAGGTTTAAGATCCTTTCGTCATCTTCCATGACATCATGCAGAATTGCAGTTGCAATTTCAACGCTAGTAATATTACGATTGACTGAGCGATAATGCCGTACAACATCCATTGTCACTGGCCAAGTATGAGTCTCAAGGAATGGCGAAGTGCCATCTTCGCGCATCAGCCCTGAATGCACTGCTTCTGCAACCTCAGCAGCTCCTGCGATGTAATCATCGAGTCTAACTCTAGCTTCATCTTGCAGAAAATTAAAGAATTCTTGCTTGCTTACAGGAGCAACATAGACCCTACTCATATATGTATTGCCATATAGTTAAACAAAAGAGTTTCGTATGATAAGTTTCCATCTGCTATGTTCTTTGATACAGTAGTAGAAAAATAATAGACAGGTATAATTCGTCTCTATAGGCGAGGGAATCGATCATTATTATTATCATCATCATTGACGTTGTCCCACCGGAAAAGCATCTTTACCAGACATACTGCAACTGACGATTTTCCTGTTTATAGATCTGGATAGGTCTGCTTCTGCCAAATAAACTAGAGGCGAAAGTCAGGCGAGGAAGAAATGACGAGAGGTCCATTAGCCATATAAGCCCGTTAGGAAAAATAGGGCTGCAATACGACTTGCTCACTAGCAGCTCTGGACACTTTATCTTGGCAGAGGATGCCTTCCCCCCTAGCGGAGACCAACCAGAAGCAATTGAGCAGCTTGCCAGGGGTGTCCTCAAAGGCGGACGTCAGACCCTGCTGGGCGTCACTGGAAGTGGCAAGACATTTACAATAGCAAATGTCATTGCAAAGACAAACAAGAACACGCTTGTAATTTCTCATAACAAGACCCTCGCAGCCCAACTCTATGCGGAATTCAAAGAGTTCTTTCCAAAAAACAACGTCGGATATTTTGTCAGCTTCTATGACTATTATCAGCCTGAAAGTTACATTCCACAAACAGACACCTATATTGAAAAGGACACAGAGGTGAACGAAAAGATAGAGAAAATGAGACTTGAAGCTACTGCTATGTTGATGTCAGGAGAGCCCACAATAATCGTGTCCACGGTATCATGCATTTACTCCCTTGGCTCTCCAAAAGAATGGGAAAAAAGTGCAATTACAATAACAAGGGGAATGGCAATTGACAGGAAATTGCTTATTCATAATTTTATTGAAGCGCGTTATGAACGAAACGATCTATCACTGGTGCCGGGAAACCTTCGGGCCAAGGGTGATACGATAGACATTATTCCAGGATATTCCGACGACATTGTTAGGATCTCTATGTTTGGTGATGAGATTGAGCGTATAAGCATACATGACCATCTCACAATGAAAAAATTGCGTGAGGTAAATGCAGTAAAAATATTTCCTGCGAAACATTACATAACCGATGATGATTCACGCAGTAAAGCCATAGGATCTATCAAGCGGGAGTTGCAAAACTGGCTTCCGAACCTGCCATCAGAGCTTGAGAAGCAGAGGCTTATTCAACGCACAAAATATGACCTAGAGATGATCGAGGAGTTTGGCTACTGCTCAGGAATAGAGAATTACTCGCGCCACTTAGACGGCAGGGCGCCCGGCCAACCGCCTTATTGTCTCTTGGACTTTTTTGGCGACGATTTTTTGTTGGTAATTGATGAGTCACATGTTACATTACCGCAGTTGCATGGTATGTACAACGGCGACTATACACGTAAAAAGATGTTGGTTGATTATGGTTTCCGACTCCCAAGTGCCTACGACAACCGGCCGCTAAAATTTGAAGAATTTGAGAAATATCTAAACAATGTTATCTTTGTGTCAGCTACTCCAGGAGCTTATGAATTAAAGACTAGCAAGCAAATAGTTGAGCAACTCGTCCGTCCTACTGGTCTTGTTGACCCAAAGATCGAGATTCGACCAACACGGAATCAGATGGATGATCTGATAAGAGAAATAAAAAATAGAGCCAAGAAGCATCAGCGCACGCTTGTCACGACAATGACAAAGAGAATGGCAGAAGATTTGGCGGAGTTTCTTGCCAAAAATAAAGTGCGGGTGCGCTATCTTCATTCTGAGATTGAGGGACTTGAACGTACAGAACTCATTCGACAGCTTCGCATTGGGGAATTTGATGTGTTAGTAGGCATCAACCTTCTAAGAGAGGGTCTTGACATACCGGAAGTCTCACTTGTTGCGATTCTCGATGCAGATAAGGAAGGATTCCTGCGCAATACAACCAGCCTCATTCAGACATTCGGCCGCGCAGCAAGAAACGTTGACGGCACAGTGATAATGTATTCAGATTGCATTACCCAGTCAATGAGACAAGCCATCGAAGAAACTGAACGCAGACGCAAAAAACAGCTCGAATACAATAATTTACACAAGATAACTCCAAGGACAATAGTAAAACCAATATCTGAAAGTATCAAGCAAATTGGCGACATTGAGGTAGAGACAAAATCGATGGCAAGACAGGATCTATTCAAGCTTGCGATAGAGACGGAGGCGACTATGAAGAGGTTTGCTGAGGAACTAGAATTTGAAAAGGCAATAATGTTTCGTGAAAAGTTATCTAAGATAAGAAAGGCTATTGGCGAATCGGAGTTATCAGGGTAGGCATGATGCACGACAAGATAATAATCAAGGGAGCAAGGCAGCATAATCTTAAGAACATCAGTGTCGAGATACCCAAGAATAAGCTTGTAGTTATAACTGGGCTGTCTGGTTCTGGCAAATCGACACTCGCATTTGACACTATCTATGCAGAAGGTCAGAGACGGTATGTGGAATCTCTGTCGGCTTATGCACGACAATTTTTAGAATTGATGGACAAGCCGGATGTAGATTCAATTGATGGTTTGTCGCCGGCAATCTCCATACAGCAAAAGACTACAAGCAAGAACCCCAGGTCGACTGTTGGAACTGTGACAGAAATTTACGACTATCTGCGTTTGTTGTTTGCAAGAATAGGCATACCACATTGTCCTAAGTGCAGTAGCAAAATAGCTAGCCAATCAGCTGACTCTATTACGGAAACCATAATGAAGACTGCGGAAGGCAAAAATATCATGATCATGGGTCCAGTAGTACAGGCCAAGAAAGGGACTTACGAAAAATTGTTTGATCAGCTCCAACAGGATGGCTTTGCACGTGTCAGGCTAGATGGCGATATCGTGAGGCTTGACCCCAACGACGAAGATGATGGCCATGCTGATGGTCGTAGTGGTGATGCTGACAACGGGGACCGAAAACGTCAGTATCCAAGACTAGATAAGCAGAAAAAGCACACAATAGAAGTGATTGTAGACAGACTCAAACCTTCAGCAGAAGAAAAAAGCAGACTCTTTGAATCAATACAGGCTGCGTTAAAGGTAGGCAACGGGGTTGTTATCGTTTCAGTGGATGGCGAAGACAAGATGTATTCACAGCGAAACGCATGTCCTCGCTGCGGCATTTCTCTGGGGGACTTGGAACCCCGAACGTTTTCATTCAACTCTCCCTTTGGGGCATGCAAGGAATGCAATGGTTTGGGTATCAAAATAGAATTCGATCCGGACCTGATAATACCCGATAAATCAAAGAGCATTATAGATGGAGCAATAAGGCCATGGTCTGGGCATTTTGCGACATTTCGATCAGCAATGCTTCGCGATGTTGGTAGAAAGTTTGGTTTTGATCTTGCCACTCCAATAGCCAAGATGAAGCCAGAGCAGGTAAAGGTGATATTATATGGCAGCGACCAGAGCATTCACTACAAATACGAATCTCGCTATTCTGACAGCCGATGGGAATATCGAGGATCATTTGAAGGCGTTATACCAAATCTTGAACGCATTTACCGCGAAACTGAATCAGAATCAAAACGGGAAGACCTGATGCGTTTTATGCGGGAGCGCCAGTGTGAGTTATGCAAAGGTAGGCGCCTACGAGAAGAACCGCTTGCAGTCAAGATACATAGCAGATCTATAATGGATGTATGTGAAATGTCAATAGATGAATGCTATCAATTCTTTGAGAAGTTGCAGCTCACAGAAACTGAACGTTATATTGCAAGGACAATATTAAGAGAAATTATATCAAGGCTTGATTTTCTGCGAAATGTCGGTCTCAACTATCTTAACCTTAATAGAATGACTGCTACTCTTTCAGGCGGAGAGTCCCAAAGGATTAGGCTTGCCACCCAGATCGGGTCAAACCTGACAGGAGTGCTCTATGTACTAGACGAGCCGACAATCGGTCTTCATCAGCGCGACAACATGCGGCTAATAGCTACTCTTAAGAAGCTCCGTGACCTTGACAACACTCTAATTGTTGTAGAACATGATGAGGAAGTAATACGAAATTCTGATTGGATATTAGACATAGGACCTGGGGCGGGCATCCACGGTGGCAGCATTGTTGCAAGTGGTCAACTAGAAGAGATTCTAAATAATCGCGCTTCTGTTACTGGCGCTTATCTAAGAGGAGATCAACTAGTTACCCATAGACGTGAGCGGCGAAGCTCCGAAAAGTGGCTGACAGTCGTCAATGCATCGGAAAATAACCTAAAGTCAATTGACGTGAGTTTTCCACTTAGCTGTATGACAGCTGTCACTGGCGTATCAGGCTCCGGTAAGTCAACACTTGTAAATGACATATTATTCAGAGCACTTGCCGCCCACTTTTATGGGGCAAAGGAAAGGCCTGGTAGGCACAATAGAATAGTGGGCCTAGAATATATAGACAAAGTCATAGGCATCGATCAGTCTCCAATTGGCAGGACGCCAAGGTCAAATGCTGCAACGTACGTCAATGCCTTTACGCCTATTCGGGATTTGTTCGCCAAGACACCAAGTGCAAGAGAGATGGGATATAAAGCGGGCAGATTTTCATTTAATGTCTCTGAGGGAAGGTGCGAAGCATGTGAGGGAGGCGGGGTTAAAAAAATAGAAATGCAATTTTTGCCTGATGTTTACGTAACATGTGACGAATGCAAGGGGAGTCGGTACAATTCTGAGACGCTTTCAGTCAGATACAAAGGAAAGACCATTTCCGATGTACTAGACATGACTGTTGAAGAAGCCCTAAAGTTCTTCTCCGCAGTGCAGACTGTTACCAAAAAGCTGCAGACTTTAAGCGACGTGGGTCTTGGGTACCTGAGGCTCGGGCAACCTGCAACTACACTGTCAGGTGGTGAAGCTCAGAGGATCAAGCTAGCAGCAGAACTGTCAAAGCGCGACACTGGTAGGACGCTCTACATTTTGGACGAGCCAACCACAGGTCTCCACTTTGCGGATGTAAGTAAGCTTCTGAACGTGTTAAACAGATTGGTTGATCTTGGCAATACAGTCATAATTATAGAACACAACCTAGACGTTATTGCATCATCGGACTGGATAATTGACCTCGGACCAGAGGGTGGAGAAGGAGGCGGCCGAATAGTCGTAACGGGTACTCCAGAGGAGGCAAGCGAGAACAACATCAGTCACACTAGCAAGTATCTGAAGCCAAAGCTGTCCATTGATAGCATGATAGTGCAGAAGAAAAGGGCTAAGCAATGACTCTCACGCCTACGAGTCTAAGACAAAAACGCATCCCAGAAGAGCCAGGAGTCTACATAATGAAAGACAGCTCTGGTGGTATAATATACATCGGGAAAGCCAAAAATTTGCGAAAACGTATAACATCATATTTTAGCAGACACGACCCAAGGTTAGAATGGAAGACAGCAAGGCTGGTTGATAGAATAGCGGACATTGATTTTGTTATTACAGATAACGAAATAGAGGCATTCCTTCTCGAATCAAACCTCATCAAGCGTTACAGACCTGTTTTCAATATTGAGCTCAAGGATCAGCAACGCTATACCTATCTTAAAATAACAGATGAGTCATTTCCGCGGCTCCTTGTCGCCCGACGCAACAGGGCGGGGGAATTTACAGGACCAAAAGGCAAGATTTATGGACCATTTGTTCGCGGTAGTTCAAAGTATTTGACAGTTGGGCTACTTCGAAAATTATTCAAGATAAGAGTATGCAACAAGCTGCCGAAGAGTCCCTGTCTGCAGTACTTTATCAAGAATTGCGAGGCGCCATGTATAGCCAACGTGATGCAGGAACAATACATGAAGAATGTGGCACAACTTCATAACATTCTAGAAGGCAGGAGCAGCATTGACAAATTTGCTAGCGAAATGGAGGCAGAAATGAAGCACGCATCGGACCTTGGCGATTATGAAATGGCAAAAGACATCCGCGATACCTTGTATCGACTGAACAATCTACGCATTAGGCAAAAGATGGAAAAAGCAGTCAACCAAAATCACTACGAAGAAGAGTATATAAGTATTTTAAAAGACAACAAGAAAGGCGTTGCACACGTAATGGTACTTCGCCGGACTCGAGGTGTTATAACTGATCGGAAGAAGTTTGAATTTGACTTAGTAGGTGACAATTCGCTTTCGTCATTTCTTCTCCAATACTATTCTTCTGTGCCAATAGTTCCACGATTTGTTTATGTCAACGAGGATCTTGACGACAAGCAAGCACTAGAGATCTCGCTTCAAAAGATAGCGGGGCATGCCGTGAGCATCATAAATGTTGAAGGATCACTTACAGGGGAAAAGCGCCAGCTTATGGATCTTATAACACGCAACCTTTGGATGTATATTGAAAGAGGCTATGATCCTGCAGTCGTTGAGTTGAAAAATTCATTAAAGCTCGATTCCATGCCAGAGATAATTGACTGCTTTGACGTTTCAAACCTGGGCATCTCAATTGCAGTTGGATCTTGCGTTCGCTTTGTCAACGGAAAGCCCAGCAAGGAGTATTATAGAAGGTTTAAGATTAAAAGTATAACAGGCCAGAACGATTTTGCTATGATGAGTGAACTTGTGCACCGCCGATACTCATCATCTGCCAGCGAAAAACTTCCTGATCTGATAGTGATAGATGGTGGACGGGGTCAGCTTGGAGCTGCTATCGCATCGCTTCGAACCCTCGGGATGACAGACGTACCATGCATCAGCCTTGCAAAAGAAAACGAGGAGATCTATATGGAGGGTCAGAGAGAGCCTCTCATTCTACCCAGAAGCAATGTAGGTCTTAAGGTACTGCAGTATGCTAGGGATGAAGCCCATAGGTTCAGCCTTGCATACAATATCAAGCTCAGAAGGCTGCATTAACTGGTCAGTTGTTCGATTCTGCCGGTAGCAGATTTTGAAAATGAGAAGAAAGAAAAAAATAAAGATTATTCCTATTGTGTGTTTGCCGTTACTTTTACCTGATTGCAGTCAACGGTCGCTCTTCTTTCTTTTCAAATCCCTCGATATCTTTTGCCTTGGCTTTTGCGCTGACTGTCTCCTTCTCTTTTATCTCTTCGTGCATATAGTCACACATGGTATACGCAATATGCACATTCTAATAAATAAGAATAGCATGGTAAATGCAACCATTTCTCTGCAAGATCTTCTACAAGTTAGTTAGTTACTTTGCATGGGAAGAGATGCACTACGCGATAAGCTTGGCCTTCTGTGATAGACTCGTTGCCTAGCAAGGCATTATCATCAATATTTCACTCTTGAAGGTAGCTTGCGCTGTATAGGTACTGCGACTGGACATAAACTCAGGAAGCTAAAGACTTTGATCTACATAAGACCAATAGATGAAAAAGAACAGGTCATGAAGACTAGTTGTTGTTATTATTAAATAGGCCTACAAAATAGTATTTGGTCGTGGAGAGTGGACAATAGCAGAAGACGATTCACAATTGAAAGGCTTGGGTGGATTAGGATCTACTTTGGGACAGCCTTTATCATTCTCGACTTTTGCCATTCCCTTACTCTCTCATATGCATAATGATAGCCATAATGGACCTCGGATTTTACCGAAGACTAGGGTACTTTCGAACGATAGG
>JALZFS010000012.1 GCA_030861405.1 Thermoproteota archaeon | reverse complement strand
CTGCAGGCATTGGGCATGCAATGTGTCTGATTGCACGTGTGTAGGATGTGGTATTCGAATATGCCCATTATGTTTGAAAGAGCAAGTGTATTGTAGATGTGAAAACAAGCATGAGTGCTGTAAAGGCCAGATCAGCTAGTCAATTATTTTCAGATCTTCTCGCAATAGTTTTTGCCACGATATGCAAACTTACTTTGAAGATTGCATCTCTCTATATTTGGAACATCTGGCCATCAATGCATGAACCGTGCATTAGGCAAACCATTTCTTTAGCAAGTTTTGCAAGCCTTTCATAGACCGGCGAAGACCCTCTCAACTGGCCCTCCCAACTTTATGAATCTGCTATGACCTGTGATATGTTCTTTCACATGATTGGCTTGTTGTTACCGGGCTAGCTCAGAAGATCTTAGGGAGAAGGATTTACAGTAAATCTATCTACCTTATTTGTCACTTCAAAACGGACAAGGCCATATAGGCCAATTCACAGATTCCTTAATGGGTCAATGACAAGTCCTCATTATTTAAGAAATAGAGGAATATAGGACTATTCTAAATATTTGTTGTTTAAAACTATCCACTAGCAATCACTGTTTTGAAACATCAATATCAATAAGAATAAAGAGGAAAGACTAGAAAGAGCGTAGGAATGTAGAGCTACAGGTCTGACGAGACAGACGATATGACAAGACGCCAAATACACATAGATCAGAAAGGAGCTAATAGAGCCATTGCAAACTTCATAATTTCAACTCACCCTAGAAGGGCATATCCTCGAAGATGCAAACAAACACCTACATAGGGGAACCTCCGATTTGGTGACAGGAGCGCGCACATATTGGCAAACTCTAGACTTCAGGAATTTAGAAGCTAGTTCCAAAAAATAGATGAGTGGCATAAAACGCAATGACAGGTATAGAAAAACAAAGCAACATTAATCGTTCAGCATGGACTACACTGGTCATCCTGAGCTGTCTTGGATTGATAACAATGTATGGTGAGACTATGGTGCTGCCTGCTATTCCAGATTTTATACATGATTTTAACATTTTATACAGCACATCGTCATGGATACTTTCGTCTTACCTTATTGCAGGAGCAGTGATGACACCGATTGCAGGCAGATTGTCAGACATCTATGGCAAGAAGAAGATACTGCTCATAGTCATGGCAGCATACTCTACAGGCATCCTAGCAGGAGGATTTGCCAATAATATCGGATTCATGCTAGCAGCAAGAGCGGCGCAAGGTGTTGGGATGTCAATGTTCCCAATAGCCTTTGGAATCATTAGAGAAATACTCCCAGAGAAAAAGCTCGCAATAGGTCAGACTATTTTCAGTTCGACCTTTTCTGGAGGGGCGGTAGTAGGGCTGATTGTGGGTGCAACTATAATTCAGAACTTTGGGTGGCAGGCCACATTCTTTTCAATATTTCCTATAGCAGTAATACTTGGTCTAATCATTAGAAAGGTAGTTCAGATCAGAGATCCAACAAACTGGGAGATGAAAGTGAAGGAAGAAAACGAGAAGAAGGATCGTATCAAGGCACAGACAGTAGATTTGAGGGGCACTCTGGCATTGGCTGTTACGATAATCTCATTTCTGTCGGGTATTTCATTCTTGGAGAGCAATAGCGCTAACGCAGGATTTGAGGTTGCAGGACTTTTCTCAGTAGCAGCAGTATCACTTGGAGTGTTTATCGCCACAGAAAAGAAGGTCAGTTCACCTTTGCTTGATCTCAAATTGATGACTCACAGGATGATTCTTCCTGCAACCATTATTCTGATGATGGTTTTTCTTTGCATGTTCATGGTCTACCAGACAATACCCATCATGGTAAGAAGCCCTCAACCGCTAGGGTTTGGAGGGGACGCGGTGGTTACTGCGAGTGTGCAACTCCCATTCATGATTGTTTTATTGATTGGTACTGTTATGTCAGGTTTTATCTTGAATAGGGTTGGGAATACCAGGCTTATACTACTGGGCACCATAATCAGCGCAATAGGATTCTTCAGCCTGCTCCTGTTTCACTCAACAGAACATATGGTGTCTATCTCACTGACAATAATTTCAGCAGGACTATCGCTTACAATTACAGGAGGCTTTAATGTTGTGCTCTTATCAGCGCCGATACAAGCGACTGGGATTGCTCTTGGGATGACGCTACTTCTCAATCTTGTAGGTATGGCGATAGGCCCTTCGATTGCTGCAATGTTCCAGCAGATGCATCAAGGAACCGTGCAAGGAGTAGAGGGGCAGTTCCCTAACCAAGAAGCATACAATCTTATATTCCTTACAGCCGCTTTGATATCTCTAGCATCTATTGCTCTTTCATTGGCGCTAGCCAGAAGAAAAATCATGCCAGGACAAGCCATCACCCATCACTAGCAAGTTTGGGTTATAGAAGGTATTCTTATCCTGGAAGGATCATACTCAATCAAGCTTTGAGCGGTCTGTGCTTTACATATCAACTGGAGCTTGTGAGCAAGACTGGGACGGAGGCGAAATGACAATTGAAAAGTCGAATTCAAGTGTCTAATCCCCACAGGAAACTTATGTTCGCACTATCACAGTATACAAGGTAGCGCCTTATAGAATGTTCCTGATTGAAGTAAGACTTTCTTTTTATTCCCTGGGCCTCCGTGCTCGTTGCCTTGCTTCAATGTCGGATATATCAGCTTCATTCGCCAGTTCTTATACTTACTCAGTGGCTAGATTATTGAGCGATTGTAACGAGTCCAGTATAGCAGCAAGTATATCTCTTTCAACACCTGTCTTTGTTGAATTGTTATTGAGATTTTTGGTTTGAACGTCTACTACTCAGTTAAATATTACTATTAGTAATTATTCCATTGTTATACATTACATTGATAGAAGGGGCCAGAAAATGCTCGATAGGATTTGTTGGCTTGGATCTATCCTCTTCAAGTTCTTTAACACCAGAATATGTTATGCCGATTATCCCATTATTTCACCAATGGCTTATCTTTATGAGATTTACGTTGTAACCACTTTACTATCTTAAGTGTCTCGGACTATCAGAACCACCGAATCCTGATTTCTGCCCTATATCCTGTATATTTAAACAACAGTTACTGTTTGTCGTTTTATACACCTGGCAGAGGAAAGGAACCGCTTTCTGTTCAGATCAGAATTATCCACTATCTATTCTGTTTATGAGCTGTTATACATTAACAAATTATCTGGAATTTAGAAGCCAAAAAACAATCATCCATTGTAGCAAAACATTATGCCAGAAAACAGTAATGACACAGGAAGTTAGGCTCCATTTATTGAGGCTCTATTGTTGCTGGCGGCTTACTTGACACAGCATATGTAACCCATGTCACTCCTTCAACTTCATTTGTTATCCTGTTGCTAATCTTCTCAATCAATTCATAGGGTAAGCGTGACCAGTCAGCAGTCATTGCATCCATAGACTCTACAATCCTTATGATTACAATGTGACCGTAAACACGCTCATCTCCTAGGACACCAACAGCTCGATCGTCGCCAACTGCAGCGTATGCCTGCCATACTTTGTCATACCAGCCCTCAGCACCATCAGCAGTAATAGCAGTATTCGCTTTTAATTCATCTTCTACAATCTTGCTTGCTTGTTTGCATATCCGAATCTTTTTAGGAGTCACTTCACCGATTATCCTGACAGCCAAACCCGGTCCGGGGAAGGGATGCCTCTTTAGCAGTTCTTCAGGCACTCCAAGCAGCTTTGCAGCCCTCCTTACTTCATCTTTATACAAGTAGCGCAATGGCTCAATCACCTTGAGGTTGAGCCACTTAGGCAGGCCGCCTACGTTATGATGTGTCTTAATCACGGCTGCAGGTCCCTTTGATACGCCACTTTCAATTACATCAGGATATAATGTGCCTTGAGCAAGCCACTGAAACAAGTCAGATTCCTTCTTCTTTCTTACAATGTCAGTAAAAACATTGGCAAACTCTTCGCCAATTATCTTGCGCTTTTCTTCAGGATCACTGACACCTTTTAATTTGTCAAGGAACTGCCTCTCGGCATTGACATAGATGACATTGATTCCCAAGTGATCTTTGAAGAGCCTGACTACATCCTTTTCCTCGTCTTGGCGTAGCAAGCCGTGGTTTATGAAAACACAGTGTAACTGGTCACCAATAGCTTTATGCATTAGTGCGGCAACAGTAGTCGAGTCAATGCCTCCGCTTACTGCAGCAAGCACCTTCTCTTCACCAACCTGCTTACGAATGTCATTAATCGTCGACTCGATAAAGCTTTCAATGTCCCACTCAGGCTTAGCCCCACTTATCGTCTGTGCAAAGTTCTTCAGGATTTGGCTGCCCTTTTCAGTGTGGACAACTTCTGGATGGAACTGAATCCCATAGAATTTTTTCTCCAGGTTGCCAATAGCAGCTGAGAAGGAATTTTCGGTACGAGCCAGCACCTTAAAGCCCTCAGGCAACTTTTCTGCAGCATCAGCGTGGCTCATCCAGCAATTGATGATCCCCGGGCCCAAATTCTTAAACAGGTCGGGTGTACCTTTTTCTCCCCCCTCAACCATAAGAACAGCTCTGCCGTACTCTCTATTGGTGGTACGCTTAACTTTACCCCCAAAATTATCGACCAGCACCTGGTGGCCATAACATATTCCGAGTAAGGGCTTGCCCATATTGAAAATTTCTCTATCAGGCTTTGGAGCATTTTCGGCATAGACGCTTGCTGGACCACCAGAAAATATTATCCCCTTCGGGTCGATCTCTTTAAGAACTTTGGCAGGAGTATTGTAGGGCAATAACTCACAGTACACATTTGCTTCGCGAACACGCCGGCAAATTAGATGGCTGTATTGAGAACCAAAGTCTAGAACCACTATTTTATCCATTTCTTTATCTCTCTTTGGGTGCCCCTCTCTTGCTACTCCATCTGTCCTCCTCAGCTGCCGGTCTTTTCTAGCATGCGCGTAAATACCCATGCAGAAGTGTTGAATATCTCCTGTAGGCGCTCCTTCTCGCGGTAGTTGTTAATCACAATACGCTTGATCATACCACCGTTGTCTTCTTCAACCTTGTAATTGAGCGCATCAGATTCGCTGAGCGCTCCCTGGTTCATCTTCTCAGCATCCTTACTCTTCATACCCTCTAAGATCCTGTTCAAAAAGAAGGACTTGAATGGAGGCGTGTTGATGTTGATATTGACACCGGGAGCTGGCATGATGACAACTGCCCCGGGAGATACTTCCGCGTTTGCTAGTAAAAAGTCGTCTCTTGCACGCTTGAGCGGCCTGATGTTATCTCGACGGATACTATTAGTGTCGTCGTCGTCATCACCAGTTGTTGCTTTTAATGTGGGTGTTGCAGCGCGTTGCTGCCTAGATGTAGGTGGCAGCTGCCGCGGTGAAGCTGATTGGTGAGGTTGTTGTTGCTGCTGGATTTGTGTTGATGTTGCCGCCATTCCTGCTGTCGTTGGGGTCTCGGCTGCAGTAGCGGACTCAGCAAAGCCTAGGTTTGCTGCAGCTTTAAAGCTGCCCTGCTTGAGCAGATTGTCTATAATAGAAAGTGTTGTGCGTAATCGCTCAACTTCTTCCTGCCTGTCAGATATTTGTTTGATCAGCCATTCGCGTATATCTGCGGCCCGTCGGATGTCGTCCTCGGAATAAGAGGGTGATGACATTAGCAAGCCATCTTACTGCATAAAAGATATAATAGTATTATCGCTGAGACTTCCTGCGTTTATTCAGACTAAATACTAAGAACGTCGCTGCACCCCACAGGATGAACGCTACAATGTATACGTGATAGAACCATGCGATTCCGCCAAGCACAGCAAAAGCCATACCGACTATACCCTTCGTCTGCCTGCGTCCAAAATTCATAACGATCGATTTTTAATTATAGCATTAGAGGTTGAGGGGTGTAAATCCCTTGAGTGGTTTCTGGGTAGTGTCAACAAGCTGAGAGCGAGACTGTTTTGCAAGCATTTCAAGTAGACGTCTACCAGCCTGCATCTTTTGCCTCTTCAGCTCTGGATCCTTGACCTTTTCCTTTGAATACTTGCCTATGCTGTTGCCAAAGTCCATGCCCACAAGCACTATCTTCTTGGCGCCAAACTCTTCTGCCAGAAATACACTCCGGTCTCCATCTGTAAATCCTCCAAAGTTGTGTACATTCTCAACAGGCGCAACCTGTGTTGACCCAATGAGCTTTCGGAATTTTGGAACTAGTTTTTTGACCATATGGGTGTTGTCACCGTGTGCATGCACTACCATTATAGCGCCGCCTTTTTCTGCTTTTTGAAGAAATGTAGATTTGCCATCAAGGTCGGTAACCACAATATCAGGCTTGATCTTATTTTCAATTAAAAACTGCACAGCATTATCTGCAGCTATTTTGATAAATTTCTTATTTTTCTTGATGTATTTTAGCACTTTCTCATCCTCTAGGCTTGAACCTGCTCCCACCACAATGACATTCTTACCTCTGATCTTGCGCTGGAGAACCTTCGGGTCAAGCGCCTTCTTCTTTATCATATCAGACAGAATTTTTGCAGCTTCCTGATCCTTTTCGGTGCTGTATCCAAATTCTGCACGGATTCCCTGATAATACGGGAACCAGTCAGCGAATTTCATTATTATACAATTGAGATGGATAGGAGTTACTATTAATATCTTCTGAAAGCAAGGCTTTTGCAAAAAGTGTAAAAAAAGATACAAAAGACGGTCATCATAATATTGATAATAATAATTAATAATACGGCCATACAGAGGACAAAAGCAGAGCAACATACGCAATGGAGCCAAAAATCGAGTCGAAATCCTGGAACCCCGAAATAGAAAAGGCAGTACTTAGGAAATGGGAAGATGAAGAGAAGGAAGACAACGATATTTACCATTTTGCAGTTGATGATAAAATAAGGCCACCTTTTGTAATCGATACTCCCCCTCCATATCCTTCCGGACGCCCTTGGCATATTGGCGCTGCTGCACACTATGCGCAAATAGACATGATAGCCAGAACTGCTAGGATGAGTGGCAAAAACGTGCTCTTTCCAATTGGCATAGACAGAAATGGCCTACCTGTCGAGATCTATACTGAAAAAAAGTACAAAGTGCGCATGCGTCAAATGGATAGACAAAAGTTCCTTGATCTTTGCAAAGTCGCACTTGACGACTTGGAAGCAGAGATGATCCAGATAATGAAAAGCATGGGATTGTCGGGCAATTTCAAAGAATACTACCGGACGGACTCTGAGGAATATCGAGCGCTGACGCAGGCAACCTTCATTGACCTGTGGGAGCGAGGGCTTGTATACCTTGCCAACAGACCCAATAATTATTGCTCAGACTGCGGGACTACAATAGCTGATGCAGAGATAATCTATGACGACTTACCTACAAAGCTTGTCTACATGAAGTTTAATGTAAAAGAAAGTGAAGAAAAGAAGACAGACACTGATACTTTACTGATTATTGCCTCAACAAGGCCAGAACTGCTCTTCGCATGCCAGGCAATTATTGTCAACCCAGAGGATAAACGCTATGAGCACCTACACGGCTTACATGCCGTTCTGCCATTATTTAATAGAGAAGTTTCAATAATACCACACCACTCGGCCAAGCCAGAGTTTGGCTCTGGCGCAGTGATGGTCTGCAGTTACGGTGATCAGAATGACGTCCAGCTCTTTCGTGAATTAGGTCTTAAGGAAATAGTTGCACTCAATGAGAATGGGTTTATAACAGAAGCTGCAGGGCAGCGCTATGCCGGCCTTCGCGTAAATCAGGCAAGGGCCAAGATGCTGGATGATTTGAAGAAAGCTGGCCTGATTGAAAAGGAAGAAAGCATTACTCATAGGACTCCTCTTTGTGAGCGAAGTAAGACTCCAATAGAGATTATTCCACTGCATGACTATTACATAAAGCAGATTGAATTTATTCCACAATTAAAAGACCTTGCCTACAAGCTAAAGTTCTACCCCGATATGCATCGCCAGATATTGATCAAGTGGCTTGACTCAATAACCATTGATTGGCCTGTATCCAGACGTCGATTCTATGGCACGGAAATCCCGATTTGGTATTGCAATGCCTGCAAGGCTCCAAATCTCCCTCCATCTGATGGCAAATACTACCGACCCTGGAAGGACAAGCCGCCTTTTGAAAGGTGTCGACAGTGTGGTAGCGGTACCAGCAGTAGCAGCAGTAGTTCTGATGGGTTCACAGGCGAAGATCGAACATTTGATACATGGATGGATTCAAGCATCAGTCCACTTTATGTGACTAAATTTGGTAAGAATAAGAAGATGTTTGATTATACGTATCCAACTACGATCCGCCCACAAGCAAAGGATATCATCCGCACGTGGCTTCACTATACAATGTTGCGGTGTGTGCAGTTGACAGACAAGATGCCTTGGCATGAGGCATGGATAATGGGTTATGGAGTTGACGAAAAGGGCGAAAAGATGAGCAAGAGCAAAGGGAATGTCATTGACCCTTTTCCCATAATACAAAAGTATGGAGCTGATACATTTCGTTTCTGGTCTGCAAGCGAGGCTAACCTTGGCTATGACTTTCGCTGCTCAGAACAAAGAATCGCAGGCGCACAAAAATTCCTCTCAAAGTTATGGAATATAGGCCGATTCCTTTCTTCATTTGAGGTCATAGAGGAAAGACCCTCCGAACGGCTAGAAGCATCAGACAGGTGGATCTTGGCAGAGGTTGCCCAACTTGTCGAAGATTGCAGACGAGGCTACAGTGAGTACAACTTTTTCATACCTGCAAACGCGATCAGGGATTTTACGTGGCATATATTTGCAGCCCACTATATCGAAATGGTCAAGGGGCGCGCATATGCCACAAATAACAATAATAATAACGATATAGCCAAGAGATCAGCGCTCTATACATTACACCGGTGTTTTTCTACAATCTTGCTACTCATTGCACCGATAACACCATTTATAGCAGAGGAGCTTTGGACAAAGATGTACTCCAATGAAACTAGCATCCATCTGCAACCAATGTTCAGGCAAGAAGGAAAAGAAGAAGACGTGGAAATGGCAAAATACACGAAGCAGATAACCGACTTTAACTCCATGGTATGGAACAAAAAGAAAGAGACGATCTCTAAGGAGACAGGCAAACCGCTCTCACTCAAGGACCCAATAGATATCTCACTGCCATCTGAGCTTGCACAGTTTGAGCAAGACCTAAAGGAAATGCACAATCTGAAAGCAAAATAAAAATGAAAACTGTCGCGTTTTTTGAGCATGGGTCTGTGGATGTCTTACAATACTTCGAAGATTTTCCGGATCCTGTTGTAGGAAAGAACGAAATTGGAGTTAATATCCGATACTGTGGCCTAAACCACCTCGACATATGGACCCGGCAAGGGATAGCAGGCAAAAAGATCAGGATGCCTCATATATGTGGCTGCGATATAGTTGGAACAACTACCAAAGGCAATAAGAGAGTAATGATTTACCCCGGCATTTCATGCGGCAAATGCCGGTACTGTACGAGAGGAAGACCCAACACACAAGAGAACCTTTGCAGTCAGTTTGCAATCGTTGGAGGTATGAGCGACTATAATGGAGGATATGCAGAGCGCATTGCAGTGCCACAAAAAAATGTTATCAGGCTGCCGCCTGGACTAAAGGACGAGGTGGCAGCAACTCTTGCAGTATCGTACCTAACAGCCTGGAACATTTTACAATCAAATAGTATCAGTAAAGGAAAAACAATTCTAGTTTATGGTGCATCCAGTGGTGTTGGAATGGCAACTATTCAACTTGCAAAAGCGCTTGGGGCAACAGTGATAACTACAGTGTCTGACAATTCTAAGTATGACTTTGCGAAAAAGCTTGATGCAGACTATATCATTGATAGAACGGAGCAAGACATTGAGGACAAAGTAAGGAAGATTGTTCCGGGTGGCGTGGACATAGTAATTGATCATGTAGGTGCGGCAACTTGGAGCACAAGTATTGCCATTCTCAGGCAGGGAGGCAGGATGGCGGTCTGCGGCATGACATCAGGCAACGAAGCAACAGTATCTATCAGAGCATTTTACACCAAGCAAATAGTCATGATTGGATATCTTTTAGGCACAAAGAGACAGTTAGAGGAGCTTATAGATTTTGTGATGAGAAAAAGCATCCAGCCTGTTATAGATTCTGTTTTCCGACTACAGGATGCGAAAGATGCCCAAAAAAAGATGGAGGCAGACCTACATGCTGGCAAGATTCTACTCAAGTTATAGAAGCTTGCCGTTTAGAAGCTCAAGTGTATCATCCGCGATGTCTATTGCAGTGTGTGAGTCAACGTTTGGCTCGAGTGTCAGGAGTAGCATCTTATCTGCCATGTAGAACGTAAGTAAAGACACCTTTTCACGCTCTATATAGGCGAACCTTGCCCTTCCCATGGAGGCGTCGAAGCGCTCTCTCATTGATTTGCGCAATGCAGTTTGTGCGAGGAACAATTCTTCATCAGTTTCACTCACTATTGAGTCAATTCCCTTGCGCATGCCGCCTGCTATCAGTGTGCCGGTACTGTCAATCACGCCAGCATATCTAATGTCATCGTTTAGGGCAAACACTCGCTCACAAAGCTTGTTAAGATCCACGATTTTATTGTTGTAAGACGACGTTATTGAATTTTTAGTAAATCCATATTAAAAACAAAATTGACTATAATGAGACTTTTGGAAGATCGAAGATAAGTTAGTCAAATAAAAGGCAACCAATCGATCAGTCAGCCAACAAAAAGACAACCAAAAGTCTTGAGGTGATATGACATCATTATTAAGGAGTATAAACCTGTTCCAGTCTCCTAAGCTGTCCAAACTCCTGACTTTTGGGATTATCTACAATGTTAGCATACAACTACCTAGCCCAATCGAATATTTCTTCAAACGCAGGTATAATGGATTATGCAATAATTGGAAATGGTTATTATTTTACTGCATTAGTGTTGTTATTTATTAATGAATATGTGCCGCCATAAATGATATCCCTTACCATTTCAGAATTTAGAAAGTCAAGAGGAAAGCCTAATTCTATCTGGCTAACTTCGTTTAAGATCTTCATTTGTTCATTTGTCAATTCAAATTCTAGACAAGCTATGTTATCCCTTATTTGGTACTCTTTTCTCGCCCCAATAATTGGTATTATTTCGTTTTTTCAAGCTGGCGCCATTATATTTTGTTGTCTAATCCAATTCAAAGCAACTTGCGCTGCACTATGTCCTATCTTTTTAGCGATCTTGCTAACCTCTTGAGCAATTGAGATATTTCTATCTTTAAGAAATCTGTTTGCTAAATTATTTTGAACTTCCAATCTGCTATTACCTTCTTGTGTTACGACCATACTTGATGATGAAGAAGTAATGGCAGTATCTTGTTGCTGTCGCTGTTGTTGTTCTTCTTTACCATTCTTGTTATATTTACCTGTAAGTACACCACCTCCTAAAGGAGACCATGCAGTAACTCCTATATCCAATGCGCCAGCCATAGGCAGTAATTCTCGTTCTGGAGTTCTTTCAATTAGACTATATTCAATCTGTATGCCTGCAAATTCTGTCCATCCTCTTAGATTTGCAAGAGTATTAGCTTGTGAAACTATCCAAGATGGAGCATCAGAGATACCGATGTATAAAATCTTGCCAGCCCTTACCATATCGTCTAACGCTCGAACTGTTTCTTCAATTGGCGTCAGAGGATCCCAGGCATGAACCCAATACAGATCTATGTAGTCTGTGTTTAATCTCTTCAAACTTGCTTCCAAAGACTGCGCTATGTTCTTGCGATGGTTGCCGCCTGCGTTGGGATCCCCTCTTCTTGTATTTGATGTATATTTGGTTGCTAGAACAAACCTGTCCCTATCACCGCTTATAAATTCGCCAACATATTTTTCGCTCGTACCTCCAGTATAGTTATTAGCAGTATCAATAAAATTGCCACCAGCATCTACATATGCGTTGAAGATTTTATGAGATTCTTCTTTGGATGCACCCCATCCCCATTCTTCTCCAAATGTCATAGCTCCAAGACAGAGCTCAGACACTCTAAGCCCGCTCCTACCCAATAAATGATACTTCATCAAAGTCATATCACAGATTTCATTGGATTTATCACTTGATGAGATATCATCATCTATTATGTTCTGCTCTTTGTCCAATGAATACCTGGTGGTAGTTACAGATTTGAGTGAGTCTATCAAGTAAAGGATGGATGGATCTGCAATAAGTTGAGGTCATCATCCAAGAATGTCTTGACATTTGATAATAGCGCTATATGTTGAGTAGCAAGTTTACAGGCATAACTTTCACGAATCTATTAATGTTCGTATAGGGGGGTAATTGGCGCACAGTTCTTTGATATGCTGCTCGTAATCTGGTCTTCCACCTAACATCCTTTTCAAAGATGCAATAAATGGGACTTTAGCACTATCTACAAATACTGCATTGACAGATAATATCGCTTCATTAATGATATGACATGATGAATTATCTGATTAACCTCAGGATGCTCTCAATCCTCAGCATAGAGCACTTGAACCAGTGTGAGTCAAAAGATCCACTATCTTCATTGTAGAGTCGTTCGAAATTTGGATAGCCTGCAACTTTATGATAGGGTCTTCATCAATCTTGTTTGCTATATTATATGCCCTCCTTTTGGATCTTCAAATGTTGTCAAGCAGATTTCAAACGCTAATGGTAACCGTTCTTCTGTGTCCTTAGGCGTTCTTTTGACTCTTCTCTTAGCACCTTAACATCGTCTGGGATTGTCTGTTTTGGCAGTTTCAACTCTCTTGCGATCCAGCTTTGATTCATTCCTATAGCTAGCAACTTCAATACTTTGCTTCTGCACCATTCTAGTTACTCTTTAGTCGTCATATTTCGATGCTCATATATCTGATATTGCAAGCGTCAAATCTTGCAGTGTCAAAGTTACTTAGTGAGATTCAACCTATTTACTATTTTGTTTCCTCATCTGAGTGCTGCTGTAGTCATGCCTGCTGCTTTTGGTTAAACGATTTCCTTTATCATCTGTATCTAGATTAGCCGTTGTTGTTGCTGCTGCTGTACTTCCACCTTACCCAGTATATTCCTAATCTCACTGTAGATTTTAAGAAACCGAAGACCTTTCTCGGTAGTCCTAAATGTATGTCTTTTTTCGTTATAGCTTAGCAGACCATATTCAGTCATAACTGGTAGAAATTCTTTTAGTTGTGCATAGCTAAGTAAGGACTTGTACATTAGCTTAGTCTTTGTCACATCCACGCCAATAGCAGCATCTAAAATATCGCAGATTATGTCTGTTTTAGCTCTGTATCTTATATGATTCCTTTTGTTACTGTGGTAATATGGCGCTGACGGAGACATTATTATTAGCCCATTATGCCATAGCACTTTTGCGGTAGCTTATCCTTTCCTTGTAGCTCTTTCTTTTCACATACTTTGTATCGATTAGGATTATCGTTACCATTATGATTTCCTCCGTCTCCTCCTCCATTTCCTCCTTTTGCAGCCGCTGCTGATTCAAGGATGGAATCCCATGGTATAAAGTAGGCAGCAAGCAGTAGCACTGCGCCCCCTGCTGCAATTATCGCAGGCTTGTGTTTTCCTAGCTCGGTTAGGATTGACATGATTTGTCTAAATGACAGTATCCTATTTAAGACATTTGAGAAATAAATCGCTATTTTTGGGTACCTAGTTCTTTTTCTAAAATAAGTAAGCCTTCGAAAGCACAAAGGTGCAACATAACCAAAAATACGGTATCAGAAGAATTGTTAGGCTTTATGAAGCTA
>JALZFS010000005.1 GCA_030861405.1 Thermoproteota archaeon | reverse complement strand
AATGTAAATGCAACCGGCATATACGCGCTCACCAGGCCATCCTTCCGCATAGCGGTTGCCAAAGTCACTCATAAGAGCTTCTCTCACAGCAGGGCTTGGAATATTCTCACTTGCAATCAGTGGAATCGATCTATTAAACCATTCATGATGCTCACGCATCAGTCTCAAAACGTCCTCGTACGCCTTTCTGGCACTCATTTCAAATTCATTGACCAAGCTAGTTCTTTTAAGTTATCGTTTCGAGCCTTATAGTATACCTGCCGGCCAATCTAGCTTTTCATAATGTTCTCATGCTCGATCTAGCGTATAGTCATAACAAGATTTTGAGGCCCTTCTGTTAGTCTAGCCACAGATTTTTATGAGCTTCAAAACGAGTAGAGAAGAGTAAGCGGGGAGAGAAGTAACATCCATTTTTGTACGATATAAAAAATTGGAGATATGCTATTCATGTTAGATCTAGGCATGACATACCTCATGGTATAATGCACAATTCGCAATAACAGTGACAATATCTTTGTTTTAATAGTATGATATATCTCAGACAAGCCTGCTGACTGCAAATGCTGAACCAAACGTTACGATGCTTCCTATGATCATTACGAATCCAGTGATACTCCAATTGACATCTATCTTTGGCAGCTGCAAGACGGACAGGTCTGCTATGCTAATAAAGTAGGTGCCAAAAGTCATCAGGAATATCCCAACAACTATTAGCGTAATCACTTTGAACATGTGTCAGCAGTCATGTGCAGCTATGGAGCCATAAGACCTACTAAGCTTGAAAGATTTGATAAAGTAAAACATCAAATCAAGCTTATATCTCAAAGCTTCATTAACAATACTCTAATTCTCTACAATGTATCTTCCTGAACTTCGAGACATTAACCATTATTCAAAACGATACATGTCAACGGTAATGGTGCAGGTGTTAGTTATAAGTCTTCGATGTAAATGAAGACAAGAATGATTATAGGCAATGCAGCCATGGACGCGCTGGCAAATATCACTGAATTTTTGTAATTCCTCGATTTCAAAGATTCTAGGAAGCCTCCAAGTTGGAAGCTATCAGTAGAGCCGTTGCAGTTGCGGAAACCATAACAACAGGTGCTGCAGATAACCGAAGCAAGTTAACAATCTAATAAATTTTTTATTATACATATGAAAGTCATCTGTTTAATCTTTAATAATATGCTAGATCATAGGAAATTCTGTGCGATACAGAAGTAGAACAGACATTATATCACAAATTCTTGAAGCAGCTAGTGGCGGAGCAACAAAAACTAAGATAATGTACAGAGCATTTCTCTCATATGCTCAATTAAAGGAGTATCTTAATGTACTCACTACTAATGGCCTGCTTGATTATAACTCTTCAGAACAACTCTTTAGAACTACAGAAAAAGGAAGCAAATTCCTGAAACTATATAGCCTAATTGGAGAAATCGCACCACCAAGTTCAGAATGAATCTATCCCAGCAAGAAGAAAATGAACAATTAGAGTAAAAGAAAAGATAAAGGTACATGCACTCTATCTGGTCGTCTGTTTGTTATTTGGAATATATGTCGTAATAACTATTCTAACCAGAACAGGATTAATAGCGTTATTTTAGTATCGTGTTTAATTAACAGGCCTCCATTACGGTAATTAAAACGAGTCTCCCAAAACAATGTGCATACTCTAATGCAGCGCGGTAGGTAATGCCAATAAAGATTGTTCATAAATTTCAGTTCATTTATGGTTTTTCAATACAGAGGGCGAGGCAATAGGAGTCAAACTCCGGTGGATCGAACAACACTGCAATAGCTAAAGAATGCAGATCCAGACTCTGCTTGAGATTCAGCAAACACAAAAATCATCACATGCATCAAAGTTATACTTCAATAAACTGTAGAGATATTGACATCACGATCATGCATAACGTCTGATATATTGTTGTCGTTGCTCCTGCAGAAAAACCCTCATCTTACATGAATAATCAGAGTGACAATGTTGTTGTATAAGTGGATAGGTCATTGCAATGACTAAACTAACAAAAGATGCTTTGGAAACCTTGAAAAAAGGAACACAAGGTCAATGATCTCTGGCTGAGAGCATAGCTAGCTTCAACTCAACAGCTACTAGCTTTGACCTCTGCCAGGCCGCAGTTATTAAAGTTCATAAAGGTTAGGCAATCAGCTTTGGAATCTCAATTGATATTTGTCTTGATCTTAATTCTCCAGAATCTGTTTTTACAGGTTCATTTTGCTGCTTTTGAAATCTTTATCGCTAGCAAATGACTTAACTACCTCAGTCCAAGCAGCACCGATATTTTCCCTATTGTAACCACCACCACCTAGTGCCATTATCCTGCCATTGCAGTATTCATGTGCCAACCTATGAAGGGAATCGGCAGCAAACCTATGTACTTTTGAGGTGTATTGCAAATGGGTTATTGGATCATCTACCAATCCATCTGCACCGCATTGAAATATTATCAACTCAGGTTTCACTTTATCTACAAACTGCTCTACCTTATCAAAGGCTTCAATAAATTGGTCATCGCTAGCTCCTGGTGGGAGCGGTATGTTAAGCTTAGTGCCTTGAGCTTCACCGTTACCTGTTTCACTTTCTGATCCAGTGCCGGGATACAGGTAGCGACCATCTTCATGAATATCTGCAAAAAATAGAAGTGGGTCATCTTGAAATTCATAAAAGACCCCATCTCCATGGTGTGCATCAATGTCAATGTATGCTATTCGTTCTATCCCATATTTTTTGCGGGCGGTCAAGATTGCAATACCAATGTCGTTGAATATGCAAAAACCGCCGGCCGAGTCTCGCCTTGCATGATGAAGTCCACCTATTGGATTGAATGCATGATCCACCTTTCTCTTCAGCCTGTCTCTGCCACCTACGACCATGTCGAGTGCAGCCAGTGTTGATCCAACAACATACAACGAGGCTTCAAAGGCACCCTTGAATGCAGGTGTATCGCCGCTATCGAGTAGTACACCGCCTTTCTTTGACCCCATTTTAACTAACTCAACATACGCTGTGTTGTGAAACGACAGTACTTCTTGGACGCTTGCCAGTACGGGATCTTGCTGCACGATATTGTCAACGCCTTCGCTTCTGAATTTATTCCAAAATGCGTCAAGTCTGTCTGTGCCAAATGGATGAGAACCACCAAATCCATATTTTGCTAATGCCTCACCATAAAACATGGCTGTCTTGCACATAAATCAGCGAGATAACACATCAAATCAACTGCAAATAAATATTCTCAATAGCCATTAGACAATTGCACTCATATGTTTACAGGAATTGTCAATGGGACAGGAAGAATTATATCTATCTCAAAGGGTAAGGGTGGGGCCGAGGCTATCCTAAGGGTCAGCGTCAGCAAGTTTGGGCAGGAACTCAAAAGAGGAGACAGTATATGCATAAACGGCGTCTGCCTAACGGTGACAAAGTTATCAAAAGGAGAGGTAGAGTTTGAGATGGTGGCTGAGACCATACGACGAACTAACCTTGGTCATGTTAAACCAGGTGAAATGGTTAACATTGAAAGGTCACTGAGGGCTCTAGATAGACTTGAAGGCCACTTCGTATTAGGACATGTAGATGGCACAGGCACTATTGAGGACATTCAAAAGGGAGCATTTGAGACAATTATCTGGATAAAGATGGACAAAGAATTGATAAAATACCTAGTACCAAAAGGCTCTGTTGCGGTGGATGGCGTTAGCCTCACAGTAGTAGCCATAGAAGGTGAACGCATTTCTGTTTCACTTATACCGCATACGCTGAAGGTAACTACGCTTGGCATTAAACCTAAGGGTTCTCGCGTTAACATCGAGACAGACATTCTTGGTAAATATGTAATGAGTAACTTACCAAAACAATAGTTTA
>JALZFS010000175.1 GCA_030861405.1 Thermoproteota archaeon | reverse complement strand
AAAATGCTTAACATGATTACTCTGCCCTTACTATTAATCCCTGAATCAAGCTCATAGAAGGCCACCCTGGCGTTTGCATATTTTGCATACTTTTCCATTGAACTTGAATTCTGATAAACCAACGTACCGAAATCTAGAATCATTTTATCCTTTGGATTGGTAACATATTGTTCTTCAATATGCCTGTATCCAAAATGGTCATTGCTAAAGGTTGCATTTACCTTTGGAGGTGCAGGTACACCTAAAAAGCTACTTCCAACCCACTTCCAAGTTTCGTTAACCCATCGTTCTGGTTCTACCATGTGCCATGCGGTTTTTCCATTGTATTGCCAATTGTGACCTCTAAGTAGTGTAACCGTATCATTACTTCTATCATATCTCACCTCTGTTGTGAGTATATTCCCATCGTTAAAGACGATTGTCCCCCCATTTTCTACAAATCGTTTCAAATTATCATACATAGCTTGCGTAGCGTATTCCTGATGAAAAAGGAACAAAATATCATAAGCGTTTGTATCATTATTGCTGCCGCTCCTGTGGTTAAATATAAGACCATCATTGACCTCTTTGTCTGTTATATTTGAAATCTTGATTGGATTGAGGCCTCTGCTTCCTACATGAGCCATAAGTGTTTTAAAATAGTCATCTTGTTCTTTAATACCTGGCTTGTCACCCGGCTTTTGATTATGCAAAACAAATGGACCATGGGGAATTTTGACAGTTAACAAGTTAAGATCCGTTGTAATGTTTGCCCCATACTTTGCATCTGGATATTTGGAATAAAAGTTATAAAAGCCGTTCAACTGGTAAGCCGCATAGGTAAAAGTAGGTAATACAAACGCCACTCTAGAAACAGTTGTGTGATTATTATTACTTTGTATAGTAGTAGCAGCATTAATCGTATTATTCTGTCGTGGCTGAATGGCGTATTGTGCTTGCGACCCAGATTGAGATATGGAAAAGGAGGATTTGACAATATTGTCATCACCACCAAGAACAACGATCCCCATTACAGTAGAAAGAATCATGAGTAAGACCAGAACTCGACTATTTGCTTTTATTCCCAATACCGGACAGATGTTAAAGTACATGATAGAAAAGGATTGATTAACTTGGGATATGCATAAAGCTAATTCTGGATATTTGTGTTACCTGATGTATTATGTAGATGCATTAGTTTTGCAATATCTTAAGATACAGTTGTTAGAGTAATGCGTTCTCCTGCTGCCAACCTGAATGACAAAGTTACGCTAGTCGAATTGATAATATTGGCAACATTTCGATCATTCTTTATTGGCCGCTTGTCTACATTTGATATGGTGACTGAGTTGATCCCATCAGTTGAGTTAATGGTGTCTGATGAAAATGTAGTATTCAATAATATCAGGTTTGAACTGTTTGCAAGCGAATATTCATCTCCGGCAGTATTATAGATTCGATTGCTAATGAATACCGATTTACTGTTGTCTATTAGCCTAATTGCAGCTGAAGATGTATTAAACAAAGTATTATTTTTGAAAAGGTTGTCAACTGTGATCGGATCTTTGACATAAATAGAATATAGCGAGGTTGAAGATATGTTATTATGGCTGACAGTATTTTCTGACGCACCACCAAAGAGGCAGAGTCCTTTAGTAGTGCTATTTGCAATGTAATTGTCTCTAATTGTATTTCGTGAAGAATTATTATCATTGATTTGAATTCCACAAGCAGTTGAATTAATTACCAAATTACTATGAATGTTGTTGTCTGATGATGCATTATGTATTTCGATGCCTTCGTTTGATTTTCTTACTATATTTCTATAAATATCGTTATTATGAGATTCAGATATCTCTATACCCGTATTTTCGTTATTAACTATGTTGTTTATTATATTGGAATGTTGCATGTTTATACTCAACATTATACCTGTTCCTGTATTATTGCTGACCCGATTTCCATCGATAGTTATATCTTTGCAATCTATGGAACAAATTATACCTATGTGCCCGTTGTCATGTACTCTGTTATTGCGAATTTGCATGTCATGAGTTCCTGTGTGAGGATCTATGCCGTATTTGATATTGTCATATACCTCGTTACCTTCAATTACCATATTTCCTATTTCTTCTGAATAGAATCCGTACCACATATGGTGAATAGTATTGTTCCTTAAGACATTACCATTACCTGATAGGTATGTAAGACCCTGCCCCCTGTGATAAAAGGATGAGCCAAGATATGAAAGCTCAGAATTTGTTATGTTGGTGGTACCAGTACCATTTGGTCCCACTCTGATATAAGCGCGCGGTACCTTGCCATCAGCATGGGTCTGCGCATAATTGTTAGATGAATAATTCCAAGAAGATATTCGTACTGAATCGATATTTGCATTACCTAGGATTTGTAGGCCATATGCAGTATCTGCAGATGACGAGTTGATCTTCAACCATTTAGTATCAGTTGAATTAATGTAAAGCGTAGCGTTTCTGCCTATTCGGAGATTGGAATTTAGTATCCAAACTCCATTTAGTCCCTTATATAGTATAGAAGGATCATTAAGTGCCTTGTAAATATTAGGAAGGCTCGTAGTACCGCACAAAATTGCAATTAATCTTATAGTGGGATCGTAAGTTGTACATCCCGCCGCGGTAACTCCTCCTTGCTGTGTTGGTATTGCAGAGTATATTGTCTGAAGGAATAGAGCTGAAGTATGTGATTGTATGGTTACAAAAACTAACATGGATATTCCCAATAAAGATGCCGCTGATTTTGATTTCAATAAAATTGAAAAGCTCATTTTACTTTCAGAATTAGTCTACAGATGCAAATTAAAGCTAGCGATCAACTCTTATACCCTAAAAGAAGGGGAATATGTAGTATAAGCGATATCAAATGTTGTCTATTTTTGTGATACTTAATATATTGAATTCTTGATCATCAATAGACCCCGAATTCCATAGTTATAACTTATTGTATCCTATTCTTTCCAATTGTCAGAATCAATAATGACAAATTCCTAGGAGCCTATAATTATGCTTATATGAGTTAGTATTTATTATCAATTGAATTTAACATAGAGACGGTTGATATTGTAAATGGGGATGAGAGATAACACTACAAATACGCTGAAAGGAATCACATGGCAATCAGAGAATTGTCTGTCTTGTAAATGGTTCTCTCCGTCTGATGCTATTAATGCAGATATCTTGACAAATGGTAGATGTGTTCATCCAGAACTAAAGAAATTCAACTTGATTATCTCTGGAAGAGACTGGTGTAACCTGTATGAAGAAATCACTCAAGAACAAATAGATCAAATGCAGGAAAAGGCAATGCAAAGCGAACAATAGCGCCTATCTATCATAATAATTAATAATATTCACTAATCCTCAATATTTTTTGAGGAATAAATCCTAATTTTAATTAACAGAAAATGATATAATCACCGAAGAAATTAAAAATTAGAACGAGATCTACACAGCAGGTTAAAATGGCACGAAGAATATAAAACAATATGGAGTGGACCTCTTTACTGCTTCAAGCCTTCTCGATAACCGAGTTGGCAGCTATAGCCATAACAATTATTATAATTCTTATAATAATTGCATATTCTATTCGAGTTATAAGAGAATATCAACGAGCAGTAGTATTTCGACTCGGTCGCCTTTTAGGCGCTAAAGGACCCGGACTGATCTTTCTTGTTCCTATTATTGATAGACCTGTCATAGTGGATCTACGAGTCATCACTTTGAATGTTCCAAAGCAGAAGATAATTACTATGGATAATGTTACTGTGGATGTTGACGCCGTGGTATATCTTAGAGTATATGAGCCGAATAACGCTGTAGTTAAGGTAAATGATTACATGATGGCTTCAAGCCTCTTAGCCCAAACAACTCTTAGGGATTTGATAGGACAAACTACCTTTGATGATATTTTATCGAAACGTGAAGATATAAACAAGAAAATGCAAGCAACTTTAGATGCAGCGACTGATCCATGGGGAGTAAAGGTAAGCTCCGTAGCAATCAGAGATGTTTCGCTTCCAGAAAACATGCATAGGGCAATTGCAAAACAGGCGGAAGCGGAAAGAGAAAGAAGAAGCAGAATCATAATAGCTGAAGGAGAACTAACTGCAGCAGAGAAGATGGAGCAGGCTGCCAATTTTTACACAAGAAATATGGCCGCCATGCGGCTGAGAGAATTGCAAACGTGGACAGAAATAGCGAGAGAAAGAAACATGATAGTCGTTACAGGAGGAGGGGAAGGCGCAGATTCTAAAGATATGGGTACACTTTTGGGTTTGATTAAAGAAACAACTCCTATAACACATCAACTTGATGATAGCAAACTTCAAGCCCTTATAAGACAAGAATTAACTAATGTAAAGGCAGGACAGAGTGTCAGCAGCAATAGTGATAGTAACAATAGCAGTAGGATCAGCAGCAGCAAACGTCCATCACCAGAAGAAACTCAAAGGGATCAACAATCTGCTGAATAGTATTTAATATATAATCAAAGAAATCACAACGGATTATGGTGGTCGCCTGGAAAATGATACGGTTTTGGTTGTGTTAGCAAAGAGTCAGCAACAAAACTTGTTTATGCTAGTTATTATTATTGTAATCGTTATTGTTGATAGTACATTTACTGTAAATACTGTATTTGCACAGCAGCAACAACAACAGCAACAAAATGGCAGTACTAATGGAAAAAAAGTTTTATGGGTGGAGGTCAAGGACTTCATTTCTTCTGGAACCGCAGAAGAAATTTCTGCGGCTATACACTCTGCTTCACTAACTGCTGGAACGTCATCCTCCTCCTACTCTGCTATTGTCTTGGCATTAAATACTCCTGGAGGATCACTTGATGCAACTTTTCGTATAATAGATGCTATTCAACAAGCATCAGTGCCTGTTATAGGGTATGTTTATCCATCTGGGGGAAGCGCCTGGTCTGCTGGAACTATAATCCTTCTTGCAGCAGACTATGCTGCAATGGCTCCTGTTACCACGATAGGATCCGCACAGCCTGTAATAGGAACAGAGCCGGTCAATGATACAAAGATAGTAAACGCTGTAGCGGAAAAGGCTGTTTCTTTAGCAGAACTTCACAAGCGAAATGTCACTCAGGCTGCCAGATTCATAACACACAATGATAATCTGACTCCTGAAAAAGCTCTGAAAATGAATGTAATAGAAGCAATAGCGGCAAATCCTAAAGATCTGCTCTCTATAGCAGATGGGTCCACCGTTATTACTTTTAATGGGGAGAAGGTCTTGCGCACTGTAGACGCCCAAATAATAAATCATGAACCGAGTTTACGTACACAATTAATCAATTTCCTTTCCAATCCTTTGATTGCAACAACCTTTATGACTATTGGGTTTTTCGTTTTGATTTATGGCCTAACAGCGCCTGGCTTTGGAGTTGAAATAGCTGGAACGGTTCTTATAATTTTAGGACTGATAGGCCAAGGCTTTGACATAAACTGGGGAGCATTTGCGCTTTTAGCAATAGGTGTTGGACTAGTAGCTTATGAACTGTATAATCCTGGATTTGGAGCGATAGGGATAGGTGGCATTGTAATACTTGCCATTGGCACTGCATTTATGATTACTCAACCTGTGAGGCCTCTGCTTATTGCAGAACCACATCTGAGAAACCTGACAACTATATCATTTGTGGTATTGTCCCCATTTGCTGGTCTTATGGCGATAATAATATACAAAGTATGGAAGGTGAAGAAAAGTAAACCTCAACAATTTGTTCTCATGAGCACGGAAGGTGTTGCTCTTGATTCAATTTCCAAAAATAGAACCGGTTTTGTTATTGTTGGCGGCGAATACTGGACGGCCAAAAGCCATAAAGATGAAGAGATCAACAAAGGCGACAAGGTAAAGGTAGTTGGAAAAGAGGCAAGCATGCTTGTCATAGAAGGCGTAGGAGATGATGAGAAATAACATGGCTCTCAGAATCTGAAAGGAAGAAGAGAAGAAAAAGAAAAGAATTGATCTAGTATCACTAATTTAGTATAAAGAAACAATCGGAGGGTGTTGTCCTGGCGTCCTGATATGTGAAAATATATGATTATGGGTGTGGCCTATATCCTCTAATGCGTCTATATATATAATTTTTAACTTATTTGATTATAAATCGCTCTTAAGTTGGTTGGTCTTATTTATCCTTCTTATCCTCCTCCATTTGGAGTTGTCAAGGGAGCGGTTGAAGCAGGAGGAGAGGAAGAAGAAGTAGCGGCCGCAGAAGCATTATTGTTGGCAGTAGCGGGAGCAGTGTTGTTGTTATTGTTGTTGCTAGCATTTATCATAGGAGGTATGCCCCTGTCGGCTTGCGTAGATATTCCTGTTGGGGGGACTGGAGCAGTTACATTTTCTTTGGTAAATGCATTAGCAGAAGTTACGTTTTCAGCTAATGCATTTCGATGAATTCCTGTAGCATTTGTTCCACTTGCATTTGAAAGTGCAGTGGTAGCAGTGCCATTTGTGTTTGGAATAGTAGTATTTCCAATTATGGTGGTTGAACCTTGCATAGTTGCTGGCAGTCCTGTTTGTCCAGCAGAAGTTCCTATGCTGCCTGTTGAATTGTTGACTCCTGCTCTGCCGCTTTGGTTTATGTCGTTAACGATAAAAGTGCCTACCATGTTGAAGTGATTCTCAATTGCGGCCTCTGGCGCAGAGCAAAAAGATGTGCAACGGAACGTGTATTTGCCGGGTTTATCTGCTATGAACTCGACAGTTTGGTTGGTTCCCTTGAGTAGAAATACATTGACACCATATTTTTCAATGCCAAAGCCATGACCATTATATAGTTCAACTTCATCCTGTGCAGTCACAAAGTGAAGTCTTACTAGATCTCCTCTATTTACCTCAATAACATTTGGAGTAAATCTCCAAGATTCTACCTTCATTGAGATGTCTCTTATATTCCCTGGCGGTGAAGAACTTCCTTGATTCGTAGATGGCGATGTTGCTTGGTTTACATCAACATTATACTTTACTTCTCTAATGACCTTTGGCTCAATCATAAAATTGGGCGATCCTGTTTGCTGTCCAATTATAAGATCAACTGAATACCTTCCTTGTGTAGGGAATGTATATTCAATCTGTATAAGACTTCCATGTCCATGCAAATTAGGTAAGACTACTTGAGTCTGTCCTCTTGGATCAGTAATTTGAAATCTCATATCATCATGCCATAGCCATGTATTGGAAGCTTTCTCAAACAAATTAAAAATAAAAAGGACAGGCTTGCCCGCCTCCACCTGCTTTGGAGTCTGAACCATATCTAGCACATATGGGTCTGCAACAAATTTTTCTATCCTTGCAGTATCGTTAGAAAACATTCTCCCGGAATCGGGTACGGGATAATCGCTTGCAGGCTGCCCTAGCGCGTGTTGAGAATGATCAATTGCCGACAGAGAAGAAGGATTATTATTTGTAATTTGTAATGGATTTAATGCGCCTGAATAAGACAAAATACTCATGACAAGCACGAGAATTGATCCACCGGTTGCAACATGTAAGAAGTTAATTTGACCAAAATATTTCTTCTTTTGCATTGCCTTTACCCAGACTAATGGATTAATATGGATAATTATAGTAACTTATTGAACCCTGTCTGCTAACTGAAATACGATTAAAGATTATTAATACTGCCTTCTTAATTATCTTACAAAATCATCAAGAATGATCAGCGTGATATTGAGAAAAGTCAATAATTCTAATGCAATATAGCCAATTATTGCCCCGTAATGCGATGAGATCTCTCATAATCATTTTTCTAGGCATTTCTGTTCTGACAGTCAATTTCTTCGTTTATCCTTCATTGTTGCCTTCTACCATTTCGCAAGACAAACTGAAGCAAATCGAAGCTACAGCTTATGCTTTCTATGCCTTATTTGTATCTGCATTATTCACTGTAGGCTATGGCATCCAGGCCTTACTTTTTAGTATGTATGGGAAAAAAACCTGGCCACTTGCAGATGTCGGGAAAAGCGTTAGATCTCGCTTATTTCTATTCATTGTTTCACTATTTAGAATAGCAATTGAAATAATGACTGATAGGCGAACCTACAAGTACTTTTGGGCAATTGGAGTTGGCTATGCAATTGTGTATGGAATCGTCTCTGGTTTATTGATTATTCATCAGAAAGGTTTTACAGTAGATTACGGCGTTGATATTCCTTCGATTACCGTAATATCTTATGGGCCAATAGGCTATGTACCTGCACTTGCGATCTACTTCACAGACAATATTGGTCTATTTGTTGTACCCATCAACTTGCTTGTCATTATAATAATATCAGCACTTGTGGGCTTTAATGGTGCCCTGTCAGCTTACGCAGTAAGAAGGCGTAAGGAGGAAGGATCTTTAATTACAAAGTCTAGATCCTATTCTTTGGTTAATCTTACTACTAGCACATTGGCGCTATTTGCTGTATGCCCTACATGCGCATCATTTTATATTTTTGCGCTCTTGGCTGGATCCTTAGCTCCTTCTATAGCTGCCTTTACGGTCGCCTTTTATACACTGTTTCTAGGGATTAGTATTCCATTATTGATTGGTAGTTCGATAGTAACTCTGTATGGCATCCTTAAAACGCAGAATACCAAAACTTGCAGCTTTAGATAGCGGCTGCTGTATGCAGGTAGTAAAGAGAAGTTATTTTCTCAGAAATCTGCTGGGTTCTCTATTCATTTGTATCTGTGAGAAGTTTAATACGATTAGAAAAACTAGATCGACTTAACATAAGCAAGCAGCGACAGAAAGTAACTGATTCTTTTATATTCTTAGTCTTATCTAACCAAGATAAGTTGCCTTTAAAGCAGATATAATAACATCCTGTTGTGACAGAGAGAATAACATGATAAGTTTGTTTGGCTGGGACAAAAACGAGATCAACAACAAAAAGTTTTACCAAATTAGGTCCCGTGCACTTTCACATACTCTACTCATAACAATGCTACTTGTAATATCTGGATTATCTGGAGCAGTTGGTCCACTTTCCTTCTTTTTGAACCAGCCAGCGTTTGGACAGGGGCTTGTTGCACCTCCTGAGCCCCTTGTAATTGGTCAAATTAATTCTGGCCCCAAACCCTCTACTGACATTTTCAATCTTCCCCCTGGATACAAGATAGAACCAGTATTATGGAATTTGACGCTGCCAAGCACTGTAACTTTTGATGATAATGGAACAATGTATGTGGCAGAATCAGGCTACTCTTATGGAGAATTCAAACCTATTCCGAGGATTCTCAAAGTTGATCTATTACATAACCGTACGGCAGTTCTAGTTGACAGGGGATTAAATGGGCCAATTACAGACATTGAATTTAACAAGTATAATGGTGTGCTGTATGTATCTCACCGTGGCGTAATTTCTGCAGTAGATATGCGTGGTCACATTAAGGATCTAATTGTTGGCCTGCCAAGTATGGGAGATCATCATAACAATGAAATAGCAATTGGTCCTGATGGACGATTCTACTTTGGGCAAGGCACTGTAACTAATACTGGTGTTGCGGGAGAAGATAGTTATACTTACGGATGGTTAAAGACTTCCCCCGAGCTTCATGATATACCGTGTACAGATATTACATTAACAGGCCGAAATTTTGACTCATCAAATCCCTTGACCCCTCAAAATTTAACAGATAAGGCAACTACTGGAGCTTTTGTTCCTTTCAACCATACTACTTCGAAAGGACAAGTTATAAAGGGTGATGTAAAGTGCAGTGGATCGATCATAAGCTCAAACGCAAATGGGACTGATTTGCGGGTGATTGCATGGGGACTTAGGAATCCCTATGGAGTAGCATTAACAGATGATGGGAAGAAGCTGATTGTGGCAAATAACGGTGCAGACGAGAGGGGTAGCAGAAGAATAGGAAACGATACTGATAAAATCTACTCCCTTGATCTGTCAAATTCCTCCACCAAGTTCTTGGGGTGGCCTGATTATTTTGGAAATGGGGAGCCAGTGACAGATAAAAAATTTGTATCTGAAAGTGCAAGAGCTGATAATAACCCGTTACAATTCCTGCTACAAAGTCATCCTCCTGTTCAGAAGCCCTTAACCCTATTAGAAGAGGGAGTTGCGGTAACACAGGCGACTGTTTCAAACAGTACTAGTTTCGGCTTCAAAGGAAATGCCTTTATTACTGAGTTTGGGACCATGGCGCCATTAATTCATCCATTTGCTCAATTAACTCAACCGATGCCCGGTATTCAGCCTAGTATTGTCGGTCAAAAGGTTGTGCGGCTAGATCCCAACACTGGAAATCATAGTGACTTCTTGTCATTGAAATCAATAGACAAATCATTTCGGCCTGTTGGAGTAAAATTTGATTTGAAAGGAGATGCCCTGTATGTTGTTAGCATAGGCAAGACAGAAATAAGAACAAACGTACCTGTAAATAACCAAACAAGCTCTGGACTCTACCCCTTTGCATCAGTTCATGCTATGCCTTGGCCTTATGCCAACACTGGAGTGGTGTGGAAGATAACACATGATACTACAAAGCAATAGAGAAAATAACAATGGCGGTCTTTAGATGCAAGAATCTAGCTTGGGTTACCCCTGATAGTTAGCCTTTCAGACACCTTTAGTTGCTGCCTTCCTCTGTCATTCTTAGACGTCTTACGAACGACAAAGGCGACAGCAGACCTCCAATGAAAGTCGCACTCCGATAAAGCCCTTGTAGCATTAGACGGTGACATTGCAGCAGCAGAACATACAATGGCGATAGTAGTCCCATTTCTACATCATTGATGATATGTATAGGCATCCGTGCAACTTTATTTTGTAATTATGTGAGGTAATTCGCAATCAGAACATGGCTGTGATAAGCCTCCTTGTATTGAGCTGTATGGATCATTGCTATCCTATTGCTGATTCTAGCAAGTAGTAATCTATTTCTCATTTAAGGTTCAAGAAGTGGATATGGAAAACGAGCAGCATCATCCTCACGCTGCACATGTAAAAACTGCTACAACCACGTCTATGACTACTGAATCGATAAATTACAATGTTAATGTTCAATTTGATCCAGCTACTCCAAAAGCAGGCAAACCAACTAACATGACTTTTGTAGTAACTGAGCAAAAGGTAGGTGAACCAATCAGGCACTTTGATATCATTCATGACAAACTTATGCACTTGATAATAGTCAATAGAGAAGACCTTTCTCACTTTGCTCACATCCACCCAAAACTAGATAAAGAATCAGGTATTTTTCATATCTCACACACTTTTTCAAGAGCAGGTAAGTACAAGATGTGGATCGATGTCAAACCTAAAGGCGGGATACAGCAAATTCTGACAGCCTTTGCTTTCAATGTTGAAGGTCCGCCACTTCATAGGCCGTCTAGGATCATACCTGAGCAAACCCGGATAAAAAATGTGGTGGTCGCAGATGGACAAAACTATCAAGTCACGTTGAATTGTCAGCCAGAGCAGCTTGTAGCTGGTAGAAGTATCAAAATGACCTTTGAAATCAGAGATGCAAATGGAAAGCCTGTCACCAATTTAGAGCCTTTAATGGCTGCTGGAGGTCATTGCGTTATAATTGATGCAGATGGTCGAGAGTTCCTTCATGTTCATCCTGCTGAAGAAGTTCATGATGGCGTAAACTGGCGAGGAGGACCATCAGTTTCATTTCTTGCAAATTTTCCAAAGCCTGGTCTATACAGAGCGTGGGGACAATTCCAACATGAAGGAAGACTGCTTACAGTAGATTTTACATTTGAGGTCGCAGGATAAGTCAGATTAGTTTGCAGTTTTAAGACATCAAGCTAAGTAACAGAGCGGCTTACCTAGACCATTATGGATAATTTCTATATGCTGGGGACGTCATACCTCATTTTTTGTACTGACTATGTTCTACTTGAACGATAAATCAGCAATAAGGAGTATGGATGCCACCCATATACTCAAATGTCATCTGCAGTAGAAACAACAATACTTCAAAACGCAAACTGGCAAAGCTGTATAGATGCTTGTATGAGGTGCGCTGAAGCCTGTGAGTTCTGTGCTACATTAGACCTCAAGGAAGAAGAGGATATCAAGATGATAGCAAGTTGTGCTCAAATGAACAGACAGTGCGCTGCTGTTTGTTGGACGTCGGCAGTTTTGATGTCTATGGATAGCCAATTTGCAAAGCAATTTTGCAATCTGTGTGCGGATATATGTGATGCATGCGCTCAGGAATGTGAAAAACATGATGTTGACCATTGCAAAAAATGCGCCCAAGCATGTCGCAGCTGCGCTGAAGAATGTAGAAAGATGGCTCAACAATAATAATAACAACCGAGCCCATTATTTTTGATGTTCCTCGAATTAATATTATTAGCCTGATGTAGCTCTGCTGTCACCTCTTCTTCTGTTTCCTCCTTCTTGTTCCTTCCTCTAGACGTATTGGGCTTTCTAATAACCACAAATGCCACTATAGCCGCTATTGCGGCTACTATTGCTGCAAGTGTAAATGCAACATAGAAGCCATTGTTTAATGCATCGATTGAACTTATGTCGATATTCTTATTGTCTAGTAATGTCTGTGGGGAACCGATTGCGACCATGATTGCCAAACCATGTGCAGATCCGATCTGATAAAAAAGAGTTCAGTCAGTTGACGGGAAAAGAGTCCTAGACGCTCAGAGTTTAGAAATACCGAGGAGATAGAATATTGTCCTATGGGTTGTAAGCACTAGCAATTGCTCTTTTGACCTCTTCTTCATAATAATTAAATCGTCTTAGCATTAACTATATTGCAGCACGCACCTTGCCCGTAGACCTTGACGAAACTGATGTTGCAATTCTGAAATCATTAATGGAAGATGGAAGAAAGTCTTTTCGTGCCATTTCTCGTGAGATAAAAATAAGCACGCCTACAGTCAAAAGCAGATATGAACGCCT
>JALZFS010000198.1 GCA_030861405.1 Thermoproteota archaeon | reverse complement strand
GAGATTGAGTCCTTAATCTTCTGAGGCAAAGAAAGCCAAATATTTAATACGGGCTTACTCCAAGAAATGATATTACTGGTGTCTAACCCGTTACTTTGACGGTCCTTTAGGGATTATATTCATGCAGCGCAAACCACCCTTCCACGAAGAATCTGCGAGCCAAAATATCATGGCAGTGATACTCCAGAGTCTGCCGCAAGAGGCTGGCCTAACAAAAGTAGAGTATGAGGGTCCATGCATTGCACTGTATTCTAAGAACCCTTTGTACCTGATGCAGAACAGCCAGCTTATCTTAAACATGGTTAATAGTATAAAAAAGAGAATTGTTATCCGTACCGACGAATCCATAAGGCTACCTCAAAATGAGTCTGCCCGTCTTATTTCAGAGATCGTTCCAAAAGAAGCTGGCGTCGCTGGCACATTCTTTGACGCGGTTTTGGGCGAGGCGATAGTGTTTGCTAAGAAGCCCTGGCTCCTTGTGCAGGAAGGTGAGAATTTCGAGCTTGCAGGAAAAATAGGATGGAAAGTACGAGTAAGAAAAGCTCCGCAATATATGGCTCCAATTGAGACCCTTTATAAGACATTGAGCGAAGCAGTAAGCCGGCGTACTAAATTCTATCGAGAAGTAGGAGAAAAGATATTCCGACCTAAGCTTAGTGATCAGACCGAAGCCAGCCTTCTTGCGCTAGGAGGCTTTGCAGAGGTAGGCAGGTCGTGCATGTTGCTTGCCACACGTGAAAGCAGGATCGTTTTGGACTGTGGCATCAACCTATCTGCAAAAGATTCACTTGCTGCCGCGCCGCGCTTTGACATTGCAGGCATAGGTATGGAAGATATTGACGCCGTAGTTCTGAGCCATGCACATCTTGGCCACACTGGTTTTTTGCCTGCACTATTTAAGTATGGCTACAGCGGTCCTGTCTACTGCACGGAACCAACCCTCTTGCTCATGAGTATGCTCCTGCGGCACTATCTCATAGATTGTGACCGCTTCACATTATATTCAGAGCAAGACATTGATAGCGCAATAACACATACAATCACACTGATGCCTGGCATCGTCACTGATATCTCACCTGATGTGAAGCTCGTGCTCTCAAACTCGGGTCATATTATAGGATCCACTTCAATCCATCTGCACATTGGAAACGGTGACCACAACCTTGTGTATACAAGTGACATGAAATTCGGCAAGACCCTTGCGCTCGAAAATGCTTCTTGGAATTTTCCGCGCGTCGAAACAATGATAATTGAAAGCACTTATGGAGGCAAAGAAGATATTATGTCTACCCGTGAGCAGGCGGAGGCCAGCCTTGCTGGTACCATCGATAGAACAGTATTGGCTGGAGGCCATGTATTGATCCCAGTCCCAGCAGTTGGCACTTCACAGGAGCTCATGCTTGTGCTTGATAAGTTCGCAAAAGATGGCAGGCTTATGACCAAGGTACTGGTAGAGAAAATCATTTCAGAGTCGACGGCTGCATATGAAGCGTATCCAGAATTTCTCTCAAAAGAATTAGGCCAACGCGTACTAGAGTCAGAGGCAAGTGAATTTGAATCACAATTCTTGACTGTTGAATCGGAGGTACTTAAGCCTGGCAAGCCTAAAATAGTGCTTGCTCCTTCATCAATGCTAAGCGGGGGTCCATCAGTGGGCTACTTGAAGCAAATAGCCAGTGATCCAAAGAGCGCATTGGTTCTTCTATCGTACCAAGCACTTGATACGCCTGGCAGAGCAATTCAAGATGGAGCTGACCAAATTACAATCAACGGCGAAACAATCAAAGTTCAGTGTCGGGTCGAGAGGATCAATGGTTTTGATAGCCACAGCGACTATAATCAGCTTATGGCGTATGTCATGCGGCTTCGTCCCAAGCTCCGACGAGTCCTTGTCAACCATGGAGAGCGTCCAAAGGCACAGAATCTCGCAAGCATGATAAACAAACAGTTTAGAATACAGACACAGCACCCGCTAGTACAGGAAGCGATAAAGCTACTTTAAATCATAGACTCCGCGCCAGATCTTAACGCCTGGAGGGGTTATGACTATACGTTCTTCGCCCAGTCTCGCAATATCACCGCCCACTGACTGTGCGTGCGAATACAAATCTTCGACAACCTTGCGCAATTCCTCCAAGTTCTTTTGTGCAAGCGGTGTCACCCTAAGAATCAGGATCATCTGTTTCTTTATATCTTCCTTTACTGAACTGATATCCGAAATATCTCGAAGCGTAAGCGCCTTCAAATAAAGCGGTGTTTTCTCAGTCTGCATTTGTTTATCTTCTGCGAATTGCACTTGAGGTTATCATCCATAGTCAATAGTCATACCGGTCAAATCTTCTTCACTGGATGGTTGATTTTAGCTAAATAAATGTCCTTTATCTTGTATTCTAATTGCATAACTTATTATGACTCTCTCATTATGTGATCTTCTAGACGTTTTGAATCTTCCAATGGGCTTTATGTTTTAATCTTATCAAATTTTGGAATTACTCTTTGATGTCTCGCTTTATCACCATTATGCTATACAACTTCCTTAGAAAAGGAATCTGACTCTTATGTAAAGCTTATTGTAAGAAGTAGACTATGTAGAGTTTGATTATGATATATTAGAAAAGACCAAATGAACTTATAAATCAACACGGGCGTGCCCTGCATGAACCTATAATGGCATCCATTCTTGGTTCTGCAAAGAGAAATTTATGAGTATAATGAATTATTTGGCGATCGACACACGGGAATCCTCTAATGGAGGAAAATATTCACAAAGACTAGAATACGTACATCAGTTCGTTATATTCGCATGGCTTCTATTGCTGATGTATCCCCTGGCAGTGCGGTAAACTCGCTCTTGTTTCCACTAATTGCTATACTGACTTTGGACTCGCCATCTCTAGGCGCATCCGAGTAGCGTAGGGCCACCGCAGCACATCTTGCTAATAGTTCGTGATCATACTTTTTACAGCGCAATAGACATGTTGGACCAACATAATCCTTGACTTCTATAACTATGTCATCTTGTCTGACAAGCGCGTTTATAACTTCGTTTTCATCCTTATTTCTACCAACCACTAGCTTGGCATCTGGAGCCACCCGGAAATGCCTGCCTACCTTCAAGAGCTCAATATCATTAAGCGTTGGGATGTCGTCGTCGCAATGATCCATTATATCCTTTACACGTTTTGAAAACGAGGGGTCTGTTAACAGACATCCGCCTGCAGCATTTGGTGGATTTGATATCCCAAAGCGTTTTGCTAGTGCTAACTGACCCTTCCTTGATCTTCCCTTGATATCGCCCATATTTTCGCGTTTTATTAATCCCGTTTTTTCGGCGTCGGTAGGTGGAAGATGCTTTGCAGAAAGCGGGCGCAGTACAACCCCTTCCATGTTAGTTTCTTTTTCAATGATGTGCAAGGCACGGTTGTTTTGGCTCATTGGGCGCTGAAACAGCACTTCGCCAGTAACTACAAAATCTGCTTCTGTCTTTTCCATGTGTTCCTTAGCAACATTGTACATCATACCTCTACAATCGATACACGGATTCATACCTGAGCCATAACCGTATTTGGGGTTCTTTAGCATACGAATGTATTCTTCACCAAAGTATACTGTCTTTAGCTTAATGCCAAGTTCGTCGGCCACCTCTCTGACACGATGGCCGCAGCCCTTCCCACAGTCAAAATCACAAAATGGGGTCTTGATAGCAACAGCTTCAATCTCAATACCTTCTTCTATCATCATTTTTACTGCTAGGCTGCTGTCAAGTCCACCAGACAGCAACGCAACTGCCTTTGGCTTTTTCTCTTGTACTGGCTCGCCATCATTCTGATGCGACATCGTTATAGTTTGCATGTGTGGCCTATTGGTTATAAAAACGATATTGTGCCCCGTCTCTGACTCACACGCTATCACAGGTTAGCCACTAGCTGTGCCCTCTGCATGCTCTTTAACGGGGTATACTATCTACGACATCGTGCTATTTGTCCTTTATCATGGCTTCTGGGTTTATTTCAAAGGCCACCACTGGTACTCTCAACTTAAAGTTTTCTAGTGCGCGAGGTGTTATCTCACCTAGTATACCAACAGGATTGCCGTCAATTACTATCTCTGCGCATCTGCCATCCATAAACCTCTGATTTGACGTTGCTCTTGTGGTTGCATCCTTACCAAAGCATGACTTTAGGAGTGCCTGTATTATAGATTTTATTTCAGTATATCCCGCGTCTGCATGTGCTACCGCCGCAGCAATGCTCCATCTCTCTACTATCGTTGCCCTTTCTTTATGAAATGTCTTGCCTATCTCAAAGAGCCGCTGAGGGTACTCCTCATGGACGTTGTATGAAAGCGACTGGAGAAGAGATGGAACAAGGGAGTCGCGCAGGATTTCATGTTCGATGCTTTTTGAGCCATCAACTGATAATATATCCTCGGCAACAATACCAAATGCGCCATATTGTACTTCTTTACTTGTTAACGAAAAATTAAGTGATTCGATCATGCTTAGACCTATTAGGGTCTCCCTTATAGCGTCAAGGTATTTGGAAACGAAGTTTTTTCCACCAGCCGTCTGAGAACCTGGGAATATGGGCTCTAGATTATAAATCCCATAACCTACTGCTACTTCATCTACAATGTCTATTGGGTGGCTAATGTCTGTGCGGTACCGAGGAATAGTACAGATAATTTTCTTATCAATTGATTTTGCATCAAGCCTGCTTCTCTTCAGACATTTGATCACCTGCTTGGCATCAAGCGTCAATCCGAGGATGTTATTAATGTACTCCGTGTCCGCAGACATTATTTTTGGCTGTATATTGGGTGTTTCGATCTTTTTTCCTGAGTCTATAGTCACAGCCATTATTTCAAAACCTGCATCATGGAGCGTAATTGCAAAGATTGCAAGTATATCTTCAGCAGTTTTTCGATCAGTTCCCGTAACTTCCACGAAGATATTGCGGCACCTCTCTGTAACCTTCGTCGCATTTCCATTGATTATTGGAGGGAAAGAAAGCACAGTGCCGATACTATCAACTATGATAGGGTATCTGTCAAATCCTGACAAGATGTGACCGTACTGATTGCCAAGCTTCGATGCTCTTAATATCTCATCTATTGAGCATCCTGAAGGCTCATCTAGAGGTATGAATGAATAGTCACTGCTAACTGCTTTATACGTGACTGGGAATTGGATGGCATCTAGGTTGTGAATACCGATTGATGCTTTCTTGCGCCTTCTGCCAATGCCATTGTGAAGGTCTTCCTGCATTGCGATCAGCTGCTTTATCGTTTCATCGTCTAGTTTTCCATTTCTTGCCCCAAATGCAACAATGTAGGGTCTCACTTTCTTGATTGTAGCTTCAAGCCTGACTGCAAGTCCTCTTTTCCTATTTACTTTGAATTTTGGTATGCCAATCTCAATTTCAAATAAGCCACGCAATGCTCTTGCTACGCCATAATCTGAGGAAAAGTCCGGTCTATTTGGGTTGTATTCAACCTTGATGACGTTGTTGTCTGCATATTCAATATCCAGCGCCACAAAAGGTAACATCTCTAGTATCTTGTCCATTTTGACGCCTGGCAGGAACCTCTTCAGCCGCTCAACTGTTATGTTTACAACTGGCATCTTGGCATGCCCCTGAGCCAGGCAAGGTTGTTGCTATATAACTCACGTACATCATCCAATTCAAAGCGAAGCATAGCAATTCTTTCAAGCCCTCCACCCCAGGCAAGAACTGGATTTTTGATACCAAGCGGCTTTGTCACTTCAGGTCTGAAAATTCCCATACCAAAAAGCTCCACCCATTTTTTCAATTTTTCATTGTAGACCATACTCTGTAATGATGGCTCAGTATATGGGAAGAATGTGGGCCAGAACTTGATGCGTGTGATGCCCATTTTGGCATAGAATTCTTTCTGCAAGCCCATTAACTCCCGGAGTGAGACTTCTTTGCCAGTGGCAACTCCCTCTACTTGGTGAAATTCTACAAGATGTTTGTATGATACCTTTTCGTTTCTGAAAACTCTACCTATCGAAAAGAAGCGGGCGGCATCTGACTTGACATTTGTAAGATGCTGCAGAGTTATAGGGGTGGTGTGGGTACGTAGCAGCAATCGTTCGGCCTCCTTAATATCCCAAACGGAGTTCCATCTGTCCTTGTGGACTCTAGAAATCTTTGTAATCTGATCTTTGCTTGCTGATATGCGCTGACTCTGATCTAAAATATAGAATGTGTCTTGAATCTCTCTTGCAGGATGATCTTGCGGGGTAAATAATGCATCAAAATTCCAAAAGCTCGACTGAATTATTGGGCCTTCTACTTCTGAAAAGCCAAACCCTACAAAGATCTCCTTTACCTCCTCAACAATATCGAGCAGGGGGTGACGCCTTCCCGGATAGACAATTGGTGCAGGCGATTCTACGTCAAGTGCGCTAAACTTTGTCTCTCTCCATCTTCCTGATGCAATAAGCTCTGTTGTAAGGCGACGCTCCGCACGATCTTCTTTCAGGGTAGATATGAGTTCCCTCCCTCTATCGCTAAGTGAAACTCTCTGATGCTTTTCCTCCTTGACCTCTATATAGTTGGGGCGCTTTTTAAGCTGCTCAAGTATCGCCTTTTCCTCCCCGGTTAGCTTCGTGACCTCTATTCCACTTTTTAAGTTCGCAAGAAACCTCTCTTCTGGAGACTGCTTCTCTATTAATGGAGTATGCGTCATCTTGCCTTCGACGAGCTTAATCCATTGATTGCGCCGTGCTCCCGCAATGGCAGCGTTTACCTCTTCATTTCTTATAGAACCACCGGCAAGCAATTCTGCAATTGTGACTTTGCCGTCTTTCACACCATTTACCAACCTTCTTTCAGGTAACCCATTTTTCGCTGCTGCCAACCCCTCAGAAGCCAGATATACTCTTGGCGTCGATGATTCGTCAATTGATATAAGGTTCTTGAATTTTAACCATTCAATGCCCCGCCTAATCTGGTCAATAGATAAACCAGTGCTGGCAACAAGCGAGCTAATCTGAACACTCTCATTACTGGATAGAGCCTTGAGTATGGATTGCTCGATTGGATGAAATGCCTGCACCCCATTCATTAGCCAAAGTTGTGGGAATGTAAGACTTTTTAAACGTTAATGTAATGTTCCTTCTGCAAGGATGGATCCAGACTATAACAACAACGATGGAAGCGATGGCCCTAACAGCAAGTTCAAGGTCACGCCTTGGGAGGTCGAAGGCGATATTAATTATGGTAAGTTGATTGAAAAATTTGGCACTCAGCCAATAACACCTAGGCTTTTGCAAAAAGTCAAGAGTATGATAGGCGAGATCCATCCATTACTAAAGTTGGGTTATTTTTTCTCTCACCGAGACTTTGACTGGATATTGGACAAGAAAAACGCGGGAGAGAGCTTTTACCTTTACACAGGAAGGGGACCTTCAGGTATGGTTCATATGGGACATCTGTTGCCCTGGATTTTTACAAAATACTTACAAGATAAGTTCGGCTCAAAATTGCTGTTCCAGTTGACGGATGACGAAAAGTTCCTTTATGGTCAGGATAGGACAATGGAGGAGATAAAGCGCTATACTTATGAAAATATCTTGGACATCATTGCAATAGGATTCAGTCCAAAAAAGACCAAGATCATAGTGAATACAAAACATATCCAGCATCTTTATCCTATTGCCATTGAAGTGGCAAAGCGGATAACATTCTCTACTAGTCGGGCGGTCTTTGGATTTTCCAATTCAACCAACATTGGGATGATAGGCTTTCCTCCCGTACAGGCAGCACCTTGCTTTCTCCCATCTGTCATTGAAGGTGAGCGTGTACCTGTGCTGGTGCCGGCCGCAATTGACCAGGATCCATATTGGCGGATAACAAGAGATGTTGCAGACAGAATGGGTTATTATAAGCCTGCTCAGATACACAGCAAGTTTCTGCCTAGCCTTGGCATGCTAGGTAAGATGTCGTCTTCCAAGCCCGATACTGCCATTTTCACTACTGATGATCCCGAGCTCATCGATAAGAAGGTTTCTACCGCATTTACTGGTGGCCAGCCTACTGTAGCCCTTCAGAGACAGCTTGGCGCCAATGCGCTCGGCTGCCCAGTTTTCTGGTACTTGCGCTACTTCTTTGATGCTGAAAAGCAATCAGATGAGCGTATGCTAAAATGCAAGAGTGGAAACCTCCTTTGCGGAGAGTGCAAGTCGGACTTATCAAAAGGAGCCAAACCCTTCATTGTAGAATTCAAGAAACGGCGAGAGAGAGCCAAGAATACTATTGATAAGTTTATGTATGAAGAAAAGCCGTTTGCAAAATGAAAACCATAAAATTTCAATGCACTGATTGCTATGAGGCGGAAAAGCTGGCAAGCCTTTTATCAGTACAAAAGGATAATAGCGTGTGGGTTTCTGCTGTCCTCGCTATGGCTGGCAATGAAATTGTCATACAGTTAAAAGATTTATCATCTCATGCAGTCATCCTCAAGGATGAAGAAACAGTGGCGCGGCTCGGATCATTTCTGATGGATGTTTTGAAAGGGAAAATAACAATCTATTCAAGCTGCTTTGATGGATCCATAGCAGGAATAACAATTCTTGATTAGCATAGTTCCTTGTTCATCTCGTCCGTTAGTATTTCCTGTACTTTTCTAAAATATAGCCCCGTAGAGTAGGGCATCATTGGTATATATTCCTCAATAACTTGCATTATATAGGGAACTACTCTTTTGGAGACATCCATTTTAAACTTCATCCAAAGTACCCTATCTTGCTCAAAGCGGATCTTGTCTTTAAGGTGAGGCGGAGCCATCTCTCTCGATCTGTCCTCGACTCTTTTGTACCAATATGCAAGAACGTCTGGATCTAGCCCTTCGCGGAGATTTTTCACACCTGATATTATCTTGCTTGATGCGTAATCAATAGGTGTTTCTGAATACACATGATACTTT
>JALZFS010000170.1 GCA_030861405.1 Thermoproteota archaeon | reverse complement strand
ATTTGTTATCTGGTGTTCCATTGCTGCCTGATGTAACTGTGTGAGGCTGGGTGTCATCATTTGTCCATGTTACTGTATCTCCAACATGTGCTGCTATAGGATTTGGTTTGAATGCAGTATTGGTAAGAGTTGAAGCACCAGAAACTATGGACACGCTAGTGCCACTAGTACCTGCACTTGAAGCATTACCACCACCTGCTGCTGATGTTGATGATGTTGCATTGGTTGCATTACCACCGCCGCCTGCTACAATATTCCTTAAGGATGGCGGCACCAATTGCATTTGGGGACTCAGTGGTGGTGAAGGTGGCAATCCATATTGTTCACGTAGCTTTTCATCCTGTTTTTGCATGATTTGTGTTGAAAAACTTGGTCCTATGTATCCAAACGTTGTATACAATATAATAATAATAGCTAACGATATGCCCATGACGAGTATGCCTAAGGCAACGCCGCGCATGTGTGACGAATAGCCTTTGCTTTCTCCTCCAGATGAATGGCTAGACATCTCTTCTTCTCTATTAACTTAGACCGGATATATATATGACAACTCTTCTACAGCCATCAATACAAAAGTAACAAGCAACCGCTACAAGACTTCCAGAAAAGCGACTTACTATTATTCAAAATGTTGCTTGTCTTATTAGCTAGATGGCAGATCAAAGGGGTGGAGACGTTAAGCGCTAAAGAAAGAGAAACTAAAGGCTGCCTTGGCGTCTGAATTAAGTGTACTTAAGGGTTCAATATCAAATGTTTGTGAGCATGATGATTACAATAAAATTCTCTCACATTCTCAGCCCGTCCACGGAGGGAAATAATGTAATTAGATAATTACCAAATTTTAACTACGCGATATTGTTGGCTCAGATTGCTAATGAACTTCCACGAAGTGAAATGAGGATACCTCTCCATCATGCAATAAGCCTATATCAATGTATGTCTCTTCGACCCGATGATAATAAATAGAGGAAACATGTCAAGTTGTATTGCACAACATTGAACCGCGCTATCATCGTTACCATTGTTTCTGTTGGTGTTCTTCTGGCGTCACTCGGAACATTCTGGCGTTATGATCCCTTCCATTACGACTTGTCTGAAAAGATCTCTTCTGCTACAACTACTGCACAAGTACAAGGGTCAGCGGATGGTACATCGATTCCTCCTACAGGCGCTGTCCAGATTTCGAGTAATGCTAACAACCTAAGTCTGACTGAACTATACAATGAAACTGAGGGATCAGTAGTTCAGGTGAGCGGTATAGTGAATACTAATAGCATGGCTTCAGAAGGTACTTTGGGAACAGGATTTGTTTATGATAAAAGCGGCCATATTATCACTAACTATCATGTTATTGCAGGAGGAAGTGAAAACGACATAAGGGTTACCTTTATTGATGGAACAATTTATAGAGCAAGAATAGTAGGCACCGATCAATATAGCGATCTTGCTGTACTCCATGTTGAAGGGAATGTTCCCCAAGAAAAGCTAAAGCCTTTGTCACTTGGAAACTCTTCTCAATTGCTAGTAGGTCAAGCAGTCGTGGCAATTGGTAATCCCTTCGGGCTATCTGGCTCGATGACAGAGGGAATAGTCAGCGGCCTTAACAGATTGATTCCTGTTTACTCAGGTGCAGGTCAATTTTCTGATACTGGCTCACCTGCATTTTCTATACCAAACGTAATTCAGACCGATGCTGCGATTAACCCAGGCAATTCGGGTGGTCCACTATTGAATATGCAAGGCGAGGTAATCGGTATGAATTCTGCTATCTTTTCTACTACCGGTGGTTTTGCAGGTATTGGATTTGCAATTCCTTCAAATACCATTGCCAAAGTGGCGCCGGTGCTTATAGAAAAAGGCTCTTTCCAGCATCCTTGGCTTGGAGTATCTGGAATAGATATGACACCTGAAATAGCGGAGGCGATGGGTCTTGGAGAACCAAGGGGATTTTTGGTTATAGACGTGTCGCCTGGTGGCCCTGCTGATAGAGCCGGAGTACAAGGAGGCAACACGCCTGCTCAGCTTGGCGGAGGGGATATCAAGCTTGGAGGAGATGTTATTTTAGCAATAAATGATCAGCCTATAAGGAAGATAGATGATGTGCTTGGGTATTTAGAGCAAGACACAGAAGTCGGACAAACAGTAAAGCTTACTTTATGGCGAGATGGACAAATAATTGGACTAGATGCAACGCTAACCGCAAGACCAAGCTTGCAACCTTCGCCGTAACAGTAAAGCCGTGGTTTGCAAATGAATGATCAGAAAATGGGGTACACACCCGCGTCCTTTATTTCCCCTTCGTCCGAATAAGGCTAGTTAAGTCTGACGACGAAGGCTGCATTATCTGTTATCACACACTATACGTATCAGTGGGCGTTAACGAAGCCGAACCCGTAACGTATTGTATATCGGGATCTTCACCTAACATTTTGCCTAACTCATCAATCGACATCCTTATAGCTTTAAATTTCAGAGTTTTTTCCTCCTCAACCTTGGACATTCTTTGATATTTTTGATAGATCCACTCTTTTTTTTGGTTAATATCTAGGTCTGCAGGGTATACCACCCTGAGGACCACACTGCCTTCCCAATCTGGATACCTCGTTTGATAATATAGGATGTCTAGAAGAAGACTTTGATCAACTTTGGGCATGAGGGTCTCGGCCTGCTTGAGAAAGTTCTGATACTCTTGTTTTATCTTATCAGCAGCAGATAGAGTCGAAGGCGTTATTTCTGACTTTGAAGTGTCTGCAAGACGACTGTCATGACTCATGCTTTCATTTGAAGCCATATATCTTTTAAGAGTTCTACTAGATTCTTTCTACTTGTATATATGGCCCATCGCCAGCAGTAGTATCACTGAGCTTAGTAATCTCGTAGTTGTTATGTGCAATTATTTACATGACTTATGCAAATTTGTAATGATGGTCAACAAATTCTCCGTCTTCTTTCAAACGAACAACTCCTTTTTCATCAAAGTCTGCAATTGACGATTTGGGAATGGCGTATTTATCCGGCGTTATGGGACCAAATGTCACAATAATTCTTTCAGGCTGAATGGATTCGACTACTCCAACATCTTTGCCATCCTTGGTGAAGACTGGTTTGTTCACGATTTTTTGCCAATCATCGATTTTTTCTTCAATTGGCGAGGTCATATATTTGGAAAACATGCACCTATACAATTTAATTGTTCTTGAGTCTGGAGCTGGTTATTTGACTGGCAGTTGAAGTTGGATTTGGATCTCAGCAGTTTTCCTGCTATCTATTTTTATTCATTGAGATGCAATATATTAACTAGACACATATGGGATTCCTCGATAAGCTAAAGCGTAAGAAAGACCGAGTAGTGGACGAAGTGAAAGAACAAACAACGAATACAACAACCGATCAGAATACTAGTCCAGCAAGAAGCGAGCAAGGATCTGCAGCTGGAAAGAGGATCAAAAGATATACATCTGAAGGAAAGCCAGTCTACGAATAGTAATAATCAAACTTCCTCTTCTTTTAGCTGCTCTCGAGAACTTATTTTTCTATAGCAGCTGACACACAGCGTTACGTTATTGTAGCGATATATTTTCCTCATTGGATTAAATAGCGAGAGTTTTGAGAGTTCTGCAGAGCAATTATCGCAACTCTTCCTCATTGATATTGTACATGCCCTTAAGTTATTTAAAAGAGATCATTTGACCTGGTTTTGATGCTACACGCTGTATAATATATTACTTGACAAGATGCCTTAGCAAGGGCTTGATTTTGCACTTATGAGCGTACGACTGGAGAGGGATTGGCAAAAATACTGCTTGTGCATAGGAAGTTATAGTCTGGTCGGGTCCACATAACTAGATTGCGTGATAGGTTAATGCGAGAAATCTTTTCTGGAATGGGTGTTTGATTCTTTACAATTGTAAACCCCTCTTGCTATATAAGAGGAACGTCTAAGATTAGGTAGATGGCGACAGATCCGGTATGTGGAATGTTTGTTGAAGAAAAACCCGATTCTATCCAACGTGTCCTGGACGGAAGAAAATATTATTTCTGCAGCACGCAATGCCTCAATGAATTTACACAGCCAGAAAGAGAATTAAAAAAGCTAAAGAAGCACGTTGTAATAAGCATTGGCCTTACTATCCCTATTGTAATGCTCACACTTCAGCATATGTTTTCCTCGCAGATTTTGGGCTCATCTCTACTCCTTCCAATGCAAGTCAGCAACTATGTTATGTTAGCAATGGCAACACCAATCCAATTCTGGATAGGCTGGCGATTCTACAAGGGTACGTGGGATGGGATAAAGGCAAGAGCATCTAACATGGATACGCTGATAGCTCTAGGGACAACTGCAGCATATATTTACAGTGCGGCAGTCACGATCGTACCAGGCTATTTCCCGTTTGCCTCAGTCTATTTTGAAACTGCAGCCATCATAATCACGTTAATCCTCGTAGGAAAATTGCTAGAGACCCGAACAAAAGAAAAGGCATCAAGTGCCGTAAGGAAACTTATGGACCTGCAGCCCAGGATGGCTAAGGTGATTAGAGAAGGAGCGAGAGAACAAGATATTCCTATAGAGCAGGTCCAGGAGGGGGACTTGCTCATCATAAGGCCAGGTGAGCGTGTGCCGGTAGATGGCATCGTAGTTGATGGAGCATCTTCAATAGATGAGTCTGCAATTACTGGCGAGAGCATTCCTGTAGATAAGTCAAAGGGTACTGAAGTCATCGGTGCTACAATCAACCTGAGCGGGCTCATTACAGTTAGGGCTACTAAAGTAGGTCAAGATACCGTGCTGTCACAGATAATCTCCCTTGTAGAAAATGCAAGGATGGGCAAGGCACCTATGCAGCGACTGGTAGATCAAGTTGCGAAGTACTTTGTTCCTGCAGTAATCGCTGTCGCAGTTGGCGCCGGCATTGGTTGGTTCTTTGCAGGAGGAGCCGGGCTAACATATTCTCTTCTTGCCTTTGTATCTGTAATAATCATAGCATGCCCATGCGCGCTTGGCATTGCCACTCCAGCAGCACTGATGATGGGGGCCGGCAAGGGTGCAGAGAATGGCATATTATTCAAAGGGGGAGAACACCTAGAAGTTGCAAGAAAGGTAAACACTATAGTCTTTGACAAGACAGGCACGTTGACAGAAGGCAAGCCGTCGGTTACAGACATTGTAGACCTATCCGCAACTATGGGCCAAAGCGAGCTATTGAGGCTAGCAGCGATTGCAGAATCTGGCTCTGAGCATCCGTTAGGTAAAGCTGTGGTAAGAAAGGCAAAAGAGTATGCCGTACCTATATCAAACCCCCATTCATTTGAAGCAATATCTGGTAAAGGGATCAAAGCAACATATGGAAGTCATACAATTCTTGTTGGAAACAGAAAACTCTTGCACGAAAACGGAATAGAGGTTAGCGATGAGGTTCATTCAATATTGTCAAGATTGGAACAGGAAGGCAAGACTGCCACACTTGTATCAATTGATGGTAGACTCGCTGGAATTATCTCGATGGCTGATACACTGAAGGAAAGTGCAACAAAGGGAATTGATTTGCTCAAGACAAAGATGGGTCTACAGGTAATCATGCTGACGGGCGATAATGAGAGGACAGCCAAGGCTATTGCATCCAAGCTTGGGATCAATAGAGTGATTGCACAAGTGTTACCACAACAGAAAGAAGAGGTGATTGCAAAACTCAAGTCAGAAGAAGGTAGAGTGGTTGCAATGGTAGGGGACGGAATAAACGATGCGCCTGCATTAGCGCGTGCGGACTTGGGCATAGCAATAGGTTCTGGAACTGATGTGGCCAAGGAAACAGGCGGGGTAATTCTAATAAAAGGCGACGTAAGGGACATAGCAATTGCTCTGGAATTGGGCAAAAAGACTGTATCAAAGATAAAGCAGAACCTCTTTTGGGCATTTGCATACAATACCGGCTTGATACCTATAGCAGGTGGCGCTTTGGTACCACTCCTTGGATTAAGCGTGTTTGGATGGTTGCCTATACTTGCTGGGGCAGCAATGGCCCTGAGTTCTGTAACAGTGGTAGGGAATTCTATGCTACTTGGAAGATACAAGCCGAAGTCCTCTGA
>JALZFS010000185.1 GCA_030861405.1 Thermoproteota archaeon | reverse complement strand
CATTTGTTGGGTTTGGCAGCGTGCTGGCTGAGTACTTTGGAATACCTTACATGGATAGTATGGGCAGTATGATTATTGCAGGATACATTTTCTATATGGCATACACCGCTTTTAGAGAATCAACATTGGTTTTGGTAGATGGCTTCAAAAACCCTCACTAGAGAATGACATTGCAGAATTTGTTGAGCACAAATTCAATGTAAATGTAGATGATGTGCTGATAATACCTCTAGGTCACGCCTTTTCGGCACGGCTTCATGTGGTTCTGGATCAAAATTTAACCTTGAAAGAAGCCTATGAGATATTGACAAAAATAAACGCCGCAGTATCAGAAAGTTTTGGAACAGAAGAGACAACTGTCATTCCACGACCAGCTTAATAATATCGTGGTATATTATTATACTTGGAAATACCTAGTGTGTGAAGGTCGTTTAACGAATAATAATAAGAATGCCGATAAGCCTAAAACCTCTGTCAACATCCTCACTTACACGTGGTGATAATGGTTGTTCGTTTCCACCTGGCCGCAGCTTATCATCACTTCATCCTATTCCTTTGGAACGTGGAGACGTCTTCTGCTCATGGAAGCCTGATAGGGACTTTGAATATGCATGAAGATGAAAAGGGAAAAGCAGCCTTGATCGTAAAAGCTTAAAGCTAACACCGCCATCCTTTCTCCTTATAGGAAGGGAACAAACCCTCAGGATGAAATCAAGGATTCAACTCCCTCACCCGGTCCCCTTTTGCTATGAGAGAATTATGGTATTAGATTAACCTCCTCTTCTAGGGGTCGTACTACAAAATCTCTGGTACTGCACTCAGAAGTTCCATATGAAGAACTTTTTTGATAGATATCTGATATTCCAGGAAATGATCTATATTCTTCTATGGTAGCTATACCGAGAAATCATTGGGGCTTCTGGGTTTGCCGTCTTTGAAAACGGTTTTAGGCATATTTTTCATCGAAAATGAGGCTGCTGCCAGTAAAACTGGCTCGAACTCTCTTCCCAGATCTGTTATCTCGTACTCGACTCTGATCGGATATTCCGATACAATCCTTCTCCTAACAATTCCAAGCTTTTGAAGTTCACGTAGCCGCTGAGTGAGAACCTTTGGGGTTATGCCTTCTATATTTTCCAAAAAGCGATTAAACTGAGTCGTCCTTCTAAACATTTCTCTTATAATTAGAACCGTCCATTTTTTTCCTATGATTCTGAAAGTTGCTTGAATTGGACATGATTTTAGCTCTGGGCTATTATAAACAACTTCTATCGTTGAACAATCTGCATGCACCAATTTATTCTAACACTCTCTGGTAACTAGATATAGATTTGGTTACGTGAGACTTATAAACTATAATGTTGATAGCAACTATACAAATGAAAGTGCTTGCAGACTACTCAAAACAAATGCAGTATAACAAGACAACTGCACTTCTAGTAGCTGTCCATACGTGGAGGATACTTGGAATAGCTTTCCTGTGGGGAATTACTCAAGGAACCTTAGCTCCAGCTTTTGCAGTACCTGCAGGAGTTGGAGATATCCTAATAGGAGTGACAGCAATTCCCTTTGCCATTTTTCTATGGAAACAGTATAGTTGGTCAAAGTATGCTGTAGTAGTGTGGAGCGTGCTAGGCATAGCTGATCTGGTTAACGCAATAACTCTTGGTGTCATAACCAATCGAAACTCTGGAATTTCGACAATGACAACATTTCCCTGGATCTTGGTTCCTACTGTAGGTGTACCGTTAGCCTTATCCTTGCATGGGATCACCTTATACAGACTAAGGAAATGGGTACCAATACAATTGCATAGGACACCCATAGATACTTGATGAGGGCGTTCAAAGAATAGTAAAGAAGTAGCAGAGCGTCAATCCTCCTATCCTTTTTATTGCATTATGCATGTAATTTACATAGGCGACTTCGATCTTTACTGCTTTCTTCTTAAGCGAATCTTGTACTACGACATACTTGCATATGCCTCCCTTCAGTCCTAGCTCTGATATTCCTGGTAGCTATCCGAGTTAATCAGTAGGTTTGTGTTGGCGACAATAATGGTATTGGTCATGATTTCATAATATGGATAGAAGAAACAATATACTGTCATAATTTAGGATTGCGCTTACAATTTAGAGGAAAAAGAATGTAGAGTAGTTAGATCAGTGAAAGAATAAAACAGTTTGGTATTATTCTGCTCACCAAACACAGTCAACTTAAAGCCAAGTAGAGTGAGTAAGATTTGAGCGAGCTTCTCATTCAATCCATACCTGTTACCTTTAGATAGATAACCCGTAGATCAGCTCAAAAAGCTGGCTTAAGTCATGGGTTCAAAATCCCACCTGGTCCAATCCGTGCCTGTTTAGAGAACTACTGCATTAAATTAAGCTAAAGTTATCGGACAGAATCTAATCTAGTTTCTATCACTGGGTATTCTTGATGCACAATGCACACTAAGACATCAAGAAGCAATTTTGTCTGAATTTGTCTCGTTCCGAGCGCTAGTTCTGATATCTTGCAGAGCATACTCTAGCAAATGGTTGCTTCTAGCCGTATATGTTCAATATGACTGTCGTATAACTTTCTCTTGATTGCCTAATGACATAATTGATGTCACATAGTTACTCCCAAAATTAATACACTGCCTATCAAAGGACCAAGAATAAACCCTCATGGCAAAGTGTCTATCTCTTCGGCAACCTTATGCAGAACTAATTGTGTCAGGCAGGAAAACAATTGAACTTCGGAAGTGGAATACAAAGTTTAGAGGAGAATTCCTAGTACATGCATCTAGAGAGGTAGACAAGCCTGTATGTAAATTATACAATATCGATAGATCTTCACTAATTACAGGGGCTATACTAGGCAGTGCTGTACTCTATGATGTAAAATTATATCAAAGCAAGAAAGAGTTTATCGCTGATCAAAGCAAACACTTTGCAGCTTCAACCTACTTGAACTCCAGGTATGGATTTCTACTCCGTGATGCCAAAAGGTTTGACAAGCCAGTTTCTCTGAAGGGCCAACTTGGCTTTTTTAATGCAAGTATCTAACAATCACTTCGAGATGAATAGTAATCTATCTAATCCATGGGGTTATCTAATAAGGAGGTGTCTCTCTTATCATGCTATTGGAACTTAAAGGAGAGGATTGAAACAATATTTTTTCCTTAAGACATCGAACAGTAATCTAGATCAGCAGGCAAGAAAAAGGATTATGAAGATAAATTAGAGCAAGGCCAAAATAAGCGAGAAGATGACATACATGTAGAAGAGTTGCTACTTGCCCTTAGTCTATATTGTATGGTCTTTTTCATCTCTTCAGTGCATATTGCAAAACCAACATGTGCGCAATCATTTGATCTGCATTCGCTGCAAAATGGAATTCCTTCCACTATGTCTACTATAATATTTTTTTGCAAAAAAAGAATTCATAGAAATCTTTGTTTAAGTTAGCGGTTTCCTCGATAGTATTTTTCGTTTCCCCTCTCCTTAAGAGGGAAGCTAATAATTAAGAGCAGTAGTGGTGCTAGTAGTTGAATTATATTCTTGGAAACTGCAGGTCGAGATTTCAAATTCCAACTTGTCAAGTCATTTCACTCAGTTAAGATAATGTGTGATATTGGGATCTTTATTGTGATCGCATCACACAGGCTAGCATCAAAGAAGATGGAAAAGGTGATGGATGAGTTGATATATCTCTCTTGATAGGCTTATCTACCTGCAATCCCATTTTGACATTCTCATTAATCTAAGAATTTTGAACGAATGTGATCTGTAATGCTATAGCTTTAATAATTCTAAAGCATAACTCCTCAGGAGAAAGGTTGAATAATGAAAGTTTGGTTACCGCCCATCTGACGTTGTAGCAAAACTATACTCGAGCTTCGATTGAGATATACTATGAATTTATGAAAGGCTATTTGGATTCTACAAAGGCTTGGTGGCGATCAAGAATAATAACACAACTGCCTCAGATCAATGGCGCACTTGGTATAGCCAGTATGGTGAGAGCGGTCGATGACATTATAGGTGCTAATATAACAGGAGACAAACAGATCATGTTAAATCTTGGATACCTGATAATGGAATTGCGCCTTCACTTAATATAGAAGCAGGTGGCATTAGGTTTAATTTTGGTAGTGATGTCTTTATGATATTTAGACCTGCCTTCAAGCCACTTGCGGTTCTATCAGGCAACAGCAAAGTTAACACTGGGTGGGAATCATCGCTCTAAGTCCCAGTACAATTAGCAGGAGATTTTACAACTTTAAATGATCTAAATATCATTGGTATCAGTACCCGCAAGCAATAAATTGTCATTCTCTTATCCTTTGCATTTGCTAGTAATTTATGAATTATTTCCTTCTTTGGGTTATGAGTTCATCAAAGGATCATATCGTCCGCTTCTATAGTACTAATTGTTTTATCTATCCCTATTCAAATAGTGATTAATATCTCGATACTTCGGTCCTATTGCCTTGCGCTCATAGTATCTAAATCAGATAGCTCGGACTTCTAGCACCGGTATTGGTCTTTATCTTATTAGGGTTGATAATAGCAGCCGCTGCCATTGCCTTGTGTCATTAGCATCTGTTGTTGCTGTTTCCATTGGGGGTTTAATAATTTCTCTTTGATGTGAGCAATTGCTGAAAAAGAACCAGGCGTTCTATTATCAGAAGTTATTGCAGAAGAATAGTCATAACCTTAGCTGGCTATATGGCGAGATCTTGATGGTGGCCAAGCTTATATTTCTAATTCTTGATACTTGAAGTGGACAGACAATAGTACAGCAGAGCAGTGCTTGCGCCATCAGTTCTGATATAGTATCAGTTGAGTTGCCTTTACCACCTCCAGCCGAGAGAAACGTCCTGCCTATTATTGCCTATTATAGAACATTAAAGAGATGTCACTGCCTTGGAGGATAGTAGCAATATGTAGACGAAATAATCTAGCTTATACTGAGACAGTAGCCTAAAACGAACTATTGTTGGAATAACTGTAATAACTATTCAGATAGTTGTTTCCAAGGAAATTGACGTATACACTTATATCTTGTCAATTAGAAGTGTCTTATTCTGGGCATAATGAAAATTCCTACCAAATTACTGATTTCTACAACAATGGCGATAATGTTGACGGCAGCAACAATGCTTGTTATTCCTCCTGCTATTGATTTAACGATGACAGCAAATGCGCAAGAACCATCACAACAACAGCAGCAACAATCCTCTAACCAAACTACGGCTGTTGAGAGTGGTACACCATATCAAAACACGATAGATAAGTTCAAAGTGCTGGTACCAACAGGCTGGGTGATTCAGGCTACAAATAACACAGGATCTACCTTGGAGTCAGAGACGCAGCAAGGGTATGGGCTACTAGCGCAATTGTGCCCACAGGGGAACAAACAACAAGGAGATCGATCATATGTTAATGGTAGCACCTACAGCGGCAATACAGCCAATTGCCAAGGATCTGAAGGAGATATCATACACATTGTTCGATATCCTGATTTGAACGCTAAAGTCGGATTTACTTCTGACGATATTGTTAGAGACTACAACGGTACAGCAAAAGCTATTCTCGAGTATCAGCTGCAAAAGCTTCAGGAAGTTGGTTATCAGAATATCCATATTGTAAACAGTACAGATAGGACAATCAACGTTGATATCCGCACAACGGCCTTGGAAATGGTTGGTAATAATAATAAAGCACTGCCCCCATTGGCAAAAGTGCCAGCCAAGCTTTTAGAAGTGACATACAGTACTGCCTCTGCTCCAAATGAAATAAGGACGGGGTATATTCTATTAACCGCTACGGGGGCAGTATCTCCCAACCCCCAGATCGCAACAGGGTATGTCGTGTTTTATGAAGACAAACCTACTGGAGGAGTGGTCCAAACAGGAACAACATCAGCGCCTGGCGGTTTACCACTAGCCCCCTTACCACCAGCAGTCCGGCAGGTATTTGACTCATTTGAATTAATGGCATCTGAAGAAACAGTACAAGCCATGATAGCGGCATTATCTGCTCAAGCAGGACAAGCACAACAGTTAGGACAAGCACATCGAATAGTAACGGTACACACGGTACGAACACAAGTAATAGGAGGATCCATATCGCCCTTGACGGGTACATTGAGCGCAAGTGCTACAAGCGGAGTTGCACCAGCGACCTTTGAGTTTGATGTAAGCATAGGAGGAGGCTTAAAACCCTATAATATTTACTGGGACTTTGGTGACGGCAGCCAAGAAAGAGATAAAGAAACCGTCGCGCACACATTTGACCAAGCTGGTAAGTATACTGTCACTGTGACTGTCACAGATAGCGTCGGTCAAGCGGGATCTGCTGGTATAGGAATTACAGTCGAACAACCATCGTCATTACTACCAGGTGGAAGTAATCAAAACGGCACAAGCTTACAAAATGACACGAGCTTAGACATACCTGCGCTTGCTGACAAACCAAGCTTACAAAATGACACGAGCTTAGACATACCTGCGCTTGCTGACAAACAAAATGCAGATGACAAACCAAGCTTACAAGATAATTCAAACACAGATGACCAGTCAGGCTCACATATACCTGCACTTGCTGACAAACAAAATGCAGATGATGGAGAATCCTAAGAAGAACTGATCTTGAAGGATAAAACTAATAAGGAGTAGCAACAACGAGCAGAAGAGTATGACATCAGAGCCAAAACGGAGACGCCGTCAAAAATGACGTGCAACAGCGCTACTCGACGATAGAATATTACTATATCGTGGGTTCAAATCCACGCGTCCATTTTTTGCTATGAATAAAGTATTGCATTAAATTAAGCTAGTTTTGGAAGGTTACAGGACAATTTCAGCGGCCTCCCCGCAAACACTATGACAAAATCAGCCAGATTTTGACTTATCAAAAGAAATTATGACTACTAAAGCATAACTTCTAGCGGTGTATTTAGGATTGACCACTGAAGAAATAGATAATGAGAAAATAAATGACAAAGCACCAAACTCTAGAACGAGCGATCTATGAAGAAGCTCTTGAACTATCAAGGCGGCGAAACTGGTCGGTGGGGTTTACCCTTAGTATTATGTGGTCGAGGTTTAGGAGTGCTGGAGACGTTAAGGAAGCTGATGCAGCTTTTGTATTAATGCAGCTGGAAGAAGAAGGTAAAGGTAAAAGAGATTCAATTTTTACGGGGTGGTAATGAAAAAGAGATGATGAACAGCTGATCTGACAAAAACTTCATAGTTACTGACATATCGTCAGTTTCCGATCTAACTAAAAGGAGCAGTTGGAATTTGGACAGTTAAGTTCTATTCCAACCACAGTCTCTTAATAGATGTAGCAAAGAGCTGCATTAGAAACCTGTTAGACATCTTGCTTAGGTCATGGGTTCATACCCTAGCAGTCTACTTTATCGCTGAGGTAACTTCGGCACTAGATCATGCTATGCTTTTGATAGTTATCGGACAAACCCTGACCAGTGACAATACCTGAAAGAAAGAAATTTTAGATACCTTTATTCTCAAGCATTATAGTTCAGCCTGCCTGCCTGCTCGTGCCGTGCA
>JALZFS010000163.1 GCA_030861405.1 Thermoproteota archaeon | reverse complement strand
GATACACCAGTAGGCATAGTTACAGATAGTGATATCATCGACAAAGTAGTCATGAGGGGTGAAGACTCCGATGATGTTTTTCTCAAATCAATCATGTCTGCGCCGCTTGTCACCATTTCACCAAAAGGAACTGTAAAACAAGCTTTGCATCTAATGCGTCTTAATCAAATAAAGCGAATTCCAGTAGCTGATGCAGTTACAATATTTGGAATAGTCACTCAAGAGGCCCTCGCAAATGCTGTTCGAACATCTGTTATAGAGCGAACCTTTAGTCGTTATAGGAGTCAAATCAGAGAGCAATACAAACCTGTCTTTGGCAACCTTGGCATTGTACTTCAGTTCTCAGCAATTCTCCTAGTTGTTCCAGCTTTCCTTGGAACCGCCCTGGGGGAGAGCCCGAGTATAGTAGGTGTTTTTTTTGCCGTTATAGGTCTCTCCTTTGCAGGATTCTTTCTGACAAACATAGGAGAGAAAGGCCCCATGAATCTAAAACAGGCCTCAATCTTCATAGTTGCTAGTTTTCTACTCCTGAGTCTTTTTGGCTCGATACCCTACATCTACATCAATCCTTTTGGAAACGACACCAGCACATTTGCCCTATTTGCAAATAGCTTATTTGAGAGCGCATCGGGCTTCACAACAACAGGATTATCCCTTATTAGCAATCCGGACAATCTCCCAAAGAGCCTCGATTTTTATCGCTCGTACACTAATTGGGTCGGGGGTTTAAGTTTTGTATACTTAGTGATGGTACTCTTTTTCCCCGAGAGGAAACTTAGCGCAATGAAAAGTGTGCTAGGAGGAGGCCTGCTAAGAGTAAAAGAGTTGTTAATAACCATAGTGGGAATTTTCACGGCCTATACTTTGATACTAATCTTTATGCTCATTTTTTTTAGCCAAACCAACGTCTTGGAAGCAACATCGCTGATATTTAGTACCATTACAGGAGGAGGCTTTAGTCCTGCGTCAGATATCATAACTCCCCAGCGCCCCGAACGTCTAGCCATATTGGCAATTGGAATGATTGTTTCGGCTCTCCCTTTTGCATTCCACTATCATTTATTCAGCAGAAAAGGTCTATTGACAAGGAGGACAATTAGCCTAGAAGTAACAGTTTTTCTCATTCTGGTAGTAATAAGCGTCCTATTATTTTACTTGTTAGCCGGGGGTCAAGTTGACATCTATAGCTCGATATTTCATATAGTTAGTAGTTCGACCACATCAGGCTTTCAATACTTGAATATACAGTCAACTCCTTATGCTGCAAAAATATTCCTGATTCTGATAATGTTAGTCGGTGGAACCGCATTTTCCACGGCTGGTGGAATTAAGGTGGGCAGATTTATTGTTCTTTACGAAGAATTTACCAAAAAGTCCAGAGAGAAAGATAAAATTCCAATTACAGGGAGTTCTACCTCTACCTCGATTTCTTCCACAGCGAATCCTTATAGGAGCACCGAGTTTCTAACAAGATTACACGACGAGCAGCGAAAAAGAAATCTGGAAGAACTACTTGAAGAGCAAGCACACATTCTGAAGCGAGTATCTATCATTATAAGCAAGAAAGTGGTCAGAGAAATTTTGCTCGTGATTATGCTTTACGTTTCTGTTGCCTTAGTCACCGGGTTAGTCTTGAGTTCTCTTACAAAGAGTCGTTTTGAAGATGCTCTGTTTGAAGGTGTCTCTGCTCTCTCTACTACTGGTCTCACTTCTGGCATAACATCTGTAAACTTAGATGTATATGCAAAACTAATTCTAGCTACTAATATGATTATTGGCAGGTTTGAGATTATTGTAATATTGTATATTTTCTTTGCCTACTTCAGAAGATAAAATACACGGTCAATTCTTGCACATAAATTAATTCATTCGTCAACCGCTTGTTTCACAAGCTTGAAAAATGTTGCTAACGTCCTGTCGATTAGAGACCGGTCATGATGGTGTGCGCGGCCCCGCTCCCTCCTGCTGTTGATTTTTTCCTCCACCACTTCAACTTCTTTGATGCGTTTGCTCAGCTCTTCGAGATCCTAATTCAATATATACATGGAATTGTATAAAGTCTGATAATTTGGACACAATAAGAGCAGATTTAACTTTATAATCTGGGAATGTCAAATATCTTTCCAAAGTTCTTTCAATCAGATTTTCAAGGACATTGCGGAACGGCTTCTATGTCACTAGGAGTTCAGTAGGATTGAGGATAGAATCGACCTATCTACATCGATCCCGCAAAATAGGTAAAATATATGACAGGCTAGTTTCTGCCTTTTCATCATTATCAAATCCTGCTTGTATCATTGTCAAATGACCAATGCATTTTAAAAAGGGCGATAAAAAAGATGCTCAAATCAACTGCTGTTCCCTGTGCATGCGTTTTGGTGACACTCAAATTCTGCCCTGTCTGAAAATGCACGATCACATATACTGCATTTGTAAGGAGATTCCTTTCTTTGCTCCTCAAACTTTTCCTTGAATTCCCTTTCCTTTGTAATTCATGAA
>JALZFS010000124.1 GCA_030861405.1 Thermoproteota archaeon | reverse complement strand
TGATTTTCCTCTTGCCATATTGTTGTTGTTTTTTATAGAGGTGCACTTCTTTATTAGATCATATGATAAAATCTACTAAGATATTAATTAATAAATAAGTTAAATGTAGATTATAAATCAATAACATGTAGCGGCGATTATGATTGTTCGTCTATAACCAACAGTGCTACGTGTGTCTGCCGGCGTGATCAGAAAGCAAGTAGGATGTGATTTAGTTCTCTTTACCTGCACTACTGCAGAGAGATGTCTCCAATTATCCTTGACATGAGCTGATTAATAAAATTAGTGACACCTAGGTCATCAACCTTAGTATCGGGGACAACAATACCAGTATCATAGCCACTTGCAGCAGTACTGGTAACTGTACTAGCTTCCTGATTTTCCAACGTTATCTTAAATATTGTTCCCTCATTTTGGAACGATAATACATAGAGATACCCATCAGGTCCAACTGCAATATCTGTGATTCCTCCAAATCCCGTTCCAAACAGTACTGGACCAAGTTGGTCGCTTGTATCGGCCACCCTATCGGATAAGCCTCCAGGAAGGACGAGCCCTGTCCTATCCGCATTAAGGTCAAAATGATACAAATTACCATTGTTATAGTCGCCTACGAATAAATCGTTCTGATAGTTAGCGCCAAGTCTATTTGAAGTGAGAAAATCTAGCCCAGTTGGAGCAACTGTTTGTTGCCAAACAAATTGCGGATCACTATACTTGCCCCTGCCTCCAAAATCGACTAAGTCATTCTCCACATTAAAATTATCTTCACGCTCAGCCAATCCAGACACCTTTGCCCAGCCGCTGTTAAAGCCAGGTTTGATAAGATTAATCTCATCACCATAGCTTGGCCCATTTTCCGTATCCCAGAGGTTACGAGTCACAGGGTCGAATGCCATGCCAAAGCTTTGCCTCATGCCATAGGCATAGTACAGGTTCAAGGGGGCCTTATCGCTAATGATGCCAGGAATATCTGATACTTTACCATCTTGGGTTATCCTAATCACTCCGCTAGTACCATCAGGGGCGGGCCCATCTTCAAAGTTCTGAGCTCTTGTTGTATGATGGTCCAAGTCACCGATGATAACATACACATTGCCGTCCGGACCTATAGCGAGCGGTCCCCCGTTATACCGTGGGCCAGGCGTACCCGGCAAATCCAAAATTAATTTCCCGTTTACTAGACGTAACTCACCATTTTCTCCATCTTGTTCTATGTTATATCTATAAACACGGTTCCCTGCTGGCGGGATACCATTACGCCAGTCATCCCCATCATTACCACCACCGGATTCCGTAAAGTAAAGAAAAACGTACTGGCTATTGAAACCACTGGTACTATTAATAGCATTTGAAACTGCAATGCCTAGTAGACCTCTTTCATCATTGTTCGCAACTGCGACATCAATCGCAGGGCTCTCTTGCAGTTCACCGTGAATGATTCTCTGTACCCTGCCTGTATCTTTTTCTGCAACCAAAATATCATCTGGGCCCAGAAAGGCCATTGCGGTAGGATATTGTAATCCTCTAAAGACTCTTTCGGATCTAAGGTTTGGATCGTTTAGATTAGGTGAGGCGCTTGGTCGGCCATGTGAGATGTGCTCTCGGGTCTCTCCATCTTGTGGCTCACCTTCGAATTGTTGTGCAGTAGCTACCGGCACAAGCGATACGGATCCAATAGAAGTTAGAGCTTGTGATGAAGCCAATAACAAACCTAGAAGTATTAGTGTAAAATGGAGCTTGAAAGGATTTGGTAAATAATGTATTCTCATTATGAAGAAAGGCTGCCCACTGGCTTATTAACGATTAGATGTCTCTCTCTGGTAAAATTGACTTAAGGTGCCATATGGAAAGTAACTTTACTAAATCATACTAATATTTCCAGACTGAAACCAAAACAAGTACAATTCAGTGTACTAACGGGAACCTTAAGAATCAAGCCTGGTGGGTGACGAGTCATCGCAAATAGAGTGATTACCGCGGTGATTAACATATTCGTGGACATAAGCCAACGTGTTTGGTTCTGATTAGTAGTTTCTTATGCTTTCTGTTTATTGATGTAAACTATAATTTTCCTAGAATTTTTAATTATAACAAGAAGAAAAACGCCTAATCTTCATATGGACAAACCATTTGACTAAGATTATCTGTTATAAACCTAAGTTATCTGAATGCATTATTTTGTCAAGCAGTAAGTATAAACAGCAAGTACATTTCTCCCAACTTAGTTATACCGGGTGGAGTGGTTCGGCAGCCGCATAATTGGCTCATATTATAACTAGGCAACAGTAATAAAATAAATATCTTAAATTGGCCGACTTGACTGAATTGATGCCATAGCCATAAGTCTCACGATCTTAACCTTAATGTATGAAACTAATAGTGTTGGGAAGCTATGAGTGCTTTGCGAACCCGTAAGTTATTGTTCATTGATACCTTCTCACATGTACATGGTTGCGGCAGGCTTTAACAGAAGATGAATTAAACAAATTTTAATATATACCTCCATCATGCTCTACCCTCGGTAGAATACTAATTGTCAGTAGATATGGCAGTAAAAGTTCTCGATGAGAGTCTTGGAAAAGTTGTGCTTATCAAGCTAAAGGGTGGCAAAGTAATCAGAGGAAACCTTCACGGTTTCGATCAACACATGAACCTGTTGCTTGAGGATTCAGTAGAAATTCTAGAAGAGGGAAAATCTAATGAGTTGGGTACGATTGTTGTCAGAGGAGACAACGTAGTCATTATTTCGCCGCCGCCAAAGTAGATGGAGGAGATGGGAAATGACAAAAGGCACTACATCGATGGGCAATTTCACCCGCAAAAAGACCCACATACGATGTAGAAGGTGTGGCTACAATTCTTACCACAAGCGAGGAAAGCGATGTGCAAAGTGTGGCTACCCTGATCCAAGAATTCGTAAGTATGATTGGATTAAGCGACAGGTCATGTGATACAATAACAGAAAGCTTTTCTTTTAGGGAGGCCAAGGCGAACCATAATAATGTCTGCAGAAATCGCTCTTATTGCAGGCTCCTCTATTGCAGGCGCGATATTTGTAGCGGCTATGGATAAACTGTCTCGCGTTAAAAGTAGCAGCAATAAGGAGCAGTCAAGGTCATCGAGCGCAGCGCAAGCTGAACTTCTCTCTGCGCTATTTGAGAAGAACCTTACGGCTGAAGCAATTACTCGGGTGTATGAAGCACATCAAGGTGGTAAGATTGATAGACTAGAGCGCGACAGACTTTTGCTGAAGTACAAACAGCAGCTTAATTCTCTTAACCAGAAGATCGTCTTCCTGCAGCCTGTGGCCGATTTCGAAGATCTCACGAAACTTCGCAATAACTTAGTCTTATTACTGCAAGATAAGATTTCGGCGCTAGATAAGAAGTTAGTAGAGCTCTCTAAATCGACTCTTTCTTATGAGCATGGCGATATGAAGGTTAAAAAGATATTAGCAGAGGCACTAGAGGCACAGTTTTCTGCTCCCACTGAGCAAAAGATGTTCAACTCGGACGAAAAAAGTATAGAGCAGTTGCAAAGAGAGATAGTTCAGGCGCTGCAGCGTCTTGAGCAAGCTGAGATAGACAAAGAATGACACCGTCAATTGGTAAGCGCCTCTTGTAACGTGGAATGTTCCTAGTGTTTATCTTCACGAATTTGTCATCTATTCTTGTTAGCACCATCCCTTCCTTTTATCTTGTAAGTGCATCGGGTTGTAAGATAGATTTCCATGGTGATAAGTGAAAGAGCCCGATCGTCTATTTGTTTTATGTCTTATCAGAGGCACTATAGATGGTCAGAAGGAAAAGGCTATCCTACTTTTCGAATGGGAAAAGATGTCAGCAGCACATATGCAAAACATTTTGGTGACAAAGAAAATAGCATTAGACTAGAGGGATTTCATCGTTATCTATTATTCTTATACAAGTAGGGTTTGCATCTCCACAGGTGAAATCGTCCATTATCTTGCTCTTGATTATGCTTGGGGCTGTAGTTTTACCATCATAAAGCGGTCTAAATTTTTCTATGAATGCCTCTATTATAATTTAGCATACTGATACTGTAATAGGGCGCCAGGGTGATAGTTGGTAGCAGCATATGATGTAACCCTGGTGTTATTCAAGACAAGCAAAGCAAAATAATATGTGAAAACTTCATCTATTCAATTGGTAGCCCGCATAATTGATGGTAGGATCGTGTCGTCAGACGTAAAAACACGAATAAAAAAAGCAGTTGAAGATTTGAGGGAAGGCAACATCCAGCCATGCCTTGCGACAATACTAGTCGGAGATAACTCTGCATCTGCCATGTATGTAGAGAGCAAACAGAAGGATGCGAAGGAAGTTGGTATTATAACGAGGGATCACAGGTTTAATGCCGCCTTTAGAAAGAATGAGCTGCGCGAGCTTGTTCTGTCTCTAAATAACGACTCTACAATCCACGGTATTTTGGTACAGCTGCCTCTGCCATTACATATCGATGAATTTGAAATAATCAGCACAATTAGTCCGTTCAAGGATGTGGACGGCTTGACTCCGTACAATGTCGGAATGCTTCAAAGTGGCATTGCAGGACTCAAGCCCTGCACGCCATCAGGCATTATGCAGCTTTTGGATTACTACAAAATAGACATATCAGGGATGGATGCAGTTATTGTAAATCGCAGCAACTTGGTAGGCAAGCCTCTCGTGATTTTGTTGCTAGAGCGAGACGCGACAGTAACGGTATGTCATTCAAAGACAAAGGGCCTAAACGAAAAGTTATCAAAGGCTGATCTGATTATAACTGCAGTAGGCGATCGTCAGCGCTTTACGCTTACTTCAAATATGGTAAAGGAAGGGGCAATCGTTATTGATGTAGGAATAACCAGGGTCAATGGGAAGTTGGCAGGGGACACAGACTTTGACTCAGTAAAGCAAAAGGCGTCATGGATAACACCAGTGCCAGGCGGGGTAGGACTGATGACGCGAGCGATGCTTTTGAGCAACACGATAACCGCGGCTTCTATTATGCGAGAGGTGACTAAGTAGCTCTGATAGTGCACAAGAAAGAAATACGACAAAGAATGATTGAAGAACGCAATAGGCTCAATGCAAGTGAGATTACAAAAAGGAGCAAGGTCGTACAAGAATTAGTGATAAATAGCAAGAAATTTCATCTATCGAAAGTTGTTGGAGCGTACTTTGCGTTCGGTTCGGAGGCAAGGACAGACATAATAATCGAGCGAGGAGGAATGCTGGGCAAAAAGATTGCACTGCCAAGGGTCATTGAAGATGAGATCATATTTTATGAACTTTCTTCATCAAAAGAGCTTACCAGGGGAGCGTTTGGCATTATGGAACCTCCCCCACATAATCGCGTGAACACAATTGATCTACTTATTGTGCCTGGAATTGCCTTTGATAAAAAAGGCTATAGGCTTGGATATGGCAAGGGTTACTATGACAGGTTATTGTCAGGTAAGCGAATATTTTCTATTGGACTTGCGTACTCGTTTCAGCTGCTTGAGAAACTACCTCATGATAGGAATGATAAAAGGCTGGATGCAATTGCAAGTGAAGACGGCATACACTACATTATGCCTAGCAACCAATAGCTCTTCTTGCAATATCGGTCCTATAATGAACGCCGTTTTCTCCCCATCGTATCTTCTGCACAGCAGAATAAACACTGTTAATTGCCTGCATTGCGTCGTTACCAAGTGCAGTCACCCCTAACACGCGCCCACCGTTTGTCACGATCCTGCCTTGCGAATCTAGTGCGGTCCCAGCATGAAAAACTGCAATGTCTGGTCCAAAGTCAGAGCCAAGACCCTGTATAATTTTTCCCTTTTCATATTTGCCCGGATACCCTTTTGCAGCCATTATGACGCATACTGCGATCTGATTTTTCCATTCCATCTGCTGCATTGAGTTCAGTCGCCCATTTACTGCTGCATCGATGTAGTCATAAAGGTCAGATTTCATTCTCATCATTATGGGTTGGCATTCAGGGTCACCCATCCTCACATTGAATTCAAGGACATAGGGCTCTTTTGTACTTTCTTCGAGCATTATCCCTGCGTAGAGGAAGCCTCTAAACGGAGTACCACGGTTTTTCAATGCATTTATCGTTGGCTCCATCACATCTCTCATTATCTTGTCATGAAGGCCTGAGTCCACCACAGATGCAGGAGAATAAGCTCCCATGCCTCCAGTGTTAGGGCCTTTATCATCGTTAAATACCCTCTTATGATCTTGACTGGAAGCAAGCGGCATTATTGTCTTGCCGTCACATAGTGCAATGAACGAGATTTCATCCCCGCAAATCCGCTCTTCAATTACTACAGTACTTCCTGCGGCACCAAATTCCTTTTTGATCATCATATTATCAATCGCTGCGATAGCTTGCTCTAAACTGTCACACACCACTACGCCCTTGCCTGATGCAAGCCCATCAGCCTTGATCACCACGGGTTTCCTCTGGCTGATGACATAATCCTTGGCCTGTTGCGGATCAGAGAATGTGGCATAGTCAGGAGTTGCAATGCCTGCGTTATGCATCAAATCTTTGGCAAAAGCCTTACTGGCTTCAAGCATGGCTACGTCTTTGCGGGGACCAAAAATGCGCAGACCCTCCTTTTCAAAGATATCAACAATTCCAAGCCAAAGAGGCTCTTCCGGTCCTACAACTGTCAGCAGATTGCTCTGACGTTTTGCAAATGATACCAATTTGTCGATGTTATTAGATTTGATGTCGATATTCTGGGCCGTTCCTCCGTTACCTGGTGCAAAATAGATCTTGCTGACATGCTTGCTCTGTGCAATCTTCCAACCAAGAGCGTGCTCCCTGCCTCCAGATCCAACGATTAAGACATTGTCAGATACCACAGGGATGAAAAAAAACAGTCGGATAATAAACTGTATGATTATGATTCTCTTACTTTTTTCGTTTCCCCTTTTAAGCGATATGAGAGTGTCTATTATACATGAGCTCAGAGCAGGCTGCATCTGATGGAGGGCACGCTCGACGAGGCCTAGCGTCCGCTAGCGAAGAGACAAGGCAAAGAGTAGCACGTAAAGGGGGCATTGCACCACACAATAAAAGAGGCCTCGCGGCTGCAAACCCAGATACCCGACTTCGGGTAGCCAAAGCGGGGGGAGAGGCGCGGGCAAATGACAGAGAAGGGCTCAGTGAGGCAGGGAGACGGGGCGGTGAGGTAGTTAAGGAGCGATATGGTTCTGAGTTTTATCGTGAAATTGGAGAAAAGGGTGGTGGGGCGGTCAAGGAGCGCTACGGTCCCGAGTTTTACAGCGAGATTGGCAAACGAGGCGGTGAGACCGTCAAGCAGGAACGAGGTGCAGAGTATTATAGCAATATAGGAAGAAAAGGTGGGGAGGCAAGGACAACAACATTAGAAAAGCAGGAAGTATACAAGAATCAGCAGCATCCATCGGATAGTACGCACCAGCCAACAGCTGGCAATACTCAGGTATCAACTACGGCTTAGTAGGTTTATATTATCATCTGCAATTGCCTGCAACAACCGGACATAATAGCTGTCGTCAAATTCTAGGGTCATAGATCTTTTCTGCTGTATAGCTTTTTTGACACTTTCTAGGTGATAGCAATCCTGTCTACCTGACAGTGTGGCAAAATAAAAGTCCTTGCAGGAGCAAAAGCCAAGATCCGGATCTGTCCAATATTCATTATCTTTGCCTATGACAACCCATAGCCTTTTGCCGCTTGGTAGACACAACATCTGTTTTACGCTGCCAGAGCTAACTGTATCGTCTACTCTTAGTTGCACGACGATTTAATTGCCCGACTCGTATATATAAAAATATGAAGATACGACCCATCCATCCTCATGCAGCGATCTTGCTTGAACATACAGGCAGAAAATATATCACGGTGTCTGACTTGCATATTGGACTTGAAGAAGACCTACGGGCAAAAGGGATAACTGTCGGTCCAAGCCTCGTCTCGGACATGATTGCCGAACTGGTGGGTCTTATTGACTCTGAGCATGCCAACGGAATCATCCTACTGGGAGACATAAAGCATACGGTGGGCGCAATAAGCAGACAGGAGTGGGACAATATACCTCCATTCTTAGAGCAGCTGTCAGAAAAGGCAGAGGTCTATCTTGTGCCGGGTAATCATGATGGCAACATTGGGCGTCTGGTTCCAATGAATGTCAACATAACAACTAGCAAGGGGATGACGCTTGACGATACATTATTGGTGCATGGCCATAGCATGCCATCTGATGTTAGAGCAGCGGGCATCAAGCGAATAGTGATGGGACATCTCCACCCTGTATTTTTGAAAAAGGGCAGTGTCATAAACGGAGAACGAGTGTGGCTATATATTCAGGCAAGAAAGGACGCTATTTTTGCAGAGAAAGGAATCATTGACATTGTGGTAGTGCCCACCTTTAATCCATATCTATATTCCACAGATGAAAAGAGATATCAAAAGTCCGTTTCGCCCATAATCAGGAGAGTAATGCAACATGGCGTGAAGGAGTGCATGATTGTAACGCTTGATGGCTCAATTGTAGGTGATACAGCGCTTCTGACGCATATTTTATAATGCTGATCACTATAGTTTCCACTAGACTGTAACTAATATTTATAAATATTTTCATAATCGTCTATATCTCTAGAGATACAGGCTAGGACAAAAGCCATAATGGCTGAAAGTAAGAGTTGACATTGTCTGATGTGGCCAATAAAAACTGCAGATAAGTTTTTAATCGCCCTAATACAATTTATGGTGTATTAAGAATAAGGATGATGATCGCAGGGACCAGGCGCCATCGTGAGGACAAAAACGAGTATATATAATTACTAGACAGAACGTGATGTTTCACGAGTATCGTTTTACAATATTCTCCCTAGGCAAAACTTGGTGCGTCTTTATTTTATAGAAATGGAAATACAATATGTAGCTTAGCCCTGGGTTGTCAAGGTTAACGATAGCTTTAGTTGTGCCATTTTACACATATTTAGCCAGCTTGATCAGGATCATCTCAAGCTAGCTCGCAACATATATGCACTAATCGGCAAAAAATTATTATAAGTTTCCGCAAAGAATCTTATGTACATCCCTTTCTTTGCAGGCATCAACAGGTAGACAACAATCTCTAAGCTATAACCAATCCTTTAGTTATTCTAGCTGGGCATATCTTTTAAGGGGCATCACAGTTGGAGTGTTATCACGTAGCCATTGAAGAGTCTTAATAAATGAGCTTGCTGCTTCAAATGTTGTTAGGACGGGTATGCCCATCTCAACTGCTTTTCTCCTGATCTGATACTCGTCATATAGCATACCCACATATTTTTCAATTGTAGATGTAGCAGGTATGTTTATGATAAAATTAATCTTGCGATCATACAGCAGGTCAGCAATATTGGGCTTGCGGTCTGGCTCGCTTATCTTGTAAACCAGTTCTATGTCTTTAAAGTTATTATTCTCTATGAATTCGGCAGTGTGTTCGGTGGCCATAATCCTATAATTCATGGACGTAATGAGTGATATTATAGGCAGCAATTTCTCCTTATTCTTTTGTCCACCCACAGTTATGAGTGCAGATCCTGACAGTGGCAGAGAATAGCCAGCTGCCATGTATGCCTTGGACAGTGCATCATAGAAGCTGCTGCCAAAGCACGCAACTTCACCGGTGGACTGCATCTCTACACCTAGCACAATGTCCGAACCTTCCAGCTGCATAAACGAGAACTGAGGGACCTTGATCCCAAAGCCAGTAGTCTTGAGCCATAGGTCTTTAGCAGCAGTTGGAAGGGATTTGCCGGTCATAGCCTTCGCAGCAAGGTTGATAATATTATAGCCCACGAATTTAGACACAAAGGGCATAGAACGTGATGCCCTCACATTTGCCTCTATTACTAGCACTTCTTCATCCTTGATCAGGTATTGGATGTTGAATGGACCTTTGACATTGAGAGCCTTACCTATCCTGACTGTATAGTCTGTAACGGTGTCGATAGTATTCCTGTCAAGCCGCCATGGCGGTATACTCATTATCGCGTCACCAGAGTGCACCCCAGCATTGTCAATATGCTCAATGACAGAGCCGATGATAACTTCATTGCTGTCTGAGACAGCGTCAACTTCGACTTCTGCAGCATCCTGCAGGAATTTGCTAATTACAACGGGGTGGTCTGGGCTGACATTTGTTGCATCCGTCAAAAACCCTTCCAGCTGCTGCTCGCCCCATACTACCTTCATTGCTGCACCTGAAAGTACATAGGAGGGCCTGACAAGCACAGGATAGCCAACAACATCTGAAAATTCTTTGGCTTCAGCAAGAGAACTAAATTTTCTCCATGCAGGCTGTTTTATCTTGAGTAAATCGAGCAAATGTCCGAACTTAGCTCGGTCTTCGGCTCTATCAACATCTTCGCTGCTTGTGCCAATTATATTAATGCCACTTTTTGCTAACTTTGGTGTCAGGTTGTTTGCTGTCTGGCCGCCTACACATGTTACTACACCTGTCGGCCTTTCCTTATCGCAGATATCAAGCACACGTTCCAATGTCAGCTCTTCAAAATAGAGCCTATCACAGATATCATAGTCAGTTGACACGGTTTCAGGGTTGCAGTTGATGACAGAAATTTCCTTGACGCCATTTTCCTTGAGATCCCAGACCATATTGACGGTCCCCCAGTCAAATTCTACACTGCTTCCGATCCTGTAAGGGCCTGCGCCTAATACTATCATCCTACCATCGATGCTGTCCCTCACGCTAATGTCATCTGTCTGGCCGCCGTAAGTCAGATAGAGATAATTGGTTTTGGCTGGCCATTCTGCTGCTAGAGTATCTATCTGCTTGGTGACAGGTGTAATGCTAAATTTCTGTCGTAGATCACGAACCTGCATCTCGTTGAGTTTAAGACAGCGCGCCAGCTGTTTGTCTGAAAATCCTAATTTTTTTGCCTTCCTTATCAGATTCTCGTCAAAGATATTAGACTTGCGGAGAATATCTTCCATGTCCACAATGTTTTTCATCTTAAGCAAAAACCAAGGGTCAATTGCAGACAATTGATTGATGCGCTCAATCGTCAAGCCCGCCCTTATAGCTTCAATGACTGCAAATAGTATCTCGTCAGTTGGATGTATGAGAGCTAGCTCGATCCTTTCGATATCTTCTGATGTAAGCTGGGGAAGCGAATCTGTATTTGCCACAAGACCATCTTTGCCAATGTCGCACATTCTGATCGCCTTTTGTATCACTTCTTCGAACGTCCTACCAATAGCCATCACTTCACCAACGGACTTCATTGTGGTACCAAGCCTGCGTTTGACGAGCTCAAACTTTGAGAAATCCCACCGAGGCATTTTAAGCACCACATAATCAAGCGATGGCTCAAAGCACGCAGTAGTAGATTTTGTAATCTTGTTAAGGAGTTCAGGCAATGAATACCCAAGTCCAATCTTCGCCGCCATATATGCAAGCGGGTATCCAGTGGCCTTGCTTGCAAGTGCCGACGAGCGCGACAACCGGGCATTTATTTCAATCGCAGTATACTGTTCTGATGTTGGATCAATGGCAAATTGGATGTTGCATTCGCCAACAATGCCACAGTAGCTAGTTGCCCTAATTGCTGCTGAGCGTAACATATGATATTCATAATTGTTGAGTGTTTGGGAAGGCGCGATGACAATGTTGTCGCCAGTATGGACACGCATTGCAAGTACATTTTCCATGTTACATACGATTACACTATTACCATTGTAATCACGCATAACCTCATATTCTATTTGCTTCCAGTGGCCCACATAACGCTCTATCAGAACTTGATGAACCATGCTGAGATTAAGACCTCGTTGGACGATTTCTTGTAACTCATATTCATTGTATGCAACGCCTCCTCCCCTACCCCCTAATGTGTATGCTACCCTAATGATCACGGGGTAGCCGATCTCTTTGGCTGCAGTGAATGCTTCCTGCAGCGAGTTGACTGCAAAGCTCTCTAGCACAGGGACGTCGCTACTTCCCATGGCTTCCTTGAAGCGCTGTCTGTCTTCTGTGGTGTTGATACCTTTGATAGAGGTTCCAAGAACCATTATTCCGTATTTTTGGAGGACGCCCTGCTCGTGTAGCGAGACGCCACAGTTGAGGGCAGTCTGGCCGCCAAAGCCTAACATTATCGAATCAGGGCGCTCTAGCTCGATCACCTTCTCTACAAAGCGGGTGTTAATTGGGACAGGGTATACCTTATCTGCAAAGCGTGTGTCGGTCTGGATCGTTGCAATGTTGGGATTTATCAGAACGCTCTTGATTTCCTCCTCAGCAAGCGCCTTAAGGCATTGGGAACCGGAGTAGTCGAATTTGCGGTCAGCAGTTTTTTATTGCTGACTTTCGCCCGCCTCTCCAATCTTGATTGCCCCGCTTCCGAGGACAAGAACTTTCTTTATTTTTTCATTTCTTGGCGATGTTTCTCTCTCCTCCTTTTCGGTTTCTCAAATTTTTTGGATCTTGTGGTTTTTTTTACATACTGCATATTTTTTGCAATTTTTTCGGTATCCTTAATCTTGTGATCGGCAATAATTTCTTTGAATCTATCAAACACAAACATGCAATCATATGGTCCTGGTGACGCCTCAGGATGGAACTGCACAGCAATTATCGGTTTGCTCTTGTGCTCAATGCCCTCAACGGTATTATCATCAGCATTTGCGAACCAAACTTCAAAGTCTGTCTTGCCAAGGCTCTTAGGGTCAATCCCGTACCCATGGTTTTGACTAGTTACATACACCTGACTGTTGCGCATGTCAACACAGGGCTTGTTCTGACCCCGGTGGCCAAATCTTAATTTGTAAGTATCCGCACCGCCTGCTAGTGCAAGAATCTGGTTGCCAAGGCAGATCCCAAGAGTCGGGGTCGAGGTGTTGATCAGCCTTGAAGCGGTCTCTATTGTACTTCTGCAGGACTTGGGGTCGCCTGGTCCATTGCTTATTACAACGCCTTTGGGCTTGTACGACATCATCTGCTCATATGTCGTATTCCAAGGCAGCCGGACAACCCTATACCCTGTGCGCAGGATATTGCGTAATATACTATACTTTACACCAGTATCAAGGACGACTATGCAGTCCCTGCTCCTATCGCCGTATTCTTGAGCCTTGCTCGTAGAGACCTCTGGCATGAAATTCAAACCTTCATACTTTGCGCCTGCTAGTACTTTCTTCACGGCAGACTCATTAACACGATTTTTAGATACAACAATTGCGCCCATCATAACACCATGCACCCTGAGCTTTTTTGTCAATTCTCTCGTATCTATTCCGTAGATACCTGGCACCTTTTCCTCGTAGAGCCATTGATCCAGTGTCTTTGCACAGCTCCAATGGCTTGCAATATCAGATAGATCGTATATAAGTAATCCTTTGACTTGGATCCTGTCTGACTCAAAAAATTTAGGTAGGCCATATTCATCCTTCATGTCATAACTAGGGACACCATAGTTACCTACAAGTGGATAGGTAAGGCATAGTATCTGGCCCCGATATGAAGGGTCAGTCAGTGTTTCGGTATAGCCGACCATGCCCGTGTTAAACACTACTTCACCGGCTATTTCAGAGGGATACCCAAAGCCTATGCCATCAAAAACAGTACCATCTTCTAGCAGTAGCTTAGCAGCATATCCCGTGTAAGTCTGTTGAAGTGTAGGAATTTTCTGAACCCTTAGCAATTGTCAAGATTAGCAAATTTAAATTTTACCTTACCAAGATACAGTAATATTGTTGACACATTCAAGATAAAACGTCATTGCATAATGGCTAACCAACAACAGAAGCGCTGTGCGATTTGTGGCTCGCGCTTTGCTGAAAGAGAATGCTACTTTTGTGAAAGCAAAGTGTGCACGTCATGCGTTGTTCCTGCAAACATGTCTGGCTACACGACTAAATGCATCAGCTGCGATAGGAAAAAGATAGATAGGCTCGGATTTGTAACACTATTGAAGAGAAACTACCATCTTATGGGAATAATAATAGCATTCTGGCTCTTTACGGTATTTCCTCTACCATTCCTGCAGCTAGCAGGCATAAATATTGATCCTAGTGCATTTCAACCTGTTCTTATTGCGACAGCAGTCATGACTATTCCTTTTGTATTCCTGTTTATCTCTTGGCAGAAAAGGGCACCTAGAGGTTCCTATTAGAAGCCACCCACCCAGCTATTCAAGTGACTCTGATACTAATCCAAAGATGGAAAATCAAAACAACTAGATAATGGCCTCTCTGTAGGCTGTATATAGATATTTAACATTGGCCTCATCATATCGGGAAAAGGAATTCTTCATTATCCATTTTACTATTAGTGTTCTAAAAGTAGTAGTGATACAGAGAATGAATTGGCAATTGACCAACTAGTGACATCCTCTCTACAAAATAGCTTCTGGATAATAGCTCATGATGCATTCCAAAGGATTGAATAAGCATTCTATATAATGTTCGTATTACTTTGGTTAAATTGCCAAGCTACCCATGGTGGTTTTGCATATCAGATATAAGGCATAGGCAGTGTATAAGTCAATACATCGCTTTTGAGACAAGTGCTGCAAATTCACTAGTAGAGAGGTCGCCTCCAACATCTTTTGTCTTTTTGCCTTGTTTGAGCATGCTAACAATGGCGTTTTCTATCCGTCTACCCTCTGTCAGAGCATTCTTGTCTTGATATCTATCCGAGAGCCATTCAATCATCATCTTTGTGGATAAAAGGATAGATGACGGGTTAGCAGCATTCTTGCCTGCAATATCAAATGCAGCTCCATGTACAGGCTCGAAGAGTGCAAACTGATCTCCAACGTTGGCCGCCGGACCCATGCCCAGTGCTCCAACCACCTGAGCGGCTTCATCGGAGAGTATGTCACCGAACAAGTTTGTCGTGACAATGACGTCGAATTGGTCGGGATTACGTATCAAGTTCATTGATGCTGTATCAACATATAATTCACTATACTGTACCTTCGGGTAGTTCTCGGCAACTGATCTACAGGTTGCAGCAAAGAGTCCATCGCCCTTTCGAAGTACGTTAGCCTTGTGCACTGCAACTACTCTAAGTTTGTTATTTCGTATCATCGATGTCCTAAATGCATATTCAGCGATCCTCCTACTGGCTTGCTCGGATGTAACTCTGAGCGCTACAACGGTGTTTTCGTCACTGTTGAATTCCCATCCAAGGTACACATCCTCAGTATTTTCCCTTACCGTGACAAGGTCTACGTTGTTTGAAATGCTTGGAATATTTGGATAAGACTTGGCTGGTCTGACATTTGCATAAAGGTCGAACATCTTGCGGAGGACAATTATCACATCGGCAGCAGTCTCTCCAACAGGTCCCTTGAGGCACGCCTGGGACTTCTTGATAACATCCACTGCAAATTCAGGTAATGCTTTGCCAAATTTGGCAAGAGCGATGTCGCCGCATTCAATTTCATGAATATTAAATTTTATTTGGGAATTGTCATTTATTGTCTCAAGTATTTTTTTTGCTGCAGCAGTCTGCTCAGGTCCAATGCCATCTCCCTTAATGAGGGAAATATTATATTTTGTCAACTATACCTCATGCTGAGCTGCGGTACCAATTATCTTTTGAATAGAGAATTTTCCTTAGTAGCACTTTGTTGATTGCATCCATCATTGCTTGCACCGATGCGACAACTATATCCTCGCCGGACTTGCGCGCGGACACCACATTACCATTCTTATCCTCGACCTTGACTGTAACCTCTGCAAGGGCGTCAGAGCCTCCAGTTATTGAATCAAGGCGGTATTCTCTTATCTTGACATTGGCCATTTCACCAGATATCTTTTGTATCGCTTTAAGCGCTGCATCGACTGGACCTACACCAATATCCGATGCAATGAAATCTTTGCCATCGGCATTGAGTCTTACTACTGCTGTAGGGATGATGTTCATACCAGTGACAATATGAAAGTCATAGAGTTTGAACTTTTCCTCAAACATATTATTATTCATTACGTTACCAGCTATTGACAAGAGTTCAGATGTAGTAATCGGCTCACCCTTATCGGCAATATTTTTTTGCTTCTCCACTATCATATGAAGCTGCTCTTCGGTTGGCGTGATGCCAAACTCTTCAAGCATTGCCCTAATACCATGGGCCCCTGCATGTTTGCCAGCCTGAAGCCACCTTTTTCTGCCCACAAGCTCCGGACTTATCGGCTCATATGTGAGTGGGTTGTTGATGATGCCATGAGTATGAATTCCAGATTCATGGCCAAAGGCGTTTTCCCCAATTATTGCCTTATTTGGCTGAACAATTATACCCATCGTGTTTGAAACAAATTTGGAAGTTTCATAAAGTAATTCTGTGTTGACGTTATGCTTTTTGCCGTACAAGCATTGAATGGCCATTACAAATTCTTCAAGTGATGCATTGCCAGCACGCTCACCAAGACCATTTATTGTGACATGTGCACATGCCGCTCCAGCGTTTACGCCCGCTATGGAGTTAGCAACTGCAAAACCAAAGTCATCGTGGCAGTGGACACTTATTGGAAGTCTAGTACTTTGCTTGACTTCTTTTACGAGGTCGGCAATGTACTGTGGAGTTGCATAACCCACGGTGTCGGGTATGTCAAGTCTGTCCGCACCCGCCTCTGCAACTGCATTGAATACTTTAAGCAAAAATTCTCTATCGGATCTTGTTGCATCCTCTGCTGAAAATTCTACATTCAAATCATGTTTTTTCGCATACTCTACTGCTCTGACTGCCTTGTCCAAGACTTGCTGACGCGTCATTTTCAACTTGTACTCCATATGAATGTCAGAAGTTGCTATGAATGTGTGAACATGCTTCAAATCGCATTTGATAGCAGTATCAATGTCAAGTTCATTTGCTCGAGCAAGGCCGAAAATCTCTGCCTTCAATCCTTGCTTCACTATTGCCTTGATGGCTTGTATCTCGCCGTGTGATACTATTGGAAATCCTGCTTCTATTGCATCTACTCCAAGTTCATCCAGCTTGATCGCAATCTCGGTCTTCTGGTCGGGTGTGATCGTTACTCCAGGAGTTTGCTCTCCGTCTCTAAGAGTAGTATCAAAGATCCTAACAGTTTCGCTGTCGCTTAACGATTCTCCAGATTTGCTCAACTCTCTACGCCACCTCTCGGAAGGGCCGAAACCCCTGTTCTGGACAACTGCGCAATTCCATATTGTTCAACGAGGTTCTTAAATGCATCTATCTTATCGGGCGTGCCAGTTATCTCGACTATTATCGTCTCCTTGCCAACGTCCAAGATACTGCCGCGGAATATAGTAGAATAGTTGATTACCTCACTTCTTGTAGTAGGATCAACAGCCTTGATCTTAATAAGAGCAAGCTCGCGATATACGGCCTTGTCGGTATCGAGCACCTTTACTTCTATGACATCTATTAACTTCCGCAACTGCTTTACTAACTGATCAAGCGTCCTTTCATCGCTGTTTGTCGTTATTGTCATTCGAGAAAGATCTTGCTGTTCAGTTGATCCAACTGTAATGCTTTCGATGTTGAAATTACGTGCCCTAAACAAGTTAGTGACTCGGAACAGCACACCGGGTTTGTTTTCCACAAGAGCGGACACGATATACCATGACCCCTTTTGAACTGTAATTGTAGACAAATTCTTCCTTATGCTCCTATAATCATATCTTTGAGACCTGTACCAGGTGCCACAAATGGATAAACATCTTCCTCAGGATCAATTGGAATGTCTATAACTGTTGCTACGTCTGATTTGAGTGCCGCCTTGATTGCCTGTTCAAGCTCATGCATTGAGCCGACCCTTATGCCCTGCGCACCGTAGGCATCGGCTATCTTGACATAGTCAGGGCAATTGTGTTGATGTACCCCGCTATAGCGTCTATTGTAGAAAGTGCGCTGCCACTGAGCTACCATTCCAAGCATGTAGTTGTTCATCAAGAATACTATCACAGGCAAGTTTTCAAGCACTGATACCGCAAGCGAGTTTTCAGTCATGTTGAATGAGCCATCCCCAGCAATATCTACCACAGGAGCATTTGGCTGGGCAGCCTTGGCTCCAATTGAGGCTGGGAAGCCAAAGCCCATAGTGCCAAGGCCAGTCGAGCTAAAGAAGGTACCAGGCGTTATCACATCAAAGTGGAGCGATGCCCACATCTGACATTGTCCTACTTCTGTCGTGACAATGGCATTGGCCGGCAGTAACTCCCTTAATTTCTTGAGTGACTTTTTCGCTGTTATCTCCCTTGCATAGTCCTTGAGCGTCTCAGCATAATACTGTACAAGCTCCTTTCTACGACTTAACCATGGGCTATCTTGATCCCTTTTGATCGTCTTCTTTGAGAAAATTTTCACAAGAGTCCGGAGCGAGGACTTTACGTCACCTACAAGCGCAACGTCGACTGACTTATTCTTTCCGATCTCGGCTGGATCAATGTCCATATGAATTATACTCATGCCTTTACCAAATTCGTCAAATTTGCCCACAGATCTGTCAGAAAATCTTGCTCCTACAGCTAAAATACAGTCCGCCTCTAGGATTATCTTGTTGGCTTCTGCGTGGCCATGCATCCCTATCGGTCCCATGGCAAGCGGATGGTTCTCAGGAAATGCGCCCTTGCCCTTGAAGGTGGTTACTACTGGCATCTTGACAAGCTCTGCAAGAGCCTGGAGTTCCGAAAAAGCTCCAGATAGGATTACACCTCCGCCTGCCATTATTATTGGCCGCTCCGCTTTAAGCAGGAGCTCAACTGCTCTAGACATCTCTCCAAGATGTGCCTCTGCGTTGGGATTATAGCCTCTAACCTTAATGAGATCTGGAAATTTCAAATCTGCTGTTGCCTGCTGCACATCCTTAGGAATATCGACAAGCACTGGGCCAGGCCTGCCGCTTTCGGCAATGTAGAATGCCTTTTTGATCACTTCGGGAATTTCAGCAGCAGCACTTGGTTGAAATGAGTATTTTGTGCAAGGGTTTGCTACCCCAATAATGTCTGTCTCCTGAAAGGCGTCCTTGCCTATCATACCAAGGGGCACCTGGCCGGTTACAGCTACGATTGGAGAAGAGTCAGCATACGCAGTTGCAATGCCTGTAATGAGATTGGTCGCACCAGGGCCGGAGGTTGCAAAGCATACACCGGCCTTTCTTTTTATTCGAGCATAGCCGTCCGCCATATGAGCAGCCGACTGTTCGTGCCTTACAAGGATGTGTCGAAAGTTTGCTTCCACTAAGGCATCATATATCGGCAGGTTTGCTCCCCCCGGGAGTCCAAATACTACATCTACACCCTCCTTCTCAAGCGATTGGATCAACCCTTTTGCACCGGTCATTTCAACCAATTCTATTTATCACCAAATTCACTTACATAAGCGTCTATTTGCTGAAGCATAATTGCTCAAGCAACCTTCAGCAGAACCAAGACTTGAACCTTGTCCCGAAAACAATATCCTTTGTCAGCCTGAGGCATTTCTGATAATGTGGAAGGATATAATTTATAAAGTTTATGGGAATAAGCGGTAAAACTTGTTAGAAGAACTTACCTAGGAACGAACTAAGGAAGTGACAGTGCACGACATTCTAAGGTCAATTTTACTTCAACTGCAAATTGCAACCGAGGGTTATTACTAATCAATAGCTATACCTTTTTTATATTGGGATAGCGTCAGAAGATTCATTAACTGTGCTGTCATAGTGCAGGCATATGGTAAACCAATCATATTATTTCCAGTGGAAATGGAATATTCTAACCTATCACTTATAAGATGTTACACATGCATAGAAAGCAAACATGTACCATGCTTCTTTTCTTCTAAGAAATAATATGCACGAGATACCAACTATTATGCATCGACTTAAACAACCGGCTTCGCGGGCATGATCTTCTGTACAAATGCTGCCTTCATTTTTATACAAGCCCCAATAAGTGCAGAACAGTTGTCGCAAGACGCATCAGTCCCGCGATTGCCATCTTACTTGCATAATCAGTTATTTTAGCCTCATTTAGGCGTAAGTTGAGGAATAAAATAATTGATGCAATAAAAAGAAGTATTGCTGATGCAATCATCGGCTTATCTAGCAATTGCATTGAAGAAGAACTGGAGTCATTGATAAAGTACTAGATAATGAGGTAAGAGTAAGCAAAATAACTACCGCGAAATTATTGTTACATTTGCCTGAATTAGATCGTTGTCCTAAAAACCATTAATGTCAATTAGCTGGTTGGCAGCTTTAAAACGATAAGACAAATAAAAATTAAAGGAGTCGAGGTTCTAATCTGGTCCTGGTCCTAACTGTTTCTCCGCAGCTATTATCCTTGTCCCGCTCCAAGTAATGGAACGTAATGACAATGCATATCTTCTAAGGTCATACCAAATCCGCAGTTTATTTCCATGTACTGACCCTGTGATGTATTGTTCTCTGCTTCACTAATGACTCTTCTAAGTTCATTTGTGATTCTTTCAGTTATTTGCTCGGGAGTCGCAAATGGGTTTGGAAGAGTAGTAGTGTTTGCAGAAGCCGTTGTACTTATATTTCCTGCTCTCACATAGCCTATTGTTGGAGATTTGTTAAAATCGTCTGTGATAGTAGATATGAGTAGGTTTTCTGCTGTCCTTATAGCGCCTCTTTCTCCTGTGATTCTATAAGTTGTATCAAAGCTGCCCACATTGGATGAGCTACCAGATATAACATAGGTGTTTGTGCCATCTTTGACTATGTGGATAGTGGGCTGCTGTTGCCCTCCTCCTCCGGCTGTTGACAGTGGTGCAGTTGCTGTTGTGGTATTATTATTACCTGCTTCTTGTCCAAGAACGGGCGTAGCAAGTACTGCAGTACTTGGAGAAGATATTGTCAGGCCGGCCGTTGTAGCAATTACTAGCGCTGTTATTACAGCTACTAAATTTATTTTTCTTATGTACATTTGAAAACAAAATCTCTATAACATATTTAAGGATATAGTCTTAATCTTTGGGTAAGTGTTCGTCGACCATCAGGCGGAGTTAATGGACTGCATACATCTCTACTTTTGTATACTTACACAATATACGACAAAAGATAATAATATGATATAAAGAGATAATTACTGTATAATACAGTAATGGTAGAAAGGAAAAGCATGGATCTCGAAGAGGATGGGAACTATACCAAAATAAAGGCAGCAAGGTCCGATGATCAATACTTGGACGTTACCAGCGGAAAAGGACTAGAGGACTTAACACCAAAGCAGCAAACATGCAGTATATGTGGGTTGACTGCTCGAAACAAAGATGAGTTGCAGGATCATATCACTAAGGCACACTCAGAGGCACATCAATAGAATAACCTAAAAAATACTAATTATTAGCTGGCCCTATATTCCAAAGGACGGAGAACTAGAACATGCAAGGCCATTAAATTAATGACCTTTGGTGTAATCTGAGGGTTAACTAGGTGTACATACATGTATAAGATTATTTAATAGATTTGGGATGCATTCTATGTAACTCGATCTGAAAACACATCAAAGATTCTAACGAGGTATAATTAATGTAATTTCTAAAGCCTCGCCACATAGTATGCAAGTTATCTGTTATAGTAGCTTAAACAATTGTAAAGTATAAAAATTTTGGATGTACTGTCTAATGAATATCGATGTACTCCACAGATCATGCCGAAATAAGGGATCTTATTTACAAATACTTTCAGCTTGCAAAATCTAAGGACATAGAAAAGATAGAAGAATTTCTTGATCCTCACTTCACAAAGTTTGGTGACTCGCCACCCTATGACAGGCGCGATTTTGAAAGAGCGCTAATGCTAGAGCAATTACATTTTGCTAGTCTTTCTGACTATGATTTCAAGATCGAAAACCTCGAGATCAATGTAACAGGCGGCATTGCAGTTGCCACTTTCATACTTGAGGTAACTGGTATGTTAATTGACGATTATAGCTTTCGTGGAACATCTATCAGCAATAAGTCTAGGGCAACAGTTGTACTGCAAAAGGATAAAATGGACCAGTGGAAAATGGTTCACCAACATTTATCGAAACTTACGGGCTAGTCAAAAGCTACCTGATGACTGACGGTTGTTCTAACCACATCCTCAGTTTCCTTCGGGCTAGGGTTGTCCTTATCCTTTTCATTAAGAAAAATGCTGTATGCTTCTTTGACGTCAGCGTTCTTGTGGACTATTGCTTGCACCGCCTTTATCATTGCCACAGGCCAGTCGGACTGCCAGATATTTCTCCCCATATCAACGCCAGCAGCACCATGCGTCACCGCGTTGTAAGCAAGATTTAGCGCATCTGGCTCCGTAAGTTTTTTTCCACCTGCAATTATGAGTGGAACAGGGCAGCCTTCTACAACTTGCTCAAAGTTGTCGCAATAGTACGTCTTGACTACGTGTGCACCAAGTTCTGCAGCAACTCTACATGCAAGTGCAAGATAACGAGCATCACGCGTCATGTCCTTTCCTACTGCAGTCACTGCGAGCACAGGTATTCCATACTTTTCTCCTTCGTCTACCAGCTTGGCTAGATTGGCAAGCGTATTATGTTCGTACTTTCCGCCCACAAATATAGAAAGTGCAAGGCATGATGCATTAAGCCTAATTGCTTCTTCAATTGAAGTGGTAATCGTTTCTTTCGAAAGATCTTCGCCAATGATGCTGGTTGCGCCAGACACGCGCAACACTATTGGAATATCGAACTTAGGGTTAACCGATGTCCTCAAAATACCTCTTGTAAGCATAAGTGAGTCTGCGTAAGGCAAAAGTTGGCTTACGATTTTCCTCGGAACTTCCAGATGCTCGGTTGGTCCAAGAAAGTAACCATGGTCAATTGCAAGCATAAGGCAACGGTCATCATCACGGCGAATTATCTTGGCTAGCCTGTTTTGCATTCCCCAGTCCATAACCAATCAACTCAGACAGGCAATTTAATATATATAGTTTCACGAATCTGTGGTTATAATTACCTTCATAGCATCATTGGCCTCATGAGCACATTTTACTGCCTCTGCAGCCTTGCTGATGTGAAACCTATGCGTAATAAGGGATTGGATATCCACACGCTTTTCTGCTATCAGCTTGAGCGCTTGATTTGTTTCAATTTCAGACGCAGCATAGCTTGGGATGAGGGAGTGTTCACTAGAATAGAGCTTACTCACATCGTATGATATCTGTGACCCTTTAGGTGGGACCCCAAACAGTATTATATTACCGCCCCTCCGAGTTAGACCAAATGACTGTATCAATGCTTTTGTGCTCCCTGTTGCAACAATGCAGATATCAGCGCCTATTCCACCTGTGTTTAGCTTGATGTCGTTTGCCAAGTCCTTGTCAAAAATAGCATTGAATACTTGCACACCATATTTCTTGGCAAAGCTCAAACGAAAATCATTGATATCAATGACAAATATTTTGCCTGCTCCAAATGCCATAGCCAAGAGTACATGCATTAATCCTGCTGGACCTGCGCCGAGCACCACGATATGATCTCCTTTTTGAAAGTTACATTTCTTCCATGCCTTGATACAGCATGCAAGGGGCTCGATAAGCGATGCTTCATCAAATCTTACATTGTCGGGAAGTTTTATCAGTCCGCCTCTTGAGACATTCCATTCAGGAACCAAGAAATGTTCTGCCAGACCACATGGGTTAATGTTGCTTGCCTGATACTCAGGACATGCAGTATAATCTCCATGGAGGCAATAATGACAGGAATAGCACGCAACGTGATGATGGACAAAAACGCGATCGCCCAGCGCAAGACCTTTAACAGATTTACCAATTGCCACAATTTGACCGGCAGGCTCATGACCAAGCCTGCCAGAGGTCATCGTATATTCTCCATAGATCTTCTCCAGGTCAGAACCACATAATCCACACGCACGCATTTTGACAAGAACATCGCCGCTGCTAACAATATCCGGCATTTTGACATCATCAACAGAAACCATGCTCTGTTCCTTTACAAAGACAGCTTTCATGTTCTTTTTCTCTCTGCCTTAAATATAAAGAATAGATGCTACCAAGAACCTTTATATAATAAACGTCTAATTCTATTCTTCACCCATAAATGCTGCTCCCTTCAGAAATCGAAGCAAAATCACTTATTCCTGCAGTTAGGGCTATTCTCGCAAAAAAGCTAATAAAAGAATATTCGCTCAAGGAAGAGGATGTTGCAAAGGTTCTGGGTATTACACAGGCTGCAGTCAGCAACTACGTAAGGAGAACAAGAGGAGACATAGAGCTCATTTCAAAGCTCGAATCAGTTACAGAAATAATGCGTATGGTAGACGATATTGCAAGAGATCTTTCTACAAATAAGGTTTACACTCCAAGCACACTTGCGAAGTTCATTGGCCTGTGCAATTACATGCGATATACGCTCATTATATGCGACGTACACCATAGCATCGAGTCCAACATTGATGAGCAAATATGTGAACAATGCAGGGGCACGCTTGTTCGTGAACACTAGATTTAGCATTATTTACCAAAAAGATAATTGAAAATTTTAATAATCCTTACCCTATTATTGTAGAGTACATATGACAGGGGGCGTAGGAAAACAGTGGATTAATGGAGAAACAATTACAGGTATCGCACTTGTATTTATGGCACTGCTATTCATCTTGGCAGCGACGATGAATGCAGCATGGGCTAGGATACTTTTGGTTGATTATGTCATTCTAGCAATAGGAGCAGGTTTTATCGTGCTAGGAATAATAACCATCCGCAGGGCAAACCGTGCACATTCAGAAGAAGAACAACATCCCCATAACTATAAGTGAGCATATGTAATGTTTAAAACACTGATCGATTCCATGCAATACCATGTCAGATGCCTCCGATGACGTCCTGACAACATTTGCTAATACTGAGAAGACCTTCTTCGAGCTCGCGAGTGAACAAAGACTCGCGATAGTATTCCAGCTCAATAAGAAAAAGACAAAGATGTCACAGCTTGCCAAGGATCTTGGCATCACCATGCAGGAGGTTCATCGCAATATCAATCGCCTGCAAGACGCAGGTTTGATTGAGAAAGACCCAGAGGGTGTATTTTCGCTTACCACCTTTGGTAACACAATCATCAAACAGATTCCTACATTTAACTATCTGTCAAAGTACAAAGAATATTTTTCCGAGCATGTCCTGGGAGAGCTTCCAATCAAGTTCATTATGAGGCTTGGAGCACTGGACAAATGCGAGCACATAAAGGGCATTGTAGCGATACTTGAGCGTTGGAAGGACATTTATCGTCAGGCTGACCAATACATCTGCGAAATTGTCCCTCAAGTTCCAATAGACCTAATCGAGCCAGCAGTGACGAGGGTAAAGGAAAAAGCCGTAAAATATAGTTATGTATTTCCAAAGAATGTCATCATACCAAAGGGTAGAAAGGAACTTTTGAAAAAGTTTGGCCATAATGAGCTCTTAACTAAGGGTGCAATAGAAAGAAGAATGGTGGAGAGTGTGCAGGTCGCAGTGATACTGAATGAAAAACAGGCATCAGTTCTTTTCCCAACACAAAAGGGAGAGACAGACATGAATATGATGTTCTTTAGCCACGATCCAGTCTTTCATGAGTGGTGTATTGACTACTTCCGTTACCGATGGTATGGCTCTGATATGTTTGATGAGAGCAAACTAAAAGAAATCTAGATTTGATCGGATGGATTATTACCTCAACCAGTCTATAGGGATATCTTGGTAAATACCACTTGGCAGTATGCGCCTTATCGAAATTGGAAGAGCCTTTTGGTCTATTTCTCCTACTGCAACCATAATTGAGCTGGTGGCGTGTTGGGGCACCTTAATAAGCGGAGGTGCGCCAAGCGATAGCTGAAGGGACCTTGCACCAGTTATCCTTGCTTTCTCAAACCTTGTAAGCCAAGGTGGACCAATAAGCACTTCCTGACCTTGCCCCTCAATCTCTTTCAGCTCATATTCAAATTCTTGGTAGGTAACTACCTCGTCCGCAGGGCGAGAAGACTTCGTATTAACCTGCACTTCTTCCTGCCCCTGGGTTACGTCAATTTTTCTTCTCTTTAAAGTGCCAGTCTTCTTGGTTGTTTTAGCAGCAGGCTTTTTAGGAGCAGCATGTTTTTTGGGAGAATGTGTGACTACCAAGAATAATCCAAAAGGTAATAGATATCTAATTAAATGTTTTGCCAGTTTTCTCCGAACTCAATTAAGCCTTGAGTTATGTTATAGCCCAATATCTACAAAACGAATCATCACATTCGTAGCTCAGTAGAATGTATTTGAGGCTGTCACAGTTCTTCTCTCCTACTTCTGCCACTACCTTTAATGCTTCCCCTGTATTACTACCTTGGCCAGATTCCGGAGTTCATATAATGTTGGGAGGTCCTTTTCGTTCAGAATTAAATATTATCAGTGCCAATTTTTAGTATCCTACGAAACCTTTTCATAATATTCTCCAACTAGCATTGATAATAGTGATGCAGACAGGAAATGCTGGGTCGGTGTCTCGCTTCAAGATTTCAATTGAGATACAAAATAAAGGATCTGCCTCAGCCGAGCTTGTGCGTCACCTTGCTCCACAGACTACAGGAGTCCTCCTAAAATGTCTTCCACTCCAAGATAGAGTACACAGATATAAAGATAAGTTCGTATATATTGAAAGCGGCCTTGTGATAGGAGCAGAAAAACAAAGGACCCAATTTCATAGAGGCGATATCGCTTACCTTACGTCTAATAGCTCCATTTGCATATTCACCCAGGATGCTACAGTACAACCAATGAATTCTATAGGCATAATTATATCCAATCTCAACGTTATTGAGCTCAGCCAACCCGGGGATGTAATGATAATTAAAAGGCCTAAGGCTTGATCAGCTGGTAGACCCTATGACCGCTGTAGCCACCTTCAGCCCTCACTATACCTTTTGCTTCTAGCGATCTGATGAAAGCATTAGCGACTGAAATCTTGACTCCCGTATTTCTTGCCAGCCCATGGATTGTTATTGCTTTCATGCCTTGTATTGCCTTCAGGCCTTGAGCCTCTTCAATGGCCACAACAAGCTTTTGTCTCTGCGGAGATTTGGAGCTTGTCTTCTTCTCCGCGGCCGGCTTTAGCTCGGCTTCTCCTGGCCCTGTTTGGGCATTCTTATCAGAAGCGCCAACTGGCTTTTTCTTATTGCCACCCATTCTTCACTTATTTGCTTTCCATCCTTTAATAATCGTTGGCTAATATATCTATAAGTGGTCAGATTTCAAGTGATTGACCGATGATCCTTTTTAAGTTTCACTCATCCTTTGGATTATGAACATCTAGTGCAGAGCAATTACTCTTGCAGTAGTTCCAATTTCATTTTGTTATCCAGAAGATTTTACTCCTTGTAGAAATATTTGTCTGCTCGATAATCCGCAATATCAACAAACTCCAAATGCTGGTAAGATCTTTCTTATCTGTATCCGGTAGGGAAACGGGACTTTATTCAATTATAACATAGAATAACATTGTACCTTATATTCTGCCCTCAACTGTTATGGCATTGAGAAAGTAAGAGGAAAGAAGAAAAAGGGGGATAGAAAAAAGTTGTCTAAAACTACTACTAGTAATAATGAGAAGGGTATTTCTGAGAAAAATGCTGTTGAGAGTCTTAACTTTGAACGTAAACTAGACCTTATCACGGCAGGGTCCAGACCATATATAAAAAGGCATTTACTTGAAAGGTTATCAAGAGAGAATTGCAATACCATTATAAACTATATCTTAGCCTTTCAAACTGAGGTTAGCCCTTCTGAAAGTTACAGACTAGATACCATTGAAACATTGAAGAAGTTATCAACCTTTCATGAAAATAAAAAACTATTTCACGACATGACAAGACAGGATATTATAGACTTTCTAGACAGATTAAGAAAACCTGAAACATTGGACCCAACCCATCAATGGAAAGGCTCCTATGAAATTAACCGCGTCATTTTGTTGAGGTTCTTTAAATGGCTATACTCCCCCGATTCATCTGCAAATAAAAGACCAAAGCCGGCAGTGGTAGAAAATATACCACGGATAAACCGCAAAGAAAAAAACAGTAATTACAAACCTACTGATATTTGGACTGAAGAAGACGATGCATTATTTTTAAAATATTGTCCTTCCTTGAGAGATAAAGCGTGGCACGCTGTCTCAAGAGATACCGGTTGCAGGCCTTCTGAAATGACTAAAATGAAGATAAAAGACCTGGTAGTAATACAAACAGATACTTATCAAATAGCCAAAGTCACTGTAAATGGGAAAACAGGCACTAGAACAGTTAGAATAAACAACGCTTATCCACACCTGAAAAAATGGCTATCTAGGGGCCATCCATTTCCCAATGTTCCAGATATCCCGATATTTTGCGGCATTGGTAAAAAGAATACTGGTAGAAAGCTGTCACCTAGATCCATGAACGCGGCTTACAGTAATTATCACAAAGTCTTTTTCCCTAAACTATTAGATAACCCAAGAG
>JALZFS010000166.1 GCA_030861405.1 Thermoproteota archaeon | reverse complement strand
ACTATGTATACATAAGACATACATATATTACACGGGGTTTTTTCCTCTAGAATAATGTAATAAAGAGATTATTCTTAACAACTATAGGTGGGTCGGTAGGTAAAAATCAATGTCTTGACGGTTACGTGACTGATCAGCTAAGCGTCTGTTATATATATATCAGTAGTGTTCTTTTCTTAGATTAGAAAACATGGTAGGAAGGTCTAGAGGTAACAAACAACTTGATAAAAATGCTGCAAAGGACAAGAGCTCAGATTCTGCCAAGCATAAGAAAAAAGCACAAAGGCGGCACGAGCTGGGTGGAGGAAATTCACGTGGAAAAAGCAAACAACATTAGCAACCACATATCATACAGGTTCAAAGGATATATAGTTTGATTGGACCGCAGCCGATCACCAAACAATAATTTGAACAAACAAGCTGTGATACTTATTGCATGTCCGATGTTGCGGCCAGAGCGGCCATATGCCAAGAGTCTCATACTATTATATGATCGATGAAATTTTTCCTTCTTTTCCAATTGCCTGCTAGACAAAGACCGCCTTGTCATAACTACATATCTCAAATATTGATTATCATCCAGCAACCAGAAATATCACTAGTTGTATCTTTGGATCGAACGATCTTTAGTAGCCAAACTTAGGCTACTGTGTATAGATCCAAGAGCCGCTAAGGGTCTGGGTCAATCCCTTAGATGTCTTAACCTCTTGAGGTAATGACAATGGCCATATGCCAGTTTTGACCAATAAAGTTGTAAAACCTTAACATTACTTCAATGAATCAATGATATAGAACCAATTGGTTGTACTCTAGATATCCTTTCCGCCGGACAAAGCTTTGGGCAGCCAATGTGACTTAACGAGGATCTATTTTGACACCAATAATCAGCGAGGCGGCATTTTGTACCAGTAGCGTTATCAACATCGAAGAAAAATTGACCCGAGCTGAAGAAGATGCTTCGGCTTAACTGGCTTTAGCCTGGATGAGTCTTCGATTTTCTTCATCCTTGTTTGTTGTAATTTCTTCGTTGTCCCCCGGCTCAGAACCTCCGGAAGTGTAATCGATCTCAAACGCATTGTACTCTTTCTTGCTCATAGGTAATCATGGGCTGTTGCAGATTGCTCAAGCCATTTCTATGGGCAATTCTTCTTATAGTTGTCATCCTCCTATTGCGCTTTTTTTATTTGATTTTTTCTGACATCCGCCGCAAAACCACAGAAATTGCATATATGTGCATATATGATAAAGCAGAAAGGTAATTCGCTTTTATATTTTAGTATGATATGAGAGTAACGTAAGCCTTCTACCCACAACTGCTCTGAAAAATCGCTGTAATGACATATCTATCTTAATATGATGCCATCTTATAATGAATAAACTGCCAAAAAATAGCATCCTGACAAGGAGCTTTCTCACAAGTGCAGGGCTTGCCATTCTTGTTGCATTGGGAATAATTCCAGTGCTTGGATTTGGCATTACAGGAACAACAACATTGCCGTTTGGAATCGCTTCCGCACAGCAGCAGACTACTACCACTGGAGGCGGCGCCGGTGGTGCTTCTGGTGGTAACTCTACGTTATATGGAATCCTAACAAGCACCCAACTTAATAACCAGGGAGCACCTGAATGGTTGACAGCAGGTTCGTGGAGGCTAGTCACAGACAGGCCAATATTTGGAGGAGATAATCAAACAACACCAGCAGTAAAGAGCTTTGATGCTGTAATAGTAATGACTACTGTCGCTAACGGTACAAGGCTGCATTCACACATGGTTTCGAACTTCAAGCAAGGCCAGGTACTTCATATGGCTGGAAACACTACGGACATTAACGGTACAATGACTGTAACAACGGAGCAGGGTACCACACAAAATGTTCCAGGATTTCTTAACTTCCAGAATAATAGAATGTCAATATGGGTAAACCCAGGCGCCATAGAAAATCACTTTGGTCCAACACCGATCACAGGGATAATAGTTTCAAGTCCACAGCAATTGCAGGAGATTGGAAGGCTACTACCACCAAGTCTAACACAAGGTGTTGGTCAACAGAGTACTATGAACAATGGGGGTCCTACTAGTGGCGGTCCCTAGAACATTGCCCTGACAAATCAAAACTGATAGAGAAATTCTGTTATTATCCATCTTCCTTCTTCCTTTTTTCTTAACAATGCTATGATTAAATGTATTGTCTATGTGACAAATACAGCGCCTGTTTTCAAACAACCTTAAATCAACACTGTGATACAAAGATAGGTTTAGCATAGCTGAAGCTGCATAAGCGATATCAATTATCTGATGGGCTCATCTATTATTACTGCGATATTATCTCCTCTTTGTTATTCTTGTGCTAACGAGAATACTAATCTTTAATCTTATTAGCAATGCCATAATCTTCTGCATTAACTGATTTCAAGTACAAGCCCAACCAATATGCCACATGATAATGGAGGCGGCAGCATCATCTTCCATCTTTGATGTGCGATGCTTATCTATTGGGTTGTCCAGCAACCTCTCTTAATCGATTCGCCAAACCAAGAAGATATAGTATCCAGCTAACGGGTATTAAGGTATTAAATACTTTATAACGAACTTTTAACGCATTCTAAATTCACAACAACTAACCCCATATGACATGAATGAGAAGAAGATAACGCTCGCCACATTTGCAACGGTGATACCTGTTACAATCTAGATGCCATTCTTAAAACTCTAGATAAATCAGAACGGAAGAGCTTTGATGAGATATTTGATGTTCCTCTGCTTTACATCCCAGCTTGGTCTATTTCTGTTTCGCTCGTTCTGCTTCCTCCAATTGTTATGTCATTTTTATTTGATCGTTTGAATGAGCTAATGCAATGCAGCGAGGATTGAAAAAATCATGAGAAGGAGATTCAAGGTAGAAGAAGAAAAAAGAGTCAGAAGCGATAGAACCGTAACGGCGACCACAGTTAAAATTATCAGTTTCTAGAGTTCGAAATGAGCAAGAAAGGAAAGACGTAGGTCACGTAACCCACCACCGCTACAACGGCCTTTGCAGCTTTAGCAGCAAATGCTATTACAGGTAGAGAATCTTAGCTGCTAACGAAGTACAAATCAACTGGAATACTCAAAACTGACGGAATTCA
>JALZFS010000164.1 GCA_030861405.1 Thermoproteota archaeon | reverse complement strand
GCACTAGACCTGACCGGTATTATGAAGAATGGGCCATCATGCTAGCCAATACGTTCAAAATCGATTTGAGGTAGGTGGGCTTTCGTTCCTACCAGTCGAAAGATACCAGTCAAGATTGGGCTATTCTTGTGAAGTGGCGTTATTGAGTCAAGATGTATTCTATCCTGTTCATCTCACTGCAAAAAGAAGTTGTCATTGATTTCAAACCCCTTCTATCAATCATATTGCTGGTTCCAAAAATAATCAGTTTCAATCGTAGATGTTTCCATCAGTTCGTGGCAATATTCTATAAATACTGCCGGCAAAGGTCAGTATATAGAGAAACCCGTCAGGCCCTGTTTCAATGTCAGTTATTCCGCCTTCGAAACCACTGCCAAATAGAATATCTGATCGCTCTCCATTATCATCAGCCACTTGATCCACCAATTGCCCAACTTCGTTGTTCGTTTTTATGCCTGTTCGATTATTATTTAGTTCAAAATAGTATAGGTTGCCGTTGTTTATGTCTCCAACAAAAAGACTGTATGCATATTTAGGCCCAAGGGCCGTAGAATTTAAAAATTCAAGATCTGTGAGCCCAACAGGATCCTTCCAACTAAAAATTGGATCAGCATATTTTGAACCCTCAAGAACCGTTAGCTCTTTTCCTACATCGGGTCGATTTTCTTCAGATCTACGCATCGGTCCCATGATCTGATTCCATCCACTGTTGAATCCTGGGCGCACAATATTCATTTCGTCATATAAGTCTGGTCCATTCTCGGTATCCCATAGAAGTCCACTTATAGGATCTATTGCCAGTCCAAAGCTATTCCGGATTCCATAAGCATAGTATTTATGCGTCCTTTCATTGCTGCTCTTAAAAAAGGGATTATCCGGAGTGCCTGATCCATTTTGTAATACCCGAATGATAACACCTGTGTCATCAGGGGGAGCACCAGCTGGCACATTTTGTAGTTGACCGTCTCTTCCGAGATCACCTATGACTACGTATATGTTGCCAGCTCCGTCGGTTTCAAGCTTTCCTCCGTTGTGAATTGATTTCGTCTCTGCCGGAAGGTCTAGAATCACAGAACCGTTCACCAATGCTTTGCTTGCTTGATTCCATTCATATCTGTATACTCTGTTTCTTGTCTGTCCTCCTCCTCCCAGTGACTCCGAAAAATACAAAAAAACAAATTTAGTGTTGTTGGACGATGGCTTTTCTGCCGATGCAATTCCAAGAAGCCCTTTCAAACCTTCGTTATTGACATTTACACTGATTACTGGCTGGGTCCTGATAGTGCCATTAACTATAGCTACCAGATCTCCATTATCCTTCTGGGTAACTAGGATCGTAGTATTATCTAAGAATACCATACTTGTTGGCAAAAGTAATCCCTTTTCTATAACTGGTTCTATCATCAGTGCTTCATCTTTTAGTTGGGGAAGCGATGAAGTCGGCTGCTGCTGCGGTTGCCCAAAGACAAGTTTTGGAAAATGGCCGCCGGGAGTGTCATTAAGAATATGGTTATCGAAATAGCTGGTGGCTAAAGAAAAGCAATATAGGAATAGAATAACAAGAGCCAGATATGCTGAAAATATCCTCTTACGCAATTTTGAACCTTCTGTAACTAAGATTGCTAATAATAGTTCTTCTAGGTTTAGGCCGTCTAAGATTGAAGGGGTTTTCTTGTTAGCATGTTATAAAATCCTACAATAGATTTTGGACAAATTTTGGCCGGCCATCGCAGACGCAGAGGAATCACAGTGATACCATTGATGATTAGACATAGCGCTCCCTAACATCACATTCGTACCCGAATGCTTTAATCTACTATAATTTTTTGGCAATTGTAGGAAATTACAAGGATAGTAATATTCACAAGGTACCCGATTCCTTTTGCTCTATGGCTGTTACGCTATTTGCTTAGCATACATATTTACCCATACCTAAGAAGTAAAAGGGAAGAAGAGAAGCTGTAAGATTAAACTATTTTGGTTTCTATCCTTGTCTACGTTAGCGAGCCGTCTCGGTTGGTTGATTATATCTCTTATGTACTTCACAATGTAAAAAAAGAAACAAATGAAACACAGGCTGGATCCCTATAGTAGTATGGACAGCCGAAAAGCTACACCTTGATAGTGGTGCCCTGGTTACAAGAGATAGTACGCATAGTCTTGCCCATTTGTCTAATAGAAATGATATTGAAGCCTTCAAGTTTTATTATTGGATTCTTTGATGTTGTCAATTTTCCTCTTTTCTTCTATTCTCTACTTAACTCAAACGCCTTGTGCCCAAAGATCCCAATGTAGCGCTCCTTGCAATCTGTGCAGACTGGGGTAAGCCCTCTGGGGCATATGAAATCCGCATTGTGTTTACATATGCCGCAAGCATAGTAAGCAGCTTTCCATTTAGTGGATGCTGGCGACAATATCATATCTGGCTGTTCCTCGTTCTGCTATTGTGATGATGATCTCGCTGCTGGTGGCAATCGTCACACAGGGAAACCATGTGAGTGACTGATTTTGTACCCTCTCCGATTAATACATAGTAGCTAGCTCTCCTTGCGCTGCGTCTGTAGGAGAAGTAATAAGAAGGACGCTTGTTAATGGTGAAAGTCATATCGGCGGGCATAGTATCGTGTGTGTTAGCTAGCGCTTTCCTTCTCGGCCTCAAGAATATATTGCTATATGCCTCAGAGCTAGCCTTCGGAAGATCACGACTCGAAAAAAATCTACTGGCTATATGAACATCCTTAGGCTTCAAGACAATTTTCTTTTTTAAGATGACTGATCCGTCTCTTCCAAGATCACTATCTGAAGACGTAATAGCTTCCATCTGTAACCGGAACGTATTGTTTACTTCCTCTTTGTTCCTACTGTGAGATATTCCCTGTTTTGCAAAGGATGCCCCTTTGCGGATTATTTGTTTTATATCATTTATCATGGGTATTCATGCCATACTGCAAACAGACTGTTATAATACAGCTAGCACCTTAGAGGGAGGGTAGGTGGCTGCCTCTATGAATTACAAAACCGTCGATAGGTGGAGAATGGTAAGGCTGTGTCTTTTCTGTACGTTATTGCGGTCAATTCTTAAGCCAAGTCTGTCTTCAATTTCACGTATGGTCCTCTAATGTATGTATAAGCTGGTCGTTTCCTTACGTGTGACCTTAGCTATGAACCTGATTGAGGTTCTTTCATAACGCTGCGCGATATAGCCGGGTAAAAGAAGTAATTATTGTTCAATAGAAAACTGGACCAGCATAAACCCACAACAGCAATGTGATCGTGAGGTTAGCATATCTGTTGAACGCAATATACAGCAAATAGACATTAAATTTATAGAAATAAGAGATTTCAAAGCTGAGGATCTGTGAAATTTCCCCGTTTCGCCGTCAGCACTATCCTATAGCTATCCCCAAAGATATTAAGCCATGAGGCGAGGCGAGCTGTATAACATCCCTCGAATGATTAGTCGACGATCAAAATCTATGTCTGTCTTTAGTCTCGCACATGAGAGTCTTTGCGAAGAATGCACAAATCTTATAGGTTGTACAACATTTGGTAAATGAGGAAGAGCCGTGCAAGCGAACAACGGTGAGGGCATTGCCGATAAAGATAGACGACTTGCTAATCAATATAATAAAATTAGAAAGGTAATTGATTGGCTAAGAGACGAAGGACTTGAGCCTCAGGATATAACGAGCTTACGAAAAGATGCACACTATTATGGAGTAGTCATATCAAAAGAGACGGACAAGATTCAGCAAGGAGAAAAACGCAGACGAGAGGCTTTTCATGTTCTATTTCCAATTGATAGGCCTGATAGTTTGACAATTTCTCAAGTCATCATATTAGACCTGCTGAGTCAAAAGGCGTATGCATCCTTGGCTAACAAAACCAATGGAATTTTAGATCAAAATAGGTTTTACTTTGAGCTAGAACAGGCCCTTCTTGAAAAGAATGTGAGTTTTACGATAAAGAAAAATAGACGAGAATTAAAGTCGTTTGAGATCTCAAAGGTCATCTCCTTTGATCTATTAACAAAGGATATGTTCTTCGATTCTATCAAAACAATACGAAATTCTATTGAAATTGTTAGAAGGAAAACTAGTGAGCTACCAGATTCTGTTTTATCATCTAAGGAAAGTCTAAGAGATGAGAGCAATATTTTGAAGTAACAAATTTGACTAAGTCTGTGAACCATCGATTATCGTCATTATTTCCATAGGAATTCAAGCCACAAGGCTACGCTCTATCGCATTGTCTAGTGCAAGGTAGTACTACTGCTCATTGATGAACAGCAGTAAACTCAATGATGCTAATAGATAACTCACCGTGCATCTTCTTCCTTATCGTAAACTGACTTCCTTTGACGTGCTCTTCCAGAGCCCCAACTTTGTCGCCAGGCATCATGTCTTCTCGGCTGCAACAAGAGGAGGCTATGATTTCCATATTCTCATTGCTAGCCTCTTTTTTAGGTATTAGTGCATTATCACCGGTTTAGTGCTGTCGCATTCGGGTCGAAGTCTTGAATTTACTT
>JALZFS010000080.1 GCA_030861405.1 Thermoproteota archaeon | reverse complement strand
GTGAAGATGCTCGAAGCAAACACCGGCAGTCTCATTGATCAAACTCAATTCTTCAGACAGAATAGGATATATTATGGTGAAAGTGGTCAGTCAGGCATATTCAGCAGGTTCTGGTCGGCTTTCCCGGCTGATAGGACAAAAAGTTCTGAGCTTGGCGGTTACTTCTACAATGGGACTGGCGGAATAGACATTCCTCCTCCACTAAGCTGGATGTTTGACCCAAATTTCATTTTCTATGATGCAACAGACACGATGCATGTCATGAGATACAAGGATATACATGAGAGGATGCAATTTCTCTATCCCTACTTCGTATATGAGTTCAGCTTTGGTGGGACACCCAATAACCCACAATTCAAGAAGATAGAGGCATTTCCAGTCACAGACGGAAAGAACACATATTGGCTTATGCCTCTTGTTGTAGCACTTGATTCTTCGCACGTTCCGTGGAGCTCGTCTACACCTTATAGCTTTATACTCAACCTTGTAGGATTTGCATTAATTGATGCTTACAATGGCAATGTCCAAGTGTTTGTGACAGGCACCGACTACTTTTCTCAGATCTTTCTTGAAGAGAATAAAGATAGTGGTGCAACGAGGGAGGTCCCGGAATGGTTGAAGAACCAGGTGACTTATCCGAAAGAGATGCTCATGTGGAAAATATCAAAATTCAATATTTACCATGTCACGGATCCTACGACCTTTCTTCAAACGAGAGAAGTTTACAGCGTCCCACCAGACCCATCTAATCAAGAGCTTTCTCCATCATACATCATCGCGCGACCGCCAGGCTTTAAACAACCTGAATTTATTGGCCTGCAGTACCTGCAGCTAAAGGATTCAGCTTCAAGAGATCTTGTGGGTTATATGGTCGTTCAGAACAACCTGGAAAGCCTAGGGAAGATGACCTTTTATTTGGTGCCCTCAAACTCCTCTGCCAAGCTAATTAGTCCAGAGAGTGCACGGACGATGTTTATAAGCGACAGCGAATACAATAGGCTTAGCCAAGAGCTGAAAAGCAGCGGCAATGGTACTGGACCGATAGTAGCTAATAATGTCCTGTACAAGGTAGGCGACTATGAAGTTTATTTTACACCGGTAATGATTAACAATGGAGAAAACATAGGTTCTGTAGGCGCAGTTGGTGCTATATCGACCAATGGCACATCCTACATAGGTTTAGGCAATACTGCAAAGGAAGCATTTGTAAGCTATTTGCAAAAGTTGTCTGGTGTATCAGCTGTCAATGCATCTATAGTAACCAGTAACCACACTGCAAATGAAACTTTGACTAGGATACAGCAGTTAGAAAGAGTTTTCAATGGAACAGGTCTGACTGTTGTTAAGCCAAATATGATTACTACACCGCTAGCATTCAAGGAGATAGAGGCAAACTATACAACTGACTCGAATTTTAGTCAGGTAGAGAAAGCCATCAAGGAATTCATCGAAAAGTTTACGGAAAACCATGGTCGAGTGTTTGAATGGCAAGAGAAAACCTCCATCAATTTTGGCGTCTTGGTCAACATAGAAGGTATTATAGAGAACCACTATATTTCGATAGAGGTAGGATAACCACATTGGCAGTGCTAGTAGTTGACAATACATCACCTTTCACGGTCGATATTCTGGCCTGTTTGGGCCAGTTGAATATATCATATCTTTGCAGAAGGTTCAATGATGTTTCTGAAACTGATCTTGTTGCATGTAGTAGCGTAATATTGTCAGGCAGGCGGCAATACGACAAGAAGATAAATATGTTTAATTCGCGTATTGCTAAATACTGTTACCAACGATATAAACCTCTTCTTGGCATATGTTACGGAGCGGAAATAATTGCGCTTACATTCGGCGGCTCTATTCAGAAAATGCCAAACCATGTTCATGGCATGACCATGATATCCGTTTCGGACCAAAATCCACTTGTCGGAGAGAAAAAAAAGATCTTGGTATATGAGAGCCATCGGTACTGCATTGCAAAACTTCCATCGAATTTCAGCTCTGCTGCAAGGTCGCAGTACTGCGATCACGAGGTCTTCTTGAATGAGCGAGGAATATACGGGACTCAGTTCCACCCGGAAAAGAGTGGAGGAGACGGACTAGCTCTCTTGAAGAATTTTTCAAGCATATAAGAAAAATTTAATTGAGCTTTTCATTCAGTAGATACAGGTTTGGTATCGCAGCCGGAACATTTCATCAGCTTGCCACTCATAGATAAGAATCAAGACAGCGCTAGCCTACCACTTGTGATAAATGTTGTGCTCAAATACTGGGGAGAGGATATTATTTCTCATCGCCAGAACGATATTTCAACTCAGAGAACCAATGCCCTAATTACCGGAATAGAGCACGCAGAAACCAGAGGCTTTGCATCTTACATCTATAGAAGCTCCATGAATGATCTCAGAAAGCGAGTCGATCAAGGCGTACCACCAATAGTGATAATGCCGGGCATACAGGCAATCGTCCAGCACGCAATGGTGGTATCAGGCTACAATAGCGAGGAGAGGAGGATTCTAACTTACGTTCCGGAGCCAGATTCTCTGGGCGCGATCCCGGAATCAAAATTTGAACAAGAATGGGAGCAAGACGACAGGACTGTCATAGTTATCATTCCGGCAGATATGAAAGATCTGCTAAAAAACGATCAACTTAGGTATGCAAAATCAAACAGAATGTGCCTTGAGGCCGAAGGAATGAGACAAAACGGAAGAATCCCTGAGGCCATTGAAAGACTACGTCAAGCTATAGAAATCGACTCAGACAACGCACAGGCATGGTGCGTTCTCGGTGCTATTTACAATGAGATAAATTCTCATGAGGCTCTCTCTTGCTATCAAAAAACAATCAAGTTAAACTCAAAATACTATTTGGCATATAGAGGCCTGGGAAACTATTATTTAAAAAATAAGGATTATTCACTCGCAGAAACATACTATAGCAAGGCAATAGACATTAATCCGCTCCGGTTTGGCCCAATTTACAAGAACCGCGCGATAGCGAGGATGCAACTTGGCAACAATCAGGGGGCAAAACAAGATCTAATGAAATATCTGGAACAGATGCCAGGAGCTAACGACACGATTTACATCAAAGAAGCACTTGCCGAGTTGTGAGAATTATTATGTTATCCGCTCCGTAGTATCTTTGATTCGTATCTTCTACTCTTTGGGGCCGCCCCGCATCAATCAAAAGATAATTTTTCCTTTGGCAATGCCTGTTGTCCTCTTAGTCATGATGGTACTTTAAGAATTTCTCTGAACGTACTTGAGTCGCTCAATATACTGCGGGTTGCATCGAGTAGCATTTGTACATCTCTTTCTCCATGAGTATAAGAGAACGCTCCCATCTTCGTTGGTAGGAAGAATATCCCATGATCTGCCATTAACATAAGGTGATATCTTCTCAAAAGATCTATGTTTGATGTCGCAACAGCTGTTGCATCTTGAACCTCCGTCTTGCCAAAGTGACTCAAGAAAATTGATCCCACACCTGTTGCTTTGGCTGTGATTCCAACTTCTGAGAATATTTTATCTAGACCTTTTCTTGCCTTTTCCCCAAGCGTGTCAATCTTACGGTATACGCGTTCTTCGTTTTTCTTTAGAAACTTGAGGGTTTCAAGACCTGCGGCCATTGTCATAGGATTGGCAGAGAAAGTCCCGCCCCCAACTGCACAGCGTGATTGTTTATCCGCCCTAGCAACGGGATCTGAAAGGGACAATACATCTTTGTCGCCACATACCACGCCTATAGGCATTCCTCCGCCTGCTATCTTGCCAAGCGTGAATAGATCAGGCTCTAGTTTGTAAATGCGGGCAGCGCCGTGGATGGAAAGCCTAAAGCCCGTGACTATTTCATCAAGTATAAAAAGGCTGCCGTTTTTTTTAGCAAATTCCTCGAGCCCCTGGAGGTAACCGTCGACCGGGGGGATGCAGCCAGCGCCACCCAACACAGGTTCGATGATTATGCATGCAAGATCATCTTTGATGGTTTCAAGCACCTTGAGAGATGCCTCGAGGTTGTTAAATGGTAGCGATTCCACGTAGTGTCCCTCGTCCTGCACCAGACCAAGACCTTCATCTAATTCAAAGGGATAGTTGACCGTCTGCATCAGCGTAGTATTGAATCCATGCCAGCCGCCTATCGCCTTGGCAATGACACGTCTTCCGGTTCTCGCCCGCGCAAGTCTGACTGCATACATCGTCGCTTCAGAACCAGTGCTGCTAAAGCGCATTCTCTCTGCCCTTGGCATTAGCCGTTGAATAGTCTCAGCGAGCTCGACGCTTAATTCATTCACGGTGCCGAATAGCGTACCCCTTTTTGCTTGTGAAGCTAATACATTCGCAACGGGCTTGGGAGAATGACCCAGTATAAGTGCCCAGTGCCCCATCCAGTAGTCTGTATATTTGTTTCCATCTACATCCTGCAGTTGCTTGCCCTTTGCAGCGTTTACAAAGAACGGGTAGGGATCGAAATAACGAATATTATGGCTGATTCCACCTGGAAAGAGCTTGACGGCCTGAGAATAAAGACGCTTTGACTTTTTCGTCTTAAGCTTGTAAATGTTCAAAAAGTCATGCTGCATAAATGTATGTACAGCCGATAAATTGATGGCTCTATAATCTTTTGTTTTTGAATAGGATGAAAACAATATTTCGTGTGTGACACCGACGCAAGCGTTACGAAATGTTTGTGGTATTAGTTGCTAGCAATACAATCAAATATCAAGACAGACCCTCGCTTCCATTGCCATAGACAGTGGTCAATTCGCAGTGTATGAATTCACTTAAACCGTCTCTATATTTCCAAAGTGCTGTGTCCGAATAAGGTAATTGGGAACAGTCTATTTATGCGGTGGGGCTTTCGGGCATACACACCCTGTCATTATCCTTACACATTATCATAAGGATCAGTGAACAATGCCTTTAACATTATTGAACTCATTGGGACCATTATTAGGCAGACTAAAATAATGCAATAAAGATATAGACCGTCTGCGTGCTATGATAGAAAAGAAGCTTGCCTCGCTGGGTATCGTTCTTCCTGTTCCCCCTAATCCAGCAGGGTCATATATTCCTGTAGTCCTCTCAGGAAACCTTGCGTTTGTATCTGGCCAAATTCCGCTTGAAGGAACACAAGTAAGATTTCAAGGAAAGGTTGGTTCCGTTGAGATAGGGCAGCTGGCTGCACGGCTCTGTACGATAAATGCACTAGCCCACCTAAAGTCATTTTTGGGGAGGCTCGATAGAATCAAACAAATTATCAAAGTTACTGGTTTCGTAAACTGCGATCCATCATTTATGGAGCATGCCCTCGTCATCAACGGTGCGTCAGATCTACTAGTCCAGGTCTTTGGCGAAAACGGAAGACACGCAAGGGCAGCAATAGGTGTGAATAGCTTGCCGCTCAATAGTGCCGTAGAAATAGAACTTATTGCGGAACTTAGTTCTACTTGAGGTCAAAAACATGTCTGAAATTTAGTCAAAATATTTAGTTCTAATTATGATCAGATCTCCGCTCTAATGGCAAGACTGCTGCATTTTCAGGGATTTTGCCTGATTACTAACACAATATCTTCACTGTAGCCGTGTCACGGGCAGTGCATTAGCCAATCCTGTTGTTTAGAGCCTTGATAAACTCTTGTAGCTTGTCCTTGGGTACCACCGCGCCACATGCTTTCTCATGTCCACCTCCACTTCCTCCAAGTGCCGACGCAATGTCGTTTGTTATTCTACCAAGATGCACTTTGCAGTTAGTAGACCCCCGTATTGAGACTACGTAGGAATCGATATCCTCCCGTAGCTTGTATACCATTGCAGCCGACTTGGCAGATGCCCCGAGCACGAAGTTTACGACCATGCTCGATGAGAGATCAATCGTGCTTGGTGTATAGGCTAGATTATCTAACTTGACGATAGACTTTTGTATTGAGTCGACTGCATTTGACACCTTTTTGGCATATTTTTCTGCAGTGTCAAACCCCCCTTTAATGTCGTGAGGGTACTTCATTCTTGCAAGTGTGTCAACCGCCTTCGCAAGAAAGTCATCGTTGTGCTGGTTGGCAGATATCATATATGATAATGCAGTTGATTCAAGCATCAGGAACTGTCTGTCAAACCTAGAAACTACTGTTGACGCGAGAGGTTTGGTCTCCATATAATCAGTTAATGCACCCATAGCAGCATAAAACTTCGCTTGTTCTGGAAGTACTTTCTTATACTTCGTATAAACCTGTACACTCGTGCATTCCTCAGTTGTATGGATGAGCGTCACAGTTGCTTTTTTTAATGCGTGAGTTGTCTCTTTGCTGATATCATGGTGGTCTATGTAGGTTACTTCTGGGCCGGCAGATGCAATCTTGTCAAGCAGTTCAATGAATTTCTGTTCGTTCTTTTTTGATAAGCCTAAATCACATATGAACAGCTTCTCAATACTGTCAAGTGAAGCAACAAATTTTTCCAGTTTTGAAATCAGGTTGGCATAATCCACTAAAATTACTTTTGATATGTCAAAGGCTGCTTTCACAAGTGACGCTGAGCAAATACCGTCTACGTCTTCCTTGTGTGAAATGCAAACAGCAGACATAAGTACACTAAATGAAGGATAATACTCCCAGATTTAATTATAGCTTCGTTCGTGGTTTTTAACAAAATATATGCTAAGAATACGCAAAATAACGATATTAGCAGGAAAGAAAAAGATGACGCATGCGTCGTGCCAAGACCACAGGACCTTGTTGCTTCTTGAATTTATGTTCCTTGCGTGTTTCTGGAGGCTGATAGAAAATGAAATGGCGTGTCCGCTGCCACTGCTGTATTCGTGGCTTACCACCAACGAGCGGTGGCGCGAACTAATCCAAGTTTAGTGCGTTGGGCTATTGGCAATGGCAGGCTGAACATCTCGCCGAAGCTCGATGCTTACACCTCCATCCCATCAACGCCATCTTCTATGGCCGCCCTTCTCCTTGCGGAAGGCTGTCTTTTCTCGGGAAAGGCTTCGTCCTTAGATGCTTTCAGGACTTATCCTAAACAGCTTAGCTGCTCAGCGTGCCCTGTCGGACAGCTGATAAACCAGAGGCTGCGCTGCCCTGTTCCTCTCGTACTAGGGG
>JALZFS010000066.1 GCA_030861405.1 Thermoproteota archaeon | reverse complement strand
CCTAAAAGTAAAAGGTGATATAACGATAGGCATGAAAGAGGCGTGGTACAATTGTTAACAAGAACATGCCGAAAGGGTTTTGAACAGTAGCTGAAGGACCGCGGCTATGAATTCGCAGGTCTAGTACCCCCCGTGCTGCCTCTCACTAAATTTTTTGGTCTAGGATTTGGAGAATGCGAGAGTTCGTTTGTAACTGCCAAAATTGTAGAGCGAGTATATAACAGCAAGACGGCTTTACCATTGTAGTCATAAATATGCATGCAGCGTTATTGCAGACCCGATGAGCGATTAGTAGTTGCAGGTTTAGCAAGTATATCATGTCAAGTACGGTGGATTGGCTAAGTTTATCAATTATCGTTGCAATGATAATTGAAATTTCTTGTTGTTTATCCAGAACCCGATCATCATAATAAACCCCTGAACCGTACGGTTAAGGAGATGCACCATAGGTGCACTTTATTTTACTTGCTACAATCGACATTATAAAGTAAAATACACATATAAAACTAGTTTCGCAGCATAGAATTGACAATGCCGGTTTTGTTTAATTACAATAATATGTCGTATGTCGTAAGCATATAAGAAGTAGATTGGGACACTTTGAGGCCCCGCATATTCCTATGTATTGTTATGCAATGAGGTCTGCGTTGAAACATGTAATGAAAAGAAGGCTCACAATCAGACAAGAACTAAGAAACTGAATTATGTGATGGACTCCTTAAATAATTTGATATAATATATCTAAGGCACCATAGCCTCTAAACCGATGCGGTCTGCAAGACTAAGCTGGTGCAAAGGCGACAGCAATAGTACAACAGACCGCTTAGGGGCATGGGACAGACCGTAATACTACAAGGAAAAGTATAAGGAGAAGACGAGCTACACTTTTGGGCTCCATCCGATAATGTTCGTCTGCTGTAATCTCCTATCTTTTCCTTGCTTTATACAGACGGTCTCCTGAGGATATATATTTTGAGTATGTGAGGCCAGAGTAACATTAAACCACAGTCGACAGGAATGAGGTAAAAGTACCATCTTCAGGACAGAACCCCGCTCACACCTGTGAAATGCTAGCCTATCAGGATGCTCGGGGCACACCATGGGCTTGCTTGACTTCTGACATAACGTCAAAATTTAGCACAAAATCTCGTGTCATCGTATATGGAGGTAATCGGCGCCTTAACAATAAAGACCCATAACTTAGGATCGTGTGCCCTTTCTAAGAATTCCTGCACATGTTTAGTACTGGCAACATGCTTGGTCGGGAATTCTATGCCCTCCATGTCCATGATTGTTTCATGTACCCTGAAATCCTAACGAAAATTTTGGTAGATATCTCATTATATCAGCTCGCTTTTTCAAGCTGAAGACGTAGTTTAATTTTAGTCCATTGTTTATTACATTAAAGTATGGCGCATTTGGACGAATCCAACAAGCATGGAATGATAACATTCCATGCTTGTTCAACAAGAACTCGTCAGCCAAATAGCGGAAGGCAACTGCAAGGACGTTCTAGCAAGACTACCTGCAAATTCTGTTCAGTTGACCATAACTTCTCCCCCGTACAGAAATGCGATCGATTATGACATGCACGCATCACGTAATGGAAATTATTATAGAGGTAAACTTCGGCTTGATACAAATGATTATTTGAATGATATGACGGAAATTTTTGGAGATAAGGTTTATCGGGTGACAAAGGAGGGAGGATATTGTTGTGTTGTTATAGCAAACGAAGTAGTAAATGGAACAATAATGCCTCTGCCTCACATGCTGCTGTCTAGATTGGTGCAACCGTTTGGTAAGTGGAACCTTCACGAAGAGATCATCTGGCATAAGGTCACCGGTGGCACGAACCGGTACGGATCTTTCATCATTAATCCGTACCCCAAGTATTACCGTGCAAATATTATGCATGAATTTATCCTGATCTTGCGGAAAGGAGATGTCAATGCTGGCAGAACAAGAGGAATAGAAGCTCTTCCTGCAACACATGAGGAATGGACCAGAGAAATAGCTAACTCCATTTGGCATATCGCTCCTGTGCCCCCGGGCCATATCGATCACCCATGCCCATTTCCGGAAGAGATTCCATACCGGCTGATGAAATTATACTCCTACGAGAACGACCTGGTGCTTGACCCTTTCAATGGAAGCGGGCAGACTACAAAGGTAGCACACCACTTTGGACGATGCTACATTGGCATCGATCTGATAAAGGAGTATGTCGAGCTAGCGAGATCTCGGCTAAAAAGCGAGCCTCCTCATATAAGAAAGGATGTTCTAGTCGCCAATTGGAAAAAGATCCCATCTCATTATGCTAATAACTCATAAGATATTTTTATTGTATGTCGGCTAGAAGGATTACAATATGGCCGAGGAGAGTTTAAAATCAGAACCGGTAAGCCGGCTCTTGTTGGGCAAGAATTTCGCGCATCTAGCAACTATTATGAAAGATGGCTCACCGCAGGTTACGCCGGTCTGGGTAGATCTTGACGATGGATACATTATCGTCAATACTGCGGAAGGTAGGTTGAAGCACAGAAATATTTCACATAATCCACGCGTCGCAATTTCAATTGCTGATCATTCCAATCCCTACGATATGGTAACAATACGAGGTAAGGTAGTTGAGCAGACTACCAAAGGTGCCGACGAGCATATCGACAAGATGGCAAAGAAGTACTTGGGTGTTGACAGGTATCCAAACCGAGCACCAGGAGAAAAGCGGATAATATTAAAGATCAAACCGGACAAAGTGTTCCGAATGAATCCTCAGTAAGCCAAGCGGGCACTAGACCATACAAATGCCCACGCTACGCCCATGCCAGATCATATCTCTTCTTTTCAGTGTAGTGGATTGAAGGACAAGAAACACTAGCTGCAAGATGTGTGGCAAAGCCAAGATCCAACATAACTGCCGTTGGGAACACAATCTCACATCTTTAATAAGGCGTAACTGCGTAACATATCCATGTCGGCTGCAACTACAGGCTCAAAGAATCCTAGACAGCACAGATGTAGCATTTGTGGCCGAGTTTTTGACTCGGCCGAGCTCCTTGAAGCGCACAAGAGAATAGATCATGGTTCTCATAGCTCTCCCCCTGCTGGAGTCGGATAGATAAATAAACAATTAATTCTAAGCCCACACACCAAATCTAGGGTTGGCTGCCAAGATTTGCGTATCAATAGGCGCACAAGAGATTGCATCGCTTCTACCACAAGCCAACCGTGCCTTTCGGTTAGGCGCAGATTATATCGAGATTCGTTTCGACTTTTTGAAGGCCGAATCATTGGAGACGGCACTTGATGCTGTGGCTGGACTAAAAGACAGGATGATCTTTACACTTCGTTCACAGAATGATGGTGGAATCTTCACAGGTAGTGAAGACGATCGCCTGCAATGGCTTAGGAGGCTTGCAGAGCAAAAACCAATGCTGCTTGATGTTGAACTTGACACACTCAGAAGGAATGATGACCTGGCTGACTTTATGGAAAAGGAAAGGATAAGGTTACTTGTGTCATGGCATGACTTTGAAAAGACTCCGCCAAATGACGTCATTGTTGAGGTACTCTCGGAGATGCGGCGCTATAGCAACTATGTCAAAATTGTGACAAAGGCTGAGACCATCGAAGATGCACTAAGGATCTTAGACCTGTACGATGACATAGACATAGGTTTGCATCCAATTCTGTTTGCAATGGGTCAAGCGGGGGTGATTTCAAGGATATTATGCACCATTGCTGGAAACGCACCATTCACATATGCAAGCTTGGACAGGGTTATCGCACCTGGTCAGTTAAGCATACAACAATTGAAAAAGCTATATGATAGGATGAAATTGTGATTAATATAGGCTAGTACAAAC
>JALZFS010000048.1 GCA_030861405.1 Thermoproteota archaeon | reverse complement strand
GGATATCTGCATGTAGATATGTATTTATGCACGAGGGCGGGTTTTAGTAGCAGCTGCAGCCGTACCCGCCCTTGTTTCTTTAAATCTAAAATTCAATCAATAGATAGTAGTTACTTCTGCATTCAAGTTTTCTTCTTCAAATAAGAATACAACCCCAAAGTGATTAAATGAGTCTCAAATTTTTATATTCTGAAGAGTAAAAGAAAGGATGAAGATCTTCCTAAGTGTCTTATAAATCCAAGAAGAAGAGCTTGATGAAACTATCAACTTGTTAAGCCTATTTTGAATCTTATATTCTGCGACTCCTGTCCACACGCACTTTTGGCTTTGTCTTTGAATCAAAGAATTCTTCGCATACCTTGCAGCGAGAAAATAGGAGTCATTTACATCTACCTCCTCGCCGGCCTTATTTACATCTTCCAAAAGGGAACATCATTAAAATGATATCTTCCCTAAAAGCTTCCAGTTTGTGCCTAGACTGCTGAACTCTCAATTTTTTTATTTTACTAATAACATTGGTTTAATGTAACCTCTGATCCTTTTCCTTCCTCCCGCCCTCCTAAGCTCTTTCCTGTCTCATCTTCTACTATAGTCTGGACTGCATAAAAAATTGACTCTACCGCTCCGTGGGGGGTTCGTGCAGAGAATGGTACTTTGTAGTAAGAAAATGCCATTTCGACGGTATCCTTTTTTTGTCAGTTTTGATAGAGTATATTCACCTAGGATGCCAACAACAAATCCTATAGTTATTTTCTAAACGATAACAATAACTACGCTATATGCATAAAATGTACCCCTCCTGTTTATAAGACTGAACTGTCAAATCTTGAAGGCAAACTGCTATGCCGCTAGGAGAAGATACGCTTGTTAAGATAAATGTAAAGAATACAAGTGAGCGAGTAATTACACACTCTGGAGAACAGCTATTTCAATGGTCTATCTTTATTCAAACAGAACCTACAAAATTCAGAAAGGAAATCAAAATGGTAATCTATCATTTGCATCCTACCTTCCCAAATAAGGATATTGTCAAAAGAAATGAGAACGAAGGGTTTATGCTTAAAGCTCAGGGATGGGGTGAGTTCATAATAACTATCGAACTTGTACTGTATGACAATAGAAGGTTATCTGTTGAGCATTATCTATCTCTATTTTCTAAAGATAGCAAAAGAGAAACAGCAAAGACAGTCTTTAAGATGGATTTCTCTTAGACAACCTTGTTATACCTGCAGTCTTTTTAGTGTATCACTCCTTGAAGGGCTTTAGCCCAAATTTGAGGATGGTTATTGTTTTATGTTCTCCGCTACTCTAACTTGGCAGATCAAAGATTATGTTAAGAGAGATACCAAGCGTTGCTTTTCTTGCCTAATACCGCGCAGCGTCTTGACTTCTGGATATCTTCCTGCCTTAGTTTGCATGTATACGTGTTGGTGTTTACCTACTCTAGCCTAAGCCATTTGTGTAGGTATTATGCTATGAAGGTGCTATTGATGGATCCTGGAATATAGTGTGACCTTCTTCGCCACTCTCCTAATATAGTTTTGTGGTGAATATATCTCCCATATGGCTATTGATTCTGACAAAAGGGTTGCAATAGTAACCGGTGTGTGTAAGAGTATAGGCCAAACTATTGCTCTAGAATTTGCCAAGGAAGGCTATTGCCTAGCAATTAACGGAACAGATAAATCAGCTATGGATAACGCTTCCAAAAATATTAGAAAGGCCTTTAGTGGAAAAGATGATGCTCCTTCTCTTATTTCCGTCGAGGGAGATACGTCTCACGAAGAGGTTGCCAAGTCTTTAGTGGAGCAAACCGTCAGTAGGTATGGCAGAATAGATGTCCTAATTAATAATTTGGAATTGGTTGATGGTCCATACCGAGTCAACTCTACGAACAATATCGAAACGGAAAAGCCTTTATCTCCATATTTTACTTTAGAGGAATTTGAATTTCCAGACAATAGTGTAAGGGGTGGTTATATTTGTACAAGAGAAGTCGTAAAGTGGATGACTAAAACTCCCCGTAGCGTAAATAATAATCACTCAATTGTCAATGTTTCATATTGCCCGGAATGTGTGCCCCCATCAAAAGACGCCTTTACTTCTTCCAGATCGGGGGTAGACCTGTATACATCGTCCAGAGAAACTACTAGAAGCCTTACGAAAACCGCTGCCCTAGAGCTGGCAAGGGTTGGAATACGCGTGAATGGTATAATACCCGGCATCATATCATCTGACGAAACTGAGCAAGATCGCAACCGATCTGCCAACAACAATTGGCAAGAAGAAGTTATTCCTATCAAGAGAATAGGTCAACCAAAGGAAGTTGCGCAAGTTGCCACCTTTTTGGCGTCCCCTAAGGCAAGTTATGTCACCGGGACTGTAGTGTATGTTGATGGAGGACTGGCCCTCAATCGACCTGGCCGCTTCCTTGAACAGGATTTAGTAACCGATTGAGGGTTTGAATAAATTCGCGGTATGACCTTCTGGCACTCTTTGCCTCAGCAAAATGAAATACAAATCGTTCAACAACAGAACATTATTCCTTTTCTTAAGGTCAGTCACACACATTGCTATGCTGATTTCTCATACTTGTCCATGACGCTATCTCTCTCACAAATAGGAATTACTCACCCTCTGGATCGCCTTTGCAAAAATTTGTCGCTTAACTACACCATTGATTGACCAAAAGTTATTGTGGTGGTCTTAGAAGTCGCATACAGGATTTAGCTCAATTGAAGAGCTCTTATTGGCTGTGGCAGCGTTTTGCTGCATAACTCCAAAAGTACAGCATAAATGAGCTGCGCGATGTGTTTTATCCTGGACTTTTGCATAGGCTGCTGCTATTTGCCGGTTCAACCTTGTCTGGAGGGCAGGAAGGTATAAGGCTGCCTTTGTGTTGTACATCAAATCGTAAAACCAGCAGCAATTAAAGCAACGTATTCAAAAACAAGATGGCTATGGCTTGTAAATATTACCCAAATCTGCCCGGCTGATAAGAAAACTACAGTGTGCAAGTAAGCCTTTCAATGGAATGCCTGTTTCGACTTACTTTCAAAAGTTACTAAACACTAATTGGCAAATATCAGGATAGCATCAGGATTTAATGACAATTAGAAAATTCACGTGATGAATAATATTATCGTTAGCAGTACCCGAGCCATGCCTATGGGTATTCCTTTTTATCAGTTTAGGTTGCCACCACCCTTTTTCTTTTCTACAAGTCTCCCAAATAGGGTGAAATATATATTATCATTTAACACTCATGACCGTTTATCCTTAGAGGCCAGGTTTCTTGTTCCACTGCTCAGTTTTGATGTGGGTTAATTCCTCACTTAGCTTCCAAAGTCTAATTGCTGCTTCGCTGTCATCAGCAGCTTTGGAAAGACTAGCCTGCTTTCTCTTTTCAAAATATTTTCCGCTTATCTTTTTAACTTCCGAAGATGATGCTAGGTATACTGCTGTGTCTGCACCTCTTTGGGGGGTAACGAGAAACGCCCCTATCATTGTCCAAATAATCCTATAATACCAAGGGCCGGTTCGCACAAGCTTCGTCCGTACTCCTCCCGGGTGGAAGCAGTTTGATGTAACGCCTGTTCCCTCGGATCTTCTTGACAATTCCTTTGTGAAAAGTATATTTGCCAATTTTGATTGTGCATATGCCTTGAGACCGTTGTAGCGTCTTTCTTCGAATTGTATGTCGTCGAAGTTAATGTGTGCCCCTTTGTAAGCTACCGAGCTTGTAGTTATTATCCTAGAGGGAGTACTTGCCATGAGTCTTTCAAAAAGAAGATTGGTGAGGAGAAAGGGTGCTAAGTGGTTTACAGCAAACGTGTATTCAATTCCATCAACGGTAGTAGCACGTTTGGGAAGAAATACACCCGCATTGTTTACAAGAACATCAAGACTGCTATGAGTAGCCAAGAATTCCTGACTAAGCCTGCGGATTGATGCTTGTGAAGACAGGTCAGCTAACATATATGAGATCGGATTATTGTTGGTATGGAGGTAGGGAAGAATACCTCTCCTAATTTCTTGCACCGTCTCCTCACAACTAGATTTGTTGCGGCCAACAACGACGACTTTTGCATCCATCTTGGCAAGAGCTCTTGCGATTTCCTTACCGATCCCGGAGGTACCTCCGGTTATAAGGCAAGTTTTTCCTCTCATGGTATCATGTGCCATATAGATTCAAATTGTGTGCTACAAGCCCACGATCAGCGCTTCATTTGGCTTATTGGTTGAAAGTGTGATCTCTGTGACATAATTTGATATCAGGTTAGATCCTTCAACTTGCCTGAGAATTTTTGTGGTAGGCTGTAGGTTGTACTTACAAAAACCAAGAAAAAGGATGGAGTAAAAGTGCATAATATTCTAAATCTCCTTTGGGACCTATTGAGCCTGACTCGAATATAAAATCTGTCGTTATCCTCCCCAGGTGGAGCATATTGTATGTTCTGGTACTCTAAGATAGGCTTAGAATGCTAAATTAGTTAGTTCGTATATAAGATATTTCGCATATTCTCCAGAAAGTTAATTAAATTGCCTCACTGAAGGATATTTGGCGTCTATGGCATTCTTGGGCCGTCAAAAAGACAGCGGAGGTTATAGGTTATTTAATGGTCCTAAGAGCGACAGGAAAAAAATTTTGATTGTAGACGATGAGCCTGACGTTACCTTTACAATTAAGACGATTTTGACCTCGAATGGATACGACGTTGATGCATTTGAAGATGCACAGGAAGCGCTTAACCAATTCGTAGAGAAAGAGTATTTCCTTGCATTTCTGGATATCAAAATGCCGAAAATGAATGGCTTTGACCTTTATAAAAAAATACTAGGGATAGACAAAGATATCAAAGTCTGCTTCCTTACAGCCCTTGGAGAATTCGACGAGTATTATCAGCACTATAAGAAAGAGGATCTAGCTCCTGTCTGGGGATTAAGGCATATTGTTAGAAAACCAATAGATAATTCGAAGTTACTAGAGGAGGTATCAATTATGGCAACTAGGGCAGGATAAGCAGATGTATAATCATACTGTTGATCGCAAAATCCGCATATTCTTGATCTTACTTGCAGATAGATAACGAAGAAAGGCGAAAAAAAGAACTAGGCCGTTTTCATGAAGGTAAAATTGCGACTAAAAGGCTTGTACTGTCTGTGTTTGGCTCAGTACATTTTAAGTATATTGTCATACCATCGATCGTTCTATCGCTAATTACATTCTATTCTACACTGTATTCCAGGGCCTGGATAGTATCAGATATTGACCATTTTTACTTCGAAATATTTGCAGTCATACTTTCAACTATAGTCGCATTCTACTCCATAACAAGAGCATATACGCTTAAAGAAAAATTCAGTCTCTTTGTAGGCATCGGATTTTCTACCATTGCAGTCATAGACTTTCTACATGCGGTATTTTCGTATAGCGCAGTAGGCAATACCGGATTTTTAGAATACTTCATACCGCAGACATGGTTTGCCGGTAGGACCTTTCTTGGAGCGATGCTCGTAATTGCTGTTGCAAAATATGGTCCCAAAGTCTTGCAACACACAAAGCAACCAATGGACATTTCTCAAAGTATCAATCTTTCAGATAACTATAATGACAACAGTAACCGTCAACTCAGCCATCCTGAAGTCCAATATGAAGAGGAGAAACTAGAACCCCATCTTTTGTTATCGCTATCTGTGCTTGCATTCTTGGCGGTAAGTGTGGTAGCCATCTCATTCTTTGCAATATTTCCTGGTGTTGTGATTAATTATCCCTTTCACAGACCGTATGAGATCCCTTCACTTGTGCTTTTTTCAATCGCGTTATTTCTCTTTTACAAAAAGAGGCTTTATAGTATAAACGATGCATTTTATAAGGGAATTCTTGGAGCTCTAATAATAGATGTATTTGGCCAGATAATAATGTCTTACTCTGGAATAAACTTTTACACGGCGCATAATGTCGCACATATGCTTAAAAATTCAGGTT
>JALZFS010000038.1 GCA_030861405.1 Thermoproteota archaeon | reverse complement strand
TATCTCTCGAAAAGGAATCATGATGAAAAGGCAGGGTGTCCCTATGTGTGTTTTTAATAGTTATATTATAATTTCCATTCTCTATGATTTGCTTACGCCGGCTTCTTCAAGCGATTCTAATATGTTTACCTTTTCAGCTCTGATGATAGTAGAGGGAATTTGGTCCCCGTAGGAATTTACTAAATTCTCAACGTTTGGTCTAACACATGTGGTCAAGTCAAAGTTTATACCTTCTAGATATAGCGCGTTCATAATTACAAGCATTAACCTTTCAGCGCCCCTAGAGGGGCTCAAATCAGTATAGATAACATTGGGCTTTCAAAATTTGAGGACAGCATAAAACGACAAGGCGCTATCCCTCATTAAAATTAAGTTTTTCCCTACATCAGTATGCAGACCCCTTTCCTCTTTGGTTTTCGGGATTTTTTCGATTATGTGGAATGACGGGTTGCCTTTGTCCCCTCCAATCTATGCTCTATCTGACTTTGCATTTGCAGTACTGCTAAGGTTACTTGTATCTCCAAAACTTGCACCATTATCATCAGTTGCGGCTAAGAATACCTCCCAGTCGCCGCTGTATTGTCACATGTTCTCTTTCCGATTTGAATGATGACGCTTTCAATGTCTCTATGAGTTGGGTTATCTCTTGTGGAGCTGGGTGCTCAGGTTTGGAGTAAGAATTCTCTCCTTGCTGATTGATGGTGGGCGATATAAACATATTATGTTTTTTACAATTTTCATGAACTTAAATAGATTGTTTGTAATCGAAATTCAAATTTATATTTTAGGCCGAGCGTATTTTCTCTTTTAATATTTTGTCTAACGATTGCTGCCATGTCATCAGACAACAGAGGTTTAGCATCAGCAGACGAAGAGACAAAGGAAAGAGTTGCAAAAGCAGGCGGAGAGGCAAGAGCTGCAGATAAAGAAGGACTGTCAGAGGCAGGCCGCAAGGGCGGAGAATCCGTATCTCAAGACAGAGAGCATATGTCAGAGATAGGCAAGAAAGGTGGTCAAAAGTAGGATAGCGAGAGAAAGAATCATTCTAGTCGATCCTCCGTCCATTTTTTGTTATAAGGGATATGTTGTATGCGCAATACGATTCAAAAAATTATCATTTTGGAAAGCGGAGACTGGTTGGATATACAAGGATGATAAGCTGAGAAAATAATCTAACGTAGCTGCTCAAAGTGGTTGGTTTACCCGCATAATGTAATATATGAGATCGTTATTCTTGATTTAGCCAATAGATCTGATGAACTAATATTTTTCAATCATTTCTCTCCGAATGCGATCAGCAGCCTTACATGCCTGAGCGACATAATATCCTATATAAAACACTGTAATGTCATAGCCATCCCAGTAACCGCGACCAGCATGACTGCCTTGATAGAAGTGACTCGTCGAAAAAGAACTTCTCTGACTAACATTCCATCGATAGCTATCAATGTGTAAATAGCAATAAAGAATTGCTGGGGATAATCAAAAGAATTGTTCTCCTTTATCCAAAAATATAAACACAGGCATTACTATCGACATTCGCACATACAGATGGATTTCAGTGTCAAGTTTAACGCCAAGTCAATTGAAAACGCAGTTCGAGCTTATCTTGATGGCCTAGATTTAGGTGGGTTATTGGACAATGAATTGGCCGGCAGAGAGCTTGTGAGCTATATAGAAGGCCCTCCTACTATGAATGGAGAGCCTCACGCCGGCCATCTGAGAGGGAGGATAATAAAAGATCTATGGTACCGCTTTAACACTTTACAAAAAAGGAAAGTTATCTTTCGAGCAGGTTGGGATACTCAAGGTTTGCCAGTAGAACTACAGGCAGAAAAGGAGCTTGGCCTAACAGGTAGCAAGGCAGAGAATGTAAAGAGAGTGGGAATTGAAAAAATAATCGAAACCTGCAAAAAGATAATTCATTTGTACAACGAAAAATGGGTCGCTGCAGACAAGCTGCTTGGCATGTCGTTTAACTATCAAAACGCATACTGGACATTCCACAACCAATACATTGAACGAGAATGGCAATACTTAAAGAATGCATGGCAGATGGGTGTACTAAAAGAATGGTTTAGGGTAGTTGCGTATTGTCCATCATGCCAGACGTCGCTTAGTAACGCCGAAGTGAACCAAGGGTACGAAAATGTTGAAGATCCATCATTTTACTATAAAGTCAAGCTAAAAGGAGAAAGACATAAAGTGCAACAAGAACGCTGGGCAGACCAAAAGGATGACGCTTATCTGATAGTATGGACAACAATGCCTTTTACAATTGTTACAGACGAGATGGTGGGAGTAAATCCCAATGCTGATTATAATTTCGTCCGCATTAACAGTGGCGAGCAATGGATTGTTGGTGCAGATAGAATGAATGAGCTTATGAAGGAATTTGGTATCGAAGATTTCTCAGTTGAAAAAACAGTTAAGGGAAGTGGCCTGGACGGCTTGCACTATATTCATCCTCTACTCCACATGATACCGGGACTAGCACAACTCGCAGCCACCTCGTCAATTCACTTTATTGTTGCAGACGACTTTGTTGATACAGCAACGGGAAGTGGCCTTGTTCACCTCTCCCCAGCAAATGGTGAACAAGACTTCGAGATAGCAGCCAAAAGAAATGTACCTATCTTTGTACCAATAGACGATAGAGTGATCTTTACAGAACAGGCAGGATCCTTCAAGGATCTGTTCGTCCGAGATGCCGACATGAAAGTCGTGCAGGCTATGCAGGATCATAAGGCGTCAATCAAGATAGGGAAGATAAAGCATCAGTATCCGACCTGCTGGCGTTCTCATCACAAGGTTGTATGGCTCGCACGACGCGAGTACTTCTATATAATTGAGAAGCTGGGAGAAATGCCACTGAGTGCAGCAGAGAGTGTGGAATACTTTTTTGAGCCACCACGGAACAGGTATATTGAGATCATAAGAGAACAGCATCCTTGGTGTATATCAAGGGAGCGAGTATGGGGAACTCCTCTCCCTATATGGACATGCAGCAATTGTTCTCACAAAGAATTGCTCTTTTCAAGAGCTGAGATCATAAAGAACGCAACAGACTTACCCGACGGGCCAGACTTTGAGCTTCACCGTCCATGGATTGACAGGGTTAAAATAAAATGCAAAAAGTGTGGGGCTCTTATGCAACGGGAGCCATTCGTCCTTGATACTTGGCACAACAGTGGGGCTGCGCCATATGCATCGCTCACTGATAAGGAATATAATGATTTTATTCCTGCTACCTTCATGACAGAGGGCATAGATCAGACGAGAGGATGGGCCTATACTCTTTTGATGGAAAACATTATCATGAAGCAGTCAAATATGGCACCATTTACGTCATTCCTTTTCCAAGGGCATGTCTTGGACCAAAAGGGAAACAAGATGAGCAAGAGCCTTGGGAACGTCATTGAGGCTAGCAGTTTGCTGAGTGAAAACCCAGTAGACCTAGTAAGGTTGTATTTTATGTGGAAATCATCGCCTATAGAGTCACTCAACTTTAGTCTTGAAGAAATGAAGACTAGGCCGTACCAGATACTAAGTACACTGCATAATCTCCATGTATACCTCAAGCAGAACAGCGATTTTGATGGATTTGATCAGAACAAAAATACCCTCAAGTGGGTCACTGACAATAACTTGCTTGGGTCAACAGAGCTGTGGCTCCTGTCGAAACTACAGCAGTTAATAGCTGATGTGACTCAAGCATTTGTTCGCTGCCGGTTCCATGAAGCAGCAAAAGCGATTGATGCATTTATTATCAACCATATGAGTCAAACTTACGTCCCACTAACAAGAAATATAATTTGGGACGATACCTTAGAAAACCATGATAGACGGCTTACTGTATATTCAGTGTTAGCTCATGTGCTGATACAGCTGAACGTAATGCTT
>JALZFS010000035.1 GCA_030861405.1 Thermoproteota archaeon | reverse complement strand
GGTGCAAGCTCTGAGGATGGTTCATGCTAATAAGTCAGATATACATATAAGCTCAGCCGAGCCGACGTTTGGATGGAACTTTTACATCCTAACAATACATGTGGATGTGGCAAGACGGCTTGCACAGTTGCCAGGGAGCAGCGTATTGCGAGTCAAGGGCGACTCACTTGAGCAAAAATTTGTGAATTGGCTAAACCGGCGGGTGAAGCTAAATAACCTGGAGGATAAGGTCCACTTCAACCTAGTATCAGATCTTAGATCGTCTGAGTACGGCTTGTTTTGATAGGATTGCGGCCGAGTGCTATGTACATATACAATATACTTTCCGCATGAACCCAAAGAGAAGCCAATCTGAATATTCGAGGAGAGATCATACGGTGTACAACATGCTGATGCATTAGAGATACACAAGTTTTCAACAGGAAAATAAACTAATCAATGGATCACACACAAATTTCTTTATAATGCATAACTGAAACCAAAGTGTAGGATGTGATGAACGCTAGAGTAAGAAGGGCGGTCCTGGCCAAGATAGATGAAACAATATCAAACGCACATGAAATTTTAAGGATCCAGCATAACTTATACCATATTCCCGTAGAAAGCCAGGATGATTTTGCTTTCGGGATTGCTATCGGACGCATCTATAACTCGTTTCACTACCAAACAAGACGTACGTTAAAGCGTAGCGCTACTGAGGAGGAGTTTACAGAGTTTCTCGAGATTTTGGCCAAGAGGGCTAAAAATATCAAAAAAGCATTGAGACAGCATTGATACAGCCAAGTGCAAATTGTCATCTTGCAGCCAAGATCTAATAGAAGTGAAAGATCAATAGCAAACAGCAGAAGTCTTGTTGCATCGGATCAGATAGAAACCATCCCTCGCTCGTAGGGCTTTTTTGGGTAGAAGAGTGGTACGTTTTCCTTCAATATCCTTTGATATTGGACTCAAATAACCCAGCGGTGGATCGGCCGGCTTATATGTTGATTAATCTAAAAAATTTGAATTCAATGATACTAAAGATTCTAGATTAGTTGAATGATGACATGAACGTAATGTAGTGAGTTATATTAAAGCTAGAGGATGTTTCCAAGAATGGTATTGGATCAATTGCTGCAAATAAGTGTCGCTAAGTCCTTTCATATATCGCACTCACACAAGCAAACTCTAATTCAATATTTGGATAAAAAGTTACGACCAAATAGTGAATGATGGCACAGAAGGAGTTTGGGCAGACGCTGCAAAATACGATGTTTAAGCACCAGATTGGAATGGCAGGCACATGAAATTTTAATACAATAAAAGAACCAGAAGAGTCCTAAATCAATAACATAGTTATATGACGGACTGTAAAGGTGTGAGCGTAAATGCTACTATAGGATGTTTGGTATAATCTCTCAATCAACCCATAGAACACAACAGGATTGTTGATGTAAATCGATTTAATCTATCATGAAATGCTCTTAGTCAAATCGATCAACTAGATTAGACAGAAACCACGATCGGTTGAAACTCGATTTATATCACATGTTACTGTTGATAGAGACCGCGTATAACTATTGATAACGCCAATAGAAACTCTCAAAATCAAAGCAATTGCAAGGAAGTTCATCGTTCATGATATTTGTAGTTTTTAGCTGACAACATTTAGAGGAAAAGAAGCATAGTTGCACGGTTGTGCTGTGTTAACTCTAAGTACAAGTGTTGCAGAAGACCTATTTTTGGTTTATCTTGGAGCGAATAGCTCGTCGATTCACCTAGCCTCAAGAGATCTCAGTCGCTAGCTCATTAGAGAGAAATACCACTACCTTTCATTCACGTCTGTTCAGCTTCTACGCTGCCTCAAATGCAGAAGACAATTAACTAGAGAATTTTTAACATGTCAGCTCTTACTCATACCAGCATCTCTACTAATATTGGCATCAGACATCATTTACTTAAAGAATAGGTCGATTCCTGGCCAGAAAGAAGAAGGTAAATAATTGATGTGTGTACAGCGAGTATTCAGGAAAAAGTAGATAGAGAAGCAAAGATCTTTCTAGAACTTATTATTAGCGCAATAAATGGTTCTAACCGTCGGACAATGCTGTAGTGCATAGTATTATGTACAACCCAAAGATTATAACTATAGGGCAGGTCATACATCTCGCAGAGATGGATATCAAGCTCGGTAGAGTCCACTACAACTTATCAGTGCCTTTGTTGGTCGAAATTATAATTAAAAGAAAAGAAGGCATCCTTTCATCTACTGGTGCGCTCAGTGTTAATACAGGAAAGTTCACCGGTAGGTCGCCGGATGACAGGTACATTGTACGTGATGAAATAACAAATGACACGGTGGACTGGGGCAAGGTCAACCACCCAATTTCTAAAGAAAGTTTTGAAAAGGTATGGCGCAGGATGAAAAAGCACGTGGAGGATAAGGAGTTTTTTGTCTTTGATGGTTTTGTAGGAGCAGATCCAGACAATAGGCTGCCGATAAGAATAATCAATAATAGGGCATGGCACAACCTATTTGCCAGGCAGCTATTCATTAGACCTAAGGCCGACGAGTTGGAAAATCATAAGCCACAGTTCACTTTACTCTCATGCGATGATTTTACTGCCGACCCAAACGAAATGGGTATCAGAACTGAGACGTTTATCATTATCAACTTCAAGAAAAAATTGATCCTGATTGGATCGACATCTTATGCCGGTGAGATCAAGAAGGCGATGTTTTCTGTTATGAACTTTGTCCTACCAAAAAAAGGCGTCTTTCCAATGCATTGTTCCGCGAATGTGGACAAAGCTGGCAACGCAGCATTGTTCTTTGGGCTTTCTGGAACTGGTAAGACTACGCTATCTGCTGACTCAGATCGCCGGCTTATAGGTGACGATGAGCATGGTTGGTCGGACAAGGGTATTTTCAATTTTGAAGGAGGGTGTTATGCTAAGTGTATCAATCTAAAGAGGGAAAACGAGCCACAGATCTGGAATGCAATCCGCTTTGGCTCGGTCATGGAAAACGTCGTAATGCATGATGGGACAAGAGAGCCAGATTTCGATGACGGAAGCCTTACGGAAAATACACGGGTCGCATATCCTCTAGACTATATTAGCGGCGCGGTAATCCCAAGCACTGCGAGGCATCCGACAATAATTGTATTTCTTACGGCAGATGCTTTTGGTGTCATGCCTCCAATAGCTAAGTTGACAAAGCAAGGTGCAATGTACCATTTTATGTCTGGCTACACAAGCAAGCTTGCTGGGACTGAGCGTGGCATCACTGAGCCAAAGGAAACTTTTTCGCAATGTTTTGGGGCTCCATTTATGCCACTACATGCATCCGAGTACGCTCAAATGCTTGGTAAAAGGATAACAGAGCACGGGACGCGAGTTTATCTTATTAATACTGGGTGGACGGGCGGACCATATGGCATAGGAAGAAGAATGAGCTTGGTATACACAAGGTCAATGGTCGCCGCAGCACTCAACGGCAAGATTGAAGAGGTTACTACCAAACACCATCGAATATTTAACCTTAACATGCCCACATCATGTCCTGGCGTGCCTGATGAAGTGCTGGATCCTCGCAACACTTGGTCCGATAAGGACAAGTATGATGCAGCCGCAAGACGCCTTGCCGCGCTATTCGTCAAGAACTTCGAAAAATTCGGCGATATACCCAAGGAGATAATAGAAGCGGGCCCAAGAATTTAGAGAGGAAATAGTAGCCCGGAGCAGATTCGAACTGCTGTCTCCAGGTTTCTTTTCTCCCTTATGAGATCCAGAGCCTGGAATCCCTAGCCCTCAACCTTGGAGATTGGCCACTAGATTCGGCACCCAATTCTGTTGGGTTCGACCGGGCTGACACGAGCTACATCAAGCCGACTGTTTGACCGGATATTTTAACGCTTAGTATTGACTTCCCTGATAACCAGACCATATTCTAGATGAGCCTTCTTCCTCATGTATGGGATAAGGCGATAGTGTATTGAATAAATATTCTTGTTTCGGATTATGATACCTTTTACCAACAATGAAACAAATCCGCCTGCGACTTTTGAAGGCGAGACCCCGTTCTTGTTGCAGAGAGAATCCCTTTTTGCATGATATTCATGTAACGTAAAGTAAGATCTGCCTGTCTCTAGCACAAGTGGCCACACTACGTTTTCCCAAACCATTCGGCGACTCTCAGTCGAAGATGCATGTTTGCCTTTTCCTCGCCTAATAAGCTCCGGCGCCTGTTGGTTCTTTATCGGTTGCTCGTGCTGAGGGCTAAGCAATTTTAGGTACGTTTAAACTCCCGGCTTTATAACTCATCACACAGTGCAGCATTATCATGACAGCGATGCAATCAAGGAGGCACTTGATCTTCTTTCCAGAAAATGGAAAATACATCCAAAATTGTACGATTTCCAGACAGGCGGGTACAAGGACGTATTGGACACACCTGTAACTGTTAGAGGCGTCATTTTCCACATACCAACTTTGTCAAAGGATGGCCTATATGTATTATGGAGATGCTTATGGCCTGACTGCCACAATTGCTGCGAACGCCAAGGCAGGCTGCCATTGACAAAGGATGATATTAACAAGGTAGCAAAAAAAGTAGGGTATAGATCAAATGCACAATTTGTAAGGAATGAGACAACGATCTCTAGTTGGCATGAGCAGGAAGCATTTGGCAATGTAATAACAACATTGAGCATGATCTCGCTTAAAAGAAAACATGACGAGAAACCAGAGGAAGACGGGATGCCGCTTCCCTGCAGGTTTTTGGACGATAAGGGTTGCTGCAGTATTCATCCAGACAAGCCGGGCGTCTGCTGGCTGTACCCTTTTGCATCATGGCTCGAGGTTGATGCAAACGGACAGCCAGTGGTACATGCTACCTTTCAGTTCACAGGAGATTGCCCAGGCTTTTATCTTGAAGCCTCGGTGGATGGCATGCTACCAGTGCTCCAAGAATATTCTAAAAAAATTTACGATTACAATATGGCAGTGAGCAGAACTACTCGCGAGAACTATGGCTTCGTCAATTTCATAGATATGCGTAAGAGTTAACGGCGTACAATTTTGTGTTTCATAGGAAGCACTAGCTGATGAGTATGAACATAGAAATATGAGTTACATCTTTTGTATGCTAGAAAGCATGCATTTCAGATGGTGATACGATAAAGTAGATACTTTTTCAGATGTGTTATATACAAATATTATTAAAAAATATAAAAATAGAGGAGAGGGAGTAGTTACTTTTGCAGAGCCTGCTGAAATCTTCCCTTTGCTTCATCCCAGTTGACTACATTCCACCAAGCTGCTACGTAGTCTGCACGGCGATTTTGGTATTTGAGGTAGTAAGCGTGTTCCCACACGTCAAGACCCAATAGAGGAATGAGCTTTTCTGTTTTCCATTTTGTCCAGGGGCTGGTCTGGTTGGGCATAGTTATGAACTGAACGCCTCCTGTATTCTGGTTATATACAAGCCAACCCCAGCCACTTCCCTGTATTGCCACAGTGTCCTTTGAGAACTTATCCTTAAAGTCATTGAAGCTTCCAAATGTCTTCTTGATTGCGTTTGCGAGCTCGCCTTCTGGCTCTCCACCGCCATCCTTTTTCATGATATTCCAGAAAATCGCGTGGTTGTTATAACCACCTCCGTGGAAGTTGATTGCACTCCTTGCGGTCTCCGGTATAGAATCAACGTCCTTCAAAATTTCAACAATATCATTCTTGTTCTGCCATTCTGGCCCTAGACTGCTAAGGGCTTTGTTTAGACCATCAGTGTATGCTTGGTGATGTTTGGTATGGTGAATTTCCATAGTTTTTGCATCTATGTGTGGTTCTAGTGCATCATACGAGTAAGGCAAGGAAGGAAGAGTAAAGTTAGCCATAGGACAGAGAGCTGTGCAGGAGAATATATATATTGTTTCTTTATACAAGCCCACTGCTATCCGCTTGCCTGGGGCAGAACAGTGGACAAGGAAATCGCATGATCATCTATCATGCTTCCCACACCTACACTTACACTTCTGATTTGTATCTGCAAACTGGCAAGCTCTTGAGATGACAATGCATATCTTTCAGCTAACATATCTTTGACCTTTCGTTCTGGATCCGATATCTCATTTAGTATGGATGGCAAAGTCATATCGAGAGTCTTATTAATAAGTTCTGTAGGAATCTTGCCACTACTATCATTTAGTATTGAAAATGTAATCTTATCGACAAGCACTTCATGAGGAAGCTGGTCAAGAGCGTTAGCAGTATAGAAAGCCTGTACTTCTAGGAAATTGTTGATGTTTTCGAAATTGTGATCAAGTAGTTGAGTTCCATTTGATAGTGATGCTAAAAGTCCCGGCTCAAGAGGCAAATTAATTATGACAAATCCTTCTGCAAATTTCTGATTATTGCCTAGAAGCATGTACAAATCCTTGCACACTATGCGGATAGAAGCTTGAGGCTCAAGCATCCTTATTATCGAATTTGTGTTCTTACTATCATTTGCCGTGATACTCCATTGAATTTTAATGGGCATGCTCTGTTTATTCAAGATTCCAATGTCGGTGTCATAATGACCCGGCCTGAGAGGCCCCTCATTGCCAGAAATTGTGCCGCACTCGAACTTTACATTGTAGATTACGTTTCTTATCGGGGTCGTGTTATTTTGAGGCCTCAGATTCTGTGGATCTTGCTGCCCACCGACGTTATTGAACGGGGCAACATTGGAGCGGTTTGTGGCAGATGTAATCGAACTATCCTGCCTTAATGGTATTGCAAAAGCCAGTGAGGCTATGGTGACGACCGCCCCAGCGGCGAGCAACGCGATAATAGCGATCTGGGTCCGTGACACTTTGCTCCTTATAGCTGCAACGAGATAATTAAATTATAGGAGTTCTTTCTTCTTAAGAATTAAATATACTTGCGAAGAAAGTCACTGGTGTGCAAGCAGGCAGACAAAAGGTTATCTCTTTTGCTTTTGCTGTGGTTCTTGCAGTTTTCTCAATAATTGCAACCATATTGACAAACCATACGGCTTTTGCAGATGGTTTGACTCAAGAAACATTTAGTGCGTCGCTTGGTGGCAAGAATGCTCAGCTGCTTGTAAAGGTGAATCCTCCTATTTTGACAGATCAAAGCAGAAATGATGCATACCTACTCTTCAGACTCTATGATGCAAACAACAATCAGACAATCCCATTTACGACATTCTTCATCACGGTTGAAAAGGGAGTTGGAAAAGATGCGGTGACTGTAATGCCAAGCACTCTCTTTCACACTGAAAGCGGTTTGCTCAGACTGAAAGTTCAGCCCGCAGAAGGCAACCTACAGATCTTTGGGACACAGGAGCAATTCCTTAACGCGTGGGTTGCAGACCCAGGAGGAACAATAAACATCAAAGGGCCCCTCTTCCTGGAAGGGGGTATATACCATCTCAAAATAGACATCTTTGGAATCCAAAGTATCCGCAACATATTTCCAGATGAAAATATGCCCAAGTTTGACTCATGGCTTAGTGTAGGTGATGTCTTTAATAGAAGCATACAGTATCACGGACAATCATATAACCCTACTATAATATCATACTATGATAGAATACAAAACTTTAACTTCGATCCTAGCAAGGAGCAGTTCACATGGTCTATGCCGTTTGATTGGAACGCCTCACGAATTGAGAGCACAAACATCTTTGTTCACGAAGAAGTCAGAATTCCAAAATCACTTACAGGAATAGGAGATGCCTCCTCATTTATCGCTACAGTCAACGGCAATCCGATATCTGGAAGGATGCTTGCGGTCGATCCTTACTCTTCGCAACAAGACCTAACCCTTCACTATCTACTTAACAAAAACGACGTTCTTAATATGGCCAAAAAGGTTTCTGGAAACACTTCTGGAATGACTTTTACTCTTGCGCCAGCTACTGGCCAAAATGCGCAGACATCAGGCGAAATGCTTACTGATTCAGGAAACATCAATGTACTAGCTCAATGGGCGCCAAGCCAACTGAATGCCAATAGTCAATCTACTTTGACACTAACATTCTCTGATGGTTTCTCTGGAAACAGAATAACAAATGATGTAAACTATAACCTGCGTATTTTGGATAACAAGAGCAATCAGGTATATAGCAAGACAGGGCTTGTTGCAAAGGGTGGCACTGATACACAGACAATTGATTTCCCTGCAAATGAAAATTACCGAATGGAAGTCCAAGTCACAGGGATTGCAAGCGGCGGAACGCCCCCAGACCAGACAAGAAACGGAGTAGCAAGAGGTGCAGTAGTTGTCCCGGAGTTTCCCACGGGGTCAGTCACGACAGCAGTTGCGCCCCTTATAATCATCGGCAGCGCATTGATGATCATCATCCTGCAGAGATTTGCAAGAATAAGATTAAGCTTACGCCTTTGAATATTATTTTTAATGACAAGCTCAGAGAATTTATATCCAAAAATTCCGGACGCCCTTGTTACGGCCCGGAAGGTAATGCTTAATATAGATCAATTTGATGTAGGGTAGAGCTATGTAACGACCAAAGTTAAGAATAGATATGATGATCTGGTTAAGATTAACATTCAAGGTGGAGTACAGGGCATTGAATTACAAGAAACGCTATTCAATCTAAAGGAGAGGCTGCCACGGTTTGCCTATGTTATGACCCCATCAAAGCTACGGGTAAGGTGCTTGTACGTAAAGCTGCCTGTAATTGGTAATAGAGATTGACTTTTAATATATGATGATCTTTTTTGCTTGCAGTAAAAAATGCATAGGACGAGATTGACATGAGAGTTGTTGACTAAATTAATAGTCTGGCGAAGTGCGGAGCTTCTCATCTACCGCACTCCAACCAGACCGTTTGTTCCCCATCGGTTTGGTCGATGTAGAAACAGTATAACACATTAACAATTTAAATGTGTTGATATTATTGTGATAATCCCAGGGGAGGAAGATCTCCCATAGAATTTGATCAAATAAATTGATATATCCAGATCAAATAATATTTTCAGAAATACCTTTAAATGACTACCGGCACTACTGGAATCCAGAATGTCAGTTGTAGGTATTGACGATCTTGCCATCTATATACCTAAACTCTATATCGATTACAAGGATTTTGCCGAAGCAAGAGGCATGGATCCCCAAAAGTTAGAGTACGGTATAGGAATCAGGAAGATGGCCATTGCTGACACTAATCAGGATTCTGCTTGTATGGCTGCAAACGCATGTGTCAGATTGATGCAGAAGAACCATCTTCATCCAGAAGATATTGGAAGGATTTATGTTGCCACTGAGTCGTCACTCGATGAGTCGAAGGCGATGAATTCTTTTGTTATTGGAATGTTGGAACAGATCTACGGTGAAGGCTCGTTTGAGCATGCCGGTGGTATTGAATGTAAATTTGCCTGCGTAAGTGGGTCCTATGCGCTTTATGACAATGCAAACTGGATAAGAGCTAATGAAAATAACGGTAAAGCAGCCATTGTGGTTGTGAGTGACATAGCAAAATACGACATTGGTTCTACCGGGGAATACACTCAGGGTGCAGGTTCAGTTGCCCTCTTGGTAAAAGAGAATCCCCGGCTTTTGGCCTTTGATCCAAAGGTCCCCTCGACAACAATCAAGAACGAATATGATTTTTATCGTCCATTTGGTAAAGAGACACCCCTTGTAAATGGTAGCTACTCAAATTTGCTATATTTGATATCAGTTAGAAAGGCATTTGATGCATACAAGGAAAAGGCAATTAGGACGGGGCTTATTAAACTCAAGGATGGCGAATCGATAACTGATCACATTGACTTTTTTGCCGTGCACCTTCCTTATAGAAGGATGGGCGAGAAGGCACTTGCATATCTGCTAAGGCATGAGTGGCGACGTCTTCCAAGGTGGAAGTATATTATCAAAGAGGTCGGGATGCCAGAGCCCCAGCCGAAGGATCCTCGTGGAACTATCGAGTCTATCCTTGCGGACACCAAGTTCATGAAGGCTGACGAGCAGTTCAGGCGTGCCTTCATGCAGACATCATTCTATAATGAAGTATACGAGAAGAAGATGGCTAGCTCGCTTGAAGCATCTGCAATCATTGGTAATTTGTATACTGCATCCATGTACATGGGCCTAAGGAGTATGCTTGAGTTTGAGTTCAAGAAAGGAATAGATCTAGAACACAAGAGGATCGGCTTTGGTTCTTATGGGAGCGGCAGTAGTGCAATGGTCTTCAGTGGCACTGTACAATCGCAGTACAGAGATATAGTGAGCAAGATGGATTTGGACACAGAAATCGGCCCAAGACAAAAACTCAGCATGCAAGAATACGAAATGCTCCACAGGAACAAGCGCAACTTTAACGATTCGATTGTCCGCGCTCATGAGGAGTTTGTGCTCGTCAAGGTCGGCGGCAACACTGCCGACAAGGCAGGCTTAAGGGAGTACAACTATGTCACATAGTTAACCAATAACCTTGAACTCAATTCCTTTTTCTTTCAGAAACTCTATTAACCGCTGAGCGTGTCTTTCATCTTCAAGCTCAAGACTCAGGTAAACGCCTGCAGTTCCAGCAGGGATATGTGCGCTCAACCTGTCATGCTCCACTTCGACTATATTGACACTCAACTCTGCAATTCCATCTACCACACCTTTAAGTGCACCAGGCTTGTCTGGCAATAGGATAAAGAGCTTGAGCAATCTACCCATTTGCATCAGGCCCTTTGCTACGACTTGTCCCAACAGATACATGTCGACATTTCCCCCCGACAGAATTGCGGTGACATTCTCCTTCCTACCGCCCATATAGGCATTATTAGATAGCAGATAGGCTAGGCTAGCTGCTCCTGCTGGCTCGACTACCAATTTTGCTCGCTCCATCATGAGAAACATCGTCTTTACTATAGCGGTGTCGTCAACTAGTGCAACATCATCTAGGTACTTGTTTAGTATTTGATGTGTAAGCTCACCTGGCTGCTTTACCGCAATGCCATCTGCTATGCTGTAGCCATGTTTTATACGCTGAAGAGAGCCCTTCGCAAGCGATTCTTTCATGGCTGGAAATGCCTTTGATTCAATGCCTATTATCTTGACATTTGGTTTTCTCGACTTAACTGCAATTGCTATGCCAGAAGCAAGACCTCCCCCACCGACTGGCAAGTATATCCTATCAACATCACGCAGATCTTCAAGAAGCTCAAGACCGATAGTACCTTGGCCTGCAATAACATCAGGATCATCAAAAGCATGAATTATTGTCTTGCCCTCTGTTTTGGCAATCTCTTGTGTAGCCTCCCATGCATCGTCATAATTTGTTCCACGACGAACTACTTTGGCTCCGTATGACCTTGTCGCAGCTACTTTGGCTGGCGATGCATTCTCTGGCATGACAATTGTACAAGGGATCTTTTTTACTGCAGCTGCGTATGCGACTCCTTGGGCGTGGTTGCCAGCGGATGCTGCAATTACTCCATAACTTGCCTGCCTGTCAGAGAGCCTACTGATCTTGACGAAGGCACCACGTACTTTAAAAGACCCAGTCACCTGAAGGCATTCTAGCTTAAGAAATAAGTTCGCCCCCACAAGATCGGAGAAGGTTCTTGAAGTCTGAAGGGGGGTTTTTCGAACTCTCCCCGCGAGCAACTCCTGTGCGTTGACGATATCCTCAATGGTTGGCATAAGTCTTTTTTTTGGCGGGTTCCATATGCTGTCGTCATTCATTTATTTATGCAAAGCATCAGCAGGCAATACCTTAATTATAATTTGTGCTGAGAAAAACTTGGCGTGTACTGATATAGTAGTGCAGCTCCCTACGGATAATGATGACCTTAAGAGATATACAATTATACTTTTGTTTAATGTTGTCAGTTCATATATAACACAATATATCCATTCTCCCTTTGCCAGAATCGTCGTCTGCATATATAACATACACAAGCACACTTGAGCTCCTGGCTACACACTCGGTTTCACAGGCAATCCGATGTAATACGTAAGAGCTATAGGGCTCTGTAAACTTACCGTTTGAATAATCTGGCTGTAAACTGTCGTTTGACATTATGAGGAGCCGCGGGTCTTCGGGGTTAGTAGATGAAACTCATACAAATGGTTTAGGCTCAGAGCTTCCTACGCTTATTGCAAGCACCACGAGAATCAAAAGTAAAGGCACAGCTGAAGGCTTACCAATAGAAATCGAGCCCATTTCATCTGGACTGTTTTATCTAAATAGTGTAATGTATTAGTTCTCAGACTCTTCAAGCACCAATCATCGTATTGAAATACATAATTTCGGTTGAATCCCTAGGGGTTTTTATACTAGAGACCTATAAGAGATACAAACAATGTCCCAAGACGGTAAAACCAAGGAACCTACTCCTTCTGCAACTACCGCTACTACTAGCAAAAATATCGTTGTAACAATTGTGGACGCTACTTCACTATTAACTTAGGTTTTGAAAAGATGTGTGCAACGCTGCAAGCGATTACTTCTGCAATGCAATTGTATTTTACTGGAGAGACGTTTCGAAACGTCCAAAGGTTTCTGAAGTTACAAGGTATAAATGTTAGCAACATGGCGGTTTACAAGTGGATTAACAAGTATGTTAGGCTGATGGAGGAATACCTATAGCAAAATAAGCCTAATGTATCCGACGTGTCGAGGACTGATGAACTATACTTAAAGGTCAAGGGAAACACAAAATATCTATTTGCTCTGATGGACGATGAAACAAGATTTTGGATAGCCCAACAAGTAGCAGACAGCAAGAATACAAGTGACATTCAACCTTTGTTTAAGGAAGGTAAAGAGAGAGCAGGCAAGAAACCCAATGTCTTGATTAGCGATGGAGCACCAAACTTTCACATTGCTTACAAGAACGAATTTTTCACTCAAGAATCCAAGGACTAAGCACATTAAGCACATCAGACTACAAGGAGACAAAACAACAATAAGATAGAGAGAATGAATGGGAAGGTCAGGGATAGAGAAAAAGTTATGCGAGGGTTAAAGAAGGTTGACACTCCAGTTTTAGCAGGTTACCAGATATACCATAATTACGTGCGTCCACATGAAGATCTAAACGGAAAGACACCTGCTGAAGCTTATGGGATTGTAGTTGAGGGAGATAATAGATGGATGACTAAGATAGAAAATATGGCAGCGAGGAGACCTTTGACATGAAAGATGAACAGATTAGGAAAAGGATTTCAACGGAAAGTTCAAGTTTTGGGATATCTAAACGTGAGGGACACGATTCCTCAAAATTCTATAAAAGAAAATTATACGATTTAATGAAAAATAACAGTGGAGATAATAATGGCACTAGTAGTGAACATGATGAAACTCTATACAACAAAATAGAAAGTGGTGCCGCACTCAACAAGATATTCTGTAAAAGCAGTAAAAGGATGGATGAATTACCAGATTCCAGCGTTCACCTCATGGTAACCTCTCCCCCATACAATGTCGGAAAAGAGTATGATGAAGATTTGACATTTGAAGAGTATAGAACGCTACTTAGGAGTGTGTTCAAAGAAACTTACAGAGTTTTGGTTAAGGGAGGAAGAGCCTGTATTAATATAGCAAATCTGGGAAGAAAGCCGTACATTCCATTACACAGTTTCATAATTCAAGATATGCTAGATATAGGATTTCTAATGAGAGGAGAGATTGTATGGAATAAGTCCGCCAGTTCTGGAGTTTCGACTGCATGGGGAAGCTGGCAATCTGCATCTAATCCGACACTGAGAGATATTCACGAATATGTGTTAATCTTCTCCAAAGGGAGTTTTTCGCGTAGCTCTAAAGACAGAGGGAATACTATATCAAAAGAGGAATTTCTAACGTTTACAAAAAGTATTTGGGAATTTCCCGCAGAATCAGCCAATAAAGTAGGTCATCCAGCTCCCTTTCCTTTAGAGTTACCATATAGATGCATTCAATTATACACTTTCAAGGGTGATGTTGTATTAGATCCATTTTGTGGAGTAGGCACAACTTGTCTTTCGGCAGTTCAATTAAAGCGAAATTATGTTGGCTACGATACAAACAAACAATATGTCGATGCCGCGATTAAGAGAATTGATAAGTATCTATAGCAAACAAATCTATCACAATTTGCTTCTTCCTCTTCTGCGGTAGACTATGCCCAGTAATCTAGCCAGCGTTTATACTGATTATACTTGTCTGTAGGTTTAATCCAAGGTATTTCAATTTTTACAGTATTCGGATGAGATACAAGACTTAGCATAGCAGCTTTGCTAAATTCAACCCCTCGTAGATTTGTCCCTTGCTTTGGAAGCAAAAAGTATTTGTCCCTTCCCAGGTTAAGGAAGACCTCTTCTTGTACAGATAAGGGTATGAAAGCAAAAACTCCAGAGCCTCCATAATTAACCTGAATTAAGAGGACGTCGCATTTGGGTTTATAATTAGCAACAAATTCTCTAGCCTTTTGAACATCTACGGTCCAGACTGCATTTACAACCGCTCCAATGGTTTTAGCCGTAATCGTCTTTATTGAAATTGGATGATTATTTACGATAACATCTACCTCTGGCTCAGTAATCGGTATGTCTGTCCTGACATTTTGTTCTCCAAATTTGTGGATGAGGGGCGCAATGATTACTGCTTCTCAAGCGGAACCTATCTGCATTCCAGATTTTCCCGCGCGTGAGCTATCAATCATTGCTAGCCAGAACAAATGAGGCAATTTTTTCTTGACTTTCTCAACCGTATTACCCTCCTCGAACAAGGAAAATAAGGGACTACTATTGGGACTAGCAGGCACCCTGTAGGTATATACGGATATATAGGTAAACTTTTAAGCCGACGCTACAATACTTCCTTTGCCTAAACAGACGAAAAAATGTGGGGTAGGCTTGAGTTCGTCAAGCCGATACGAGGTCTTAGGTTCTGTCAAACCTAGGCACTCTGTGCTATAGAATCATCCGTCAAGGGCTCCGGCTCAGTCCTGGATTTGCTCTCCTTACCCGATTTTGTGTCTGCATCCCATGGTGGGATGATTGGACATGCACGAAAAGTCACCTTCGTTTTTATGACCTCTCGTACATAGATTCTACGCTTTATACGAAAGCATATCAATCAGCTATTCATCATCTAGCTAGACGCTATTAACTATGATCTATATAGTTCAACGTGACAGCAACTATTGATTTTCTTATGATGCAACTCCTAGTCCCTTAACGTGTGCAGAAATGTCCTCGCTGTGGAAATTTAACGGTAAGAAGAGAAGGTGACGTCTGCAGTAGTTGTAAGTGGGAAAAGGCTTGGATGCTAATCTCAAATTTGAAGGAATGGCAAGGAGCGATAATAGCTATTACCATTGTCATCAAACGAAGTTTACAGCCAGAGTATTCAAACGGTAAGTTACAGAGCCAGCTATAGGCTGGATTATAATACTATTATCTTATAACCTGATCAAATCAAAAATAGAGGCCTAAGCAGGACAGCCTTCCATCTTTTGAATC
>JALZFS010000030.1 GCA_030861405.1 Thermoproteota archaeon | reverse complement strand
GAATAACTATTGATCTTGCATTTCAAAAGTTTGAAACTCAAAAGTTCTTTTACACTTTGATCGATGCGCCAGGGCATAGAGACTTTATTAAAAACATGATTACAGGAGCATCTGAGGCAGACGTGGCGATACTAGTAGTTTCAGTCAAACCAGGTGAAACAGAGGCAGCAACCGAACCAGGTGGACAGGCGAGAGAACATGCATTTCTTGCAAGAACATTGGGGGTGTCTCAAATAGTCGTTGCACTTAACAAGATGGATGATGTAACATATTCTGAAGCACGGTATAAAGAAGTTAAGGATACTGTGGAGAAAATGTTAAAGTTGGTTGGTTATAATACCAGCAAAGTAAATTTCATTCCAACTTCAGGATGGAAAGGCGACAATCTAGTCAAGAAATCTGAGAATATGCCATGGTATAAAGGTCCAACCATTGCTGCAGCCCTTGATGCATTTGAGGCACCAGAAAAACCAATTGGCAAACCGCTAAGGATCCCCATTCAAGATGTATATTCGATTACTGGTGTAGGTACAGTGCCAGTTGGCAGAGTAGAAACTGGTAAGATCAAAACAAATGAGAAGGTCATAGTAATGCCCGCTGGTGTTAATGGAGAAGTTAAATCAATTGAAACTCATCACACTCAGATGGATTCTGCAGAAGCAGGTGACAATATAGGTTTCAATCTTAGAGGTGTAGATAGAAAGGCTATAAAGCGTGGCGATGTTATTGGCCCAGCTGATAGCGCTCCAACTGTAGCAAAGGAATTTGAGGCACAGATTATTGTAATTCATCACCCTACAGCTATGGCTCCAGGATATACACCAGTGCTTCATGCACACACTGCTCAAGTTGCAGCAACACTTTCTGACTTTATTGCAAAGATCGATCCGAAAACAGGTGGTACTGTAGAAGAAAAACCAAAATTCTTGAAGACTGGAGATGCAGCAATCGTAAGAATAAAACCAGTCAGACCACTTGCAATTGAGACATTCAAGGAGTTTCCCGAAATTGGAAGGTTTGCCTTAAGGGACATGGGTACCACTATTGCCGCAGGAGTAGTAAAGGGAATAACAGAAAAATATGACCCCGGCAAGAAGTGAATGTGTGAACAAAGAACATGCCACAAGAAGCAAGAATAAAACTTACTAGTACTAACCTTTTGACGCTCGAAGGAGTATGTTCGGAAATTAAAGGGATAGGGGAGAAGAATGGCATCAAGCTCAAAGGCCCCCATCCTCTGCCAACTAAAAAAATGAAGGTTGTTACTAGAAAATCTCCATGTGGGCAGGGAACGAATACATGGGACAAATATGAGCTTCGAGTCCATAGACGAGTCATAGACCTAGGTGCCGATGATAGGGCTATCAGACAGCTGATGAGGTTAAAGATACCTGACGATGTTTACATTGAGGTATCTCTGACTCAATAACTATTCCTACTCGCATTAAAGAGAAGCACGCAAGCATGTATTAGTCTTCTAGTTTAGATCTGTTTTGTTTGTGGCACTCGCAAATTATGTTATATGATAATTCTATGCATTTGCAACTTTGAATCAACCAAACGTCATGCCACTTTTTTCGCTAGACTGAATTGGCAAACCGAGAATACTATACTCTTGGCTTATTTCTCTTACGTCTCTCAGCTTTGGCGTATTTTTTGCTTCCTGATCTCTTTGCGCTATATGCATGAGTTTTGTTTTTGTTGTTTCTGGTCATAACATAGGTAAAGGAAAATTAAGAGAAATATATGCTATCTGGTGTTCAGTTATTTATGAGTAGTTTCTAAGGTGTCTATTTATTCTTTCCTTCATAATAATATTGAAGATTGCAAAAAAGAAGATAAAATAAAATTAATACCTACTCCTTTTTCTTTAGATATTGTTCATACCTTGGCGGAAGATAAAATATCTTTTCAGGCTTTATCCTAAGGATTACTCGTTCCAAGTTTGGCGAGTGTCCAGGATACTTCTCTGTATTAAGATATTTCTTAGCGAGTTTGTCAATGTGTTCATCAGCGCCGATGCTAGTTTGCTCTATCACCTTTCCTCTTATTGTTACCATGCTGTAAGGATTTTCATCGTCTATAAGCGATATGGAAACCCTAGGATCCCTAGATACGTTTCTTTGCTTTATCCTGCCTTTGGCAGTATTAATAAGTATGATATTATCTACGATGTCGATCCAAACAGGTGAAACATGTGGTGAACCATCTTCCATCAAAGTAGCCAAGAATGCAAAACTATTTTTCTCAATGATTTTACTTACAGGTCCAATAATCTTTTTATTGATTTCACTCATATGTCAACTTTGGGTAAGTGTCTAATAATTCTATCAATGGTATTATCCAG
>JALZFS010000015.1 GCA_030861405.1 Thermoproteota archaeon | reverse complement strand
AGTTGGCACATTCAACTAGGCCCTGCTTTTTTGCAGAAACGCTGGGCTGCCTTACTAGGGTCTGGAGGTCTGCAATCAGACTGTCCATTTCAGCATCTACCAACTCGTTTATTACACTCAATGCACTGTAGAAAGTTTTCTAATTGAAAATAAAGGTTACTTTTCAAATCATCATTTTAACTTCGTCTTAATTGTCGTGCTAGGGCACAAAAGTTTCAATAATCTTAATGATTTTAGAATCATTTCGATGTAATAGTTTTTCATACATTGGTGCTACAATTACTCTTATAGAAATTTGAAGAATTTCTTGAGTATTATTGAACGCTAAACCTACACTTATATCGCGGAATAGAATCTCCCGTGTTAACAGTAACGATATGGTTTGTAATTTGTGACACAGTAACCATATATTTTGACTCTCAATTTCTGAAGTTTACTTTCATGCATGCATCTTGAATTAGGGTTTACAATCGTTAAGACGTGTGTTTAGCCCTCAGGGCGGTCAACCTTCATTCTGACCGTGTCAGGGCCCACAACAGCAAACCTTGATGATTCCACTTTAGATAAATTAGTCATCACACTATAAAATACCCATATTCCAAAGACAAATGCGATGATTGCTGGTACTATTATCAGCATCCAGATACCGCTTGCCACTGGCAACATATTGTATTTGCAGTTCACCACTAAAAAAGATACTGGATGAATCATTTATAACCATCCTGAGATGCTTTTGATTCATGTCAAACTCGATCTTCTTTTCTCCCAAATCGATTGCGATCATTGGAGCTTCTGAAAAGCCTGGAGTTGGCAAGACAATCTTTTATAATATCTCCAAGCACTTTAAAGGCAATATTTACCCAGTTACGCCTTCAAATCAAACAGTAGGGGGCCTCACGGCATACAAAAACGTGCTCGATATCCCAGATTCTATAGATCTTGCAGTGGTTGCAGCACCTAGCAAATTTACCCCCGCGGTCATGGAGGACGTGGGCAAGAAAGGGATCAAGGGCGCAATCATTGTTTCTGCAGGTTTCAAAGAGGTAGACGAGGTGGGCGCAAGGCTAGAAAAGGAGGTGGGTGATATTGCTCAAAAGTACGGGATTAGAGTCATTGGCCCAAATTGCCTCGGAATAATGAGCTTTTCAAAAGATAACGTAATGAATTCTACGTTTCTGAAAGTTACTCCGAAATATGGTAATATTGCTCTTGTATCACAGAGCGGAGCTATCTGCGCAGCAACTGTAGAGGATGCAGAAGCTCAGAACATTGGCTTTTCCAAAGTCATTAGCATGGGCAACAAGGTAGATGTGGACGAAAGTGATGTCCTTGAGCTCTTAGCAGAAGACGAAGACACTAGAGTCATTGTGATGTACCTTGAAGATATTCGCAACGCAAGGCGTTTCATGGAAATTGCCAAGTCAATAACCACCGAAAAGAAAAAACCAATAATTGTGCTCAAGTCAGGCAGAACTGCAGAAGGTGCCAAGGCAGCCGCTTCACATACTGGCGCGCTTGGAGGTTCTGATGCAAACTATGAGGCCGCTTTTACACAGAGTGGAGTAATTAGAGTTGATACTATGGGGGAGCTATTTGATCTTGCCACCGCCTTTTCAAAACAACCGCTGCCAGATGGTGACGTTGTTATTGTATCTAATGCAGGGGGCCCGGCCATTATTTCAACTGATGCATGCTCCAGATACGGATTGAAGATGGCAGATATCTCATCTATTAGGGACGAAATAGCCAAGGTCATACCGCATTATGGTTCACCTAGGAATCCTGTAGACATTGTTGGCGACGCCGATTACTTGAGGTTTGAAAAAGTATTGCTTTTGGTGTTGGGGCATCCAAATGTTGGTTCTGTTGTAACAATGTGTACGCCTTCAGCTACACTCAACTACGATGACCTAGCAAGAATTCTTGTTAAGATATCACAGAAGCAGCAGTTTTCAAATAAGACTATACTTGCATCATTGATGGGCCTTGCTGAAGGGGTGGAAAATAGAAGGATAATGTCAGAAGGCGGTGTCCCCTACTACCTCTATGCAGAGCCGGCAATAAGGACGCTTAAGGCAATGTACGACTTTAAGCAATGGATCGATAAACGTTTGTCTAAAGCTACTGTCCTGCAATTTGCCAAAGATACGGCTAAAGTAAAATCTATCTTTGACAATGTCCGCAAGCATGGAAGGACAAATCTTCTTGAGGAAGAAGGCTATGAAGTGCTTAGAGCCTATGGCTTTCCAACTCCACAGAGCATATTGTGCACTACAGAGCAAGAGTGTATCAATGCTGCAAGGCAAGTAGGCTATCCTCTAGTTATGAAGATAGTTTCTCAAGATATTATTCACAAGTCAGACGCAGGCGGTGTTAAGGTTGGTATCAAAACCGATGATGAACTGAAGAGTGTGTTTAAGACAATAACAGAAAACGCACTAAAGTACAAGCCAGATGCCAAGGTAAGTGGAGTCCTTGTTCAGGAAATGGTCAAATCGGCCAAAGAGATCATACTTGGTGCAAGTCAAGACCCTACATTTGGACCGGTTGTTATGTTTGGCCTTGGCGGAATATATGTTGAGGTGCTCAAAGATGTTGTCTTTAGAATCGCGCCTATTGACGAGCCAGTGGCAATAAACATGGTGGAGTCCATCAAAACCATAAAGCTGCTAAAAGGCACAAGAGGGGAAAAGCCATCAGATCTAAAAGCAATCGCTGATTCGCTTCAACGGCTTTCACAACTAGTGGTAGACTTTCCAGAGATAAAGGAATTTGATATCAACCCGCTCTTGGTGCTCGAAGAAGGAAAAGGGGCTAGGGTTGTTGATGCCAGAATAATCCTGAGATAATATCAAAATCAAAACTAGAGCTTCTTTCCGCATTCGGCACAAAAGGCAGCATCAGGCTCATTTTCATACCCGCAGGCAGAACACTTGCCCTTTGTCCCAGAAATTGCTGCAGTAGGTTTGCTTTCAGTAGTGGCCTTGAGGAGGATAATATTGCCTATTTTCGAGATGTCGTCCCATGGCACTTCCTTTTCACCTATCTTAATCGTTATGTGTGCGTTTCCTCCCCCCGCTTTGCGTAGACCTATTTGCTCAACCCTACCAATTAGCATTGCTTCGCTATCGTATGCAGACATGCCAATAAGTGATTGCATTGGTAAAAACCCATCGCTGGGAGCTGTAGTTGTTGTTGTGGTCGAAGCAGAGGCAATGCCAGAAGAAGACAAATTCTCTTCTTGGGCCGTTGGAGATTGCATTTGTACAGGATCAGAAGGAGACAAAGAAGAAAATCCCCCTTCTTGCTGTTGTTCCTGCGGTGTCTCGGCAGGAGCGTCGAACTTACGATACTGTGCAATTGTGGCATCGCATGACTTGCACTTGTATTCACCTTTTTCAATAAGTATTACTCCTTCTCCAAGATCTTCATTTGGATTTTCAGATACTAATGCTGGCGATCCCTCATATTGCTTTTCACATTTGTTGCAATAGTATTTGACAAACCGTTCCTCATCCAGTTTGCCAATGCCGGCCAAGAAGAGCTCAGGACCCCCAAGATTACCCTTCTTTTGCTCTTCGTCTGTTACTCTAGCAATAGCATAACCGCCAGACCCACGTAACTTTTTTTCCGCCATGTCTTCAGCAATCATAGTATGTACCTGTGCATAGGCTTTGGATACAAGTTATTTAAATCTAGAGTCATGCTGCCAGTTACTGGTACAATCAGTTAGTTTTATGATTTATGTAGCAATGTACAAAGTGTTTTCTTGTAGAGAATGAAATAACCTTTTAAATTCTAACGGTGTCAAATAACAAAAAATAATTCTCCATCCTGTGTATAACAGCAGACCGTTAATATGTGAATGTATGTTATTATCGTGCACATGGTCACAGTACAATAAAATAATATGCTTGCGACTTAACTCATTCAGCGAGTTTAAGACATGGAAATATGCTACTTGTAAACTAATAACTTATAGACTAAGTGACTGCCAAGAGGATTAATATATATTGCAGCCGTCAAAGAGCTAACTAATGCTAGTAAATGCAGTTGCAATACTGCTTTACAGAAACATTGTAGCTTCTATTGATAAAGTCTTTTTCGTATGGCAAGTCGTATTTCCCATAATTTACATCTTTATTGCCGGTTACTCGTATTCAGCACTCATAGGCAATCAGGGTGTTTCAATAGGTAATACAACCGTCCTATATCCAGCATACTTGGCTGCAGGAATGATTGGCTTTAACATGATGAACAGCAGTACAATTGCAGGTAGTATAATATGGAATGACAAGCGAAACGGTATGTTACAGCAGATATTAGTGATGCCCTTTGCGAGGATGGAATATATCGCTGGCGTCATCATCACAATCATGCTGATGGGCCTTGCAAGTGCTGGGCTCATCCTTGTAGCCGGTGCACCTACACTTATCGGAAGCGCCAAGCCTACAATAGTAGGATCCCTATATGTGCTCTATGCACTTATAACCGGTGCCATATTCTTTGGCTCCATTACAATAATTATATCTACCCGATTAAAGAGCAGCGAAGGTTTCAACGTTATAGTGAATAGTGTTTTCTTATTCTTTTCATTTGTCAGCACGACATTTTATCCAAGCCAGGGAGTTCCAGGTGCTCTGAGCAATGCATTCTACATCAATCCACTGACCTACATCGTTAATATCACAAGGGCAGGCATATTTAACACGATAGACATATCTACCAACGTAGAAGCAGGAGTTATTGCAGTGGTTGCTGCAACAGCATTCCTCCTTGCCACACTTTCAATGCTGAAGATGAAGATCTAGTAGTCTTAGGTTCTATTGTTGTTGTTTCCAATAACGGTGAGAAACACTTCTTCAAGTGTAGGTGGGTTTATAGAGACGCTTTCTATTTGGACCATATTTTTAGAAAGCGACTCGATTATCTTTACCAATATCTCCTGAGCCTCCGCTGAGCTTATCCTTATTGTGTCTTGTGCGCGCATTTCGATCATAGAACCGTCAGCTATCTGCTCAATTATCTTCAAGATTGATTGTGTAGGTAAATCCTTTAGCTTGATCTCTACGGCCTTGACTCCTCCATACTTCTGCTTCAGACCCGCGGGTGTATCGATAGCTATTATTTTTCCTTTATCAATTATGGCTATTTTATCGCACAAATATTCTGCTTCTTCCATGATGTGAGTTGTGAAAAAAACAGTCAGCCCACCTTGAACATGTTTTTTGACATAATCTAGTAATGTTCGCCTTGCTGCTGGGTCGAGACCTACCGTAGGTTCGTCTAGAAACAACAGATGCATGTCATGCATGAACTCCCTTGCAACTTGCACGCGCCTTCGCTGCCCTATGGACAGCTCATCGTTTTTCATGTTGCGGAACGATGTAAGGTCAAATTTTTCTAAAAGCTCTCTTGCCCTATCACGTCTCTTTTCTCCTGACATGCCCCACATTAATCCATATAGTTCAAGTGCACGGTCTACAGTCAGATTACCCTCAAAGCTGGGCTCTTGCAAAACAACTCCCATATGCTTCTTGATTTCTCGAGAATATTTTACAATGTCCTTGCCAAAGATCTTGACAATGCCGGAAGTCGGATGAACAAGAGTGGTGAGTACCCTTATTGTTGTGGTCTTGCCTGCACCGTTTGGACCAAGAAAGCCAAATACCTTACCATATTCTACGCCAAATGATATTCTGTCTACTGCCCGCACCTGTCCGTAGCTTTTACTCAGGTCAGAAACGTGGATGCATAGATCCATTTGCAGATAGGGTGCATGAGAAAGTCTAATTTCTGCATTTATCCAAAGTCAGATGAGGCAGCAGTGGCACGTATAACCACTTACGAAAGTGCAGGGTGGATATGCACTGTTCTTGCAATGCTATCGATGCCGGCACCCAATTGCATTGCAACTATTACTTCATGTATTAAAATAGATGCATGACTACCCATTATACGACAATCGAAAATCCTGCTGCTGCCTTTACCAAGAACTTGACAAAGCCATCACGGTCTTCAATTGCCTCGCCATTGCAGTATGTATGTATGGATTGACTAACCTAAGGTATTCGATCTTTTGTTTCTTCAGATCCTGTTCAGTGTAGCCAACAGCAGCTATTTGAGGCGAGCTAAATATTGAATGGGGCATAACACCATAGTCTACTGCTACCTTTCTATCAGGATGCAGAATGTTGTTGTAGACGTACTGTGCCTAGTGATTGGCGGCGTGCTCAAACATATAGCGCCCGACTGCATCGCAGAGAGCAAATATCCCATTGATATTTGTTTCTAGATAACTATTGACCATAATAAAACCTCTTTCGTCTGTTCTGGCGTTTGTTTTTCCAAGGTCAAGTCTGTCAGAATTTGGAACTCTTCCCGCGGCTATCAGCAGCTGATCGGATTCAATTTCAATCTTTTTGCCTGAAGCTCTTTTGGCGGTAACGCGAAATAGATGACCGTCATTACCAGTACCAACTTCATCCTTACTGGCTGATTCTGTATTGTAACCAAGATAAATAGTGTATTTTTTAGAAAAAATTTCAGTAAACTTATTTGCAACCTCTTCACCCCCTCTCTTGGTACAAGCACGTCATTCCTCTGTATGATGTTAATCTTGGTGCCAAGGATGCCATAAAAGTGAGCCAGCTCGAATGCAATATATCCTCCTCCTACTATCGTGAGGATGCTCGGCTGCTTTTTCATCCTCAGTGATTCATCACTTGTGATGAAGCCACTTCCTTCAAGTCTGTTTGTTTTTGGAATTTGAGGACGGGTTCCAGATGCGATCAGTATCTTTTCAGCCTTTAACGTCTTGCCATCAGCTATAGCAATTGTTTTTCATCTACAAACTTGCACTATGAGGAGAACAAATTTGGATCTTATACTCGAGCAAAAGCATTTCTAATTTCATCTGATTTAGAATCAATTATGTTAACAACACGACTGACAATCTTTCAAAATCTACTGTGAATCCATTTTTGACATAGGTTCCAAAGAGGTTGGCATTTGCGATTGTACTAACGATGTCAGCGCTGTGTATCAGTAGTTTTGAAGGAATACAGCCGCGATTGAGTCATGTACATCCCATTCTATTTTTTTAAATCATCGCAACTTTAAGGCCAGACTGAGCTGCTGTATTTGCGACACCAAGATGAGAGCCACTTCCTATGACTATCACATCGAACTCTTGCATAATCGGTCATACAAGTATTTTATAAATAATCATCTTCTTTATCCTCACTCCACCTTTTTTCTTTCAATTTTTCTCAAAATATATAGGCAAGTGAATGGTAATGGTTTTTTCAGAAGGGAGGCTTATTGTAGAAGATTGTCGTCGTCTCAAGATTTTAAGGGAATGCTAGAAACGCTTCTCCGGCAGCGTCCTGAGCTCGACCCGGAGCAAGTAAGAGACTTAATTGATGAAAAAAAGCGTAAGGTGGGCGCCGGCTATCTTACCGACCAAGGAGCGCTCTTTCTCGTTGCAGCGGACCTTGGCGTCTCATTTGATAGTGCCCCCAAGCTCCAGACAGGCATTAAGGATATTTACATCGGGGCAAAAGAGGCAATCGTCGTCGGCAGGATAATGAACATTTATCCCATCTACAAGTTCACTAAAAAAGATAGCAATGAGCAAGCTGCTACCCGCACAGTTGTAATATACGACAAGGAGGCAAAGGTCAAGATCAAGTTGTGGGACAAGCATGTGACAATACCAGACGAAATGGGTTTGCGAGCTGGTGACGTCATTAAGATAGTCAAGGGATACGTGAGGGCGGGTCTTGACGGCAAGCCTGTGATAAACCTTGGAAGCTACGGTACGATAGAGACTGTATATGATGACTCATCCATCCCCACAATCGATTCTCTGACTACTACAGTTGATGCTATAAATTCGCCTCAAGACAACACTGTCGTCTCTGGCGTGGTCAATTCTAACCCGCGGGTAACTGATTTTGTCAACGCAAGAGGAGAGGCAAGCAAGTCACTTCAGCTTCAGCTTTCAAGTGAAGATGGCACTCGCTCGCTTCGAGCAGTGATTTGGAATGTTGACGAATCAAAAATTCCCAAGGTCTTCAAGACAGGCTCTAAAGTACGACTGATTGGTGTTCGGGTGAAGCAAGGCAATCCACAATATGGCAGCAATGACTTAGAGATCCATGGCGACGAAGGAACAATACTAGAGTTCTCAGGCTCTCAAGAAGACGTTGAGGTCATGCCACTTCGAGTTATTTCTATTGGCGAAGAAACAGGGAAAGGGAGCTTCACATGTCTTGCAATCGATAGAAGTGGTAGTCCGCTTATACTTACAATAGATAATTCACTTGTTGACTCCGATCAGCTTAATGAGGGTTCGCTAATTGAGTGCGTACCTTCGAGGATATTTGGAAATTCAGTTATGCTATCAAAGGATGATTCATACATCAGGATATTAGAGGACGATGATGCATCATTTCCAAATCAGTCGAAATTTGGAAAAAAGATACAAGATGTACAGATTTCACAGGACCCCTACATAATTGAAGCAATCGTCCTTCAAGCACCGGAGACGGCAGATGTTAGCACCAAGTCAGGTGAGACCGTACCGGTGACATCTACACTGCTTGGAGACGACACTGGTGAGATCAGGTTAGTGGGATGGCGTAACCAGAGTGCAGGTGTCAACAAGCTGAACGTAGGTGATAGGATAAGGCTGGCAGGGGTTACTGCCAGCGCAGGACGCGAAGGCAAGGCAGAACTGACTCTTCGTCCATATTCTTCCATAACTAAACTGAGCTAGAAAGCCAAATTAAGCAATCAGGTAAGTCCTTTGTTGTAGTTGTATAGTACATCAACTGCTTCAGCCAACAAGAACAATAACACCAACAAGATCATAAGGCAGGCAGAGGAGCTCAAGGCGAAGGTTCACAGTCATGCCGCACGAACTGATGAGAATTTTAAGGTAGGAGTGGAAATTGAAGTGTGCCTTATCGATGACAGGGGAACACCAGTTGATGCAAGACCGGTCATCGAGCTCCTACAGCACTATTATCATAATAATTATCATCATCACCACAATATTGACTTTGAATATGGCATATGTCAGCTTGAATATAGGACAGATCCAGTTTCATTTGAACAGCTTGGACAGTTAAATTTACAGTTTGAAGAATTCATAGAGCATCTTGAATTGATTATCAACAAAGTCTATAAACATAACGTGTCCCCTGTCTTTTTGGGAGCGAATCCATCGCCGAATATTTTGAAGGATGGCATGATTACAAATAAGCCCCGCTACTTGCAGCTTGCAAGATGGCAAAACAGAATTCCAGATGTTGAAATTGACGGTCAAAAGTTCAAAGCACTTCATGTCGCAGCTGCTATTCAAGGCTTCCATTTGCATTTGCAGGGAAGAAACCCTAACTTTACTGCACAAATGTTTAATCATATTCTGAATTTGATCCCATCTGTCATATTGCTTGGAGCAAATAGCAGACTTTTCGCTGGTAGGATATTTTCGTTCCATGAACCAAGAATTTACTTATACGATCAGACTGAGCAGCAAAACTCTGGTTTTCCTGGCATCCCCAGATATCTTGGCGGTGTGGAAGATTACATAGACTATATTATTTCAAGGAAGCCGGTTGTTGCAAAAGATTATTTTGAAATGGTAAAAGAGCGTCACGACGATGCACGCATCAGGGTCAACGCTAGCCTGTACAGAGTGGAGACAAGAGTTATGTCTGTCCAACCTACTCCAAAGACAATGATGGCAATGATAGAGTTTTTTGCAGGCTACATTCACAGGGCTATCCATGAAGGACGGGCGCTGCGGCCGTTGCCAGCTATCAGAGAGGAGCGTCAAGCTGTTGTAAGATCAGGATTTAATGCCAAGACTCATTTTAACATCATCGAAACAGTCAATAGCCAGCTTGAATACGCACGAAAAGGTCTCTCAGACCTCGATATCAAGCCAGATTTTCTAAACATACTTGAAAAGCGGCTTGAGAATAAGACTACCGCTGGCGAATATGTTGTCAGATTATGGCAGACCAAATTCAACGGTTCTATAGAGCAAACTCTATCAGAGATTGTCAGCGACATTTGGGAAAGGACAAAGAACAATCAGCCTATCTTTTAGTGTTGGCCCTGTAGTATATTATATTGTATTTGAAAAAGGAATATAGATTTTGTATACCATACTCAATATCTCTTTTGTCTTGGATCATCCCTTAATTATGGCTACCCATTGTTGGTAGCATGTCAGCTAGCTAACACCATGTTCATAGTTCTAATCATCATATCATGCATTGGCTAATCGCTCCAAAAGCCCCGCGTAATAACGTACTGCTTTTCTGCTTCATAGATGCTGCGATACACCTGTTCGTCGTCTACATAGTTGCGCAAGATCCTTGCTGCAGTGTCTGCGCCGACTCCGTGACCAGATAGCACTATCAATGCTTTTCTGCCAAAGTTGTTGACAAGTGATGCTATCTTCCACGAGCGTTCAAACTTGTGATTTTGTTCCGGTGTAAGCTTACCACCGGCAATGCGAGTCCGAATTATTCTTGACAGATCATCGTCGGACCAGAACGTTGCAGTGACAAGACGAGAACGGCAATTTGGGCATGATATCTCCTCTGGCACATCCTTTGTTTCTATCACGCGTTCCCATTTGCCACAGCGGATGCAGACAATTCTATGCTTTGTCTTTTCAAGCCGCTCTTTGACAAGCTCTATAACTCCCTTTTCGATGCTCAGAGGCATGGCTCCAGCCATCTTGGCAGAATGTTCTATTATCGGTTTTGCCAGATCTGAAAATTCATTTACTTCAAGCCAATGGAGCTTTATCTTACTCTGCTTGATTTGGTCAAGTACCTGCCGAGTCTGCGGTATATCATATTTATCATGTACCAACTCCCGTATAGATTCAGCGCTAACAGGTGTTTTAGAGTACCTGTCATAGATCATGCGTGCAATCTTTTTATCATACACTGCTTCCTTGCTTATCATGCCAAACCTTTTGGCGACCATCCATACCTTCCAATTGATGTTATGAGTCCCAGTCAGGGCAGCAATGATTACAGGCTCAAGGTCGTAGATGTCACTTAGAACGGCATGAATTCGGCCTTGGGTCATTCTTGCGCTTGAGGTCAACATTATGCGGTAAGCATCAGACCGTGACTCAACCATGTAGCCTATATGAGACGACAATATTGTAGATAAAAGGGATGCTAGAGTATTGTTCACCTTTGAGCCGAAAACGGAGTGCATTACAATCATGTTCCGTGAAGCATAGCTTTCAATTACAATGTTATTTGAATCAGGTATCACCTTGAGCATATTTAGCGTGCTGTCCATTATGGGCGTAGATAACTTGATCCAACCACTAGCCGACTGGTTGCGTATTACACCTACCTCTTCTGCAGTCTTGAAATCAACGGGGATCATTTCGCCAACCCAATATGGAATGTTAATTGCTGCCCCCCGCAAAGGCTCAACGTTTACTACTAGACGCGCTTCATCGACGGAGAGAATGCGCCATTGGGAGCCCTTGAGAACAAAGACATTACCTTTTTCACCGTAATCACCTACAAACTGTTGGTCAAGCGTGCCTATCCTACGCTTGCTTATTGAGTCAATGACTTCAAACTTTAGAACATATGGTATCATCGAGATATTCTCAAAATAATATTTGTACGCCTTTATCTTACGAGTATAGGAACGGGTTTCCCGATCGTACTTGATAACGTTGTGGCTGGACAGTATATCAAGGCAACTTTCAATATCAAAGAGGCTGGTCCTTCTGAACGGATGAGCCCGCGTTATAATATCGTAAGCACGGTCGACATCTACCGGATCACGACTCTGCATTGCAAGTCCCACTAAATGGTGCGCCATTACATCGAGCGCCCCCTCATGCATCTTTTGCTCCTCAATTGAGCCCTTTTTCATACGGCGAATTATTGCAAGTGATTCAATTTCATCGTCAGGGTTGTTAGTTACTATTAGTCCTTTAGCAAAGCTCTTTTGACTGTGCCTGCTTCTACCGATTCTTTGCATTAATTTTGAAACTTGCCGTGGTGATCCATAGTGAATAACAAGATCCACTGAACCAATGTCAAGGCCTAGCTCAAGTGAGCTTGTACAAACAACAATACCATGCATTCCAGATCTAAGTGTATGCTCTGTCTCTTCGCGCATTTCCTTTGAAAGAGAGCCATGATGCACATCCACTTTGATATTGCTCTGGTTCTTCAATATAGTGCCAAGATATTCTGCCTCATCTCTTGTATTTGTAAAAAATAGAATTGAGCCTTTAATGTCGTTAGTCTTGACATAATCTATAACAAAGTGGGCGACATTGTTGAGCGATCCGTTTACAAACCTGACATCAATGTCATAGCTACGGCTTGCAGTGTCGACAAGTACTGCCCCGCGCCTGCCAGTGCCGCAAATAAACTGAGCCGCCTGCTTTAGATTTCCTACTGTTGCAGAAAGACCGATCCTCGTGACAGGCTCCGACGATATGGCCTGAAGCCTCTCAAGGCTTATTGAAAGATGTGCACCACGCTCGCTAGGCAACAGCTCGTGGACTTCGTCTACAACTGCCCATTGCAGACCCTTGAGAGCCGACACCATCCTGTCACTTGTCAGGATGATTGCAAGAGACTCAGGAGTAGTTATCAATATATCTGGTGGATTTTCGACGATCTTTTTCCTTGCTAAAACGGTAGTATCTCCATGCCGAATCTCAACCCTTAGACCTTCTGACTGGGCGTACTTTACGATCCGGCGAAGGACATCATTGTTGAGAGCACGCAATGGTGTGATGTAGATCGCTCTTATTGTGCCTGAACTACCCTTTTGATGAGCAAGCATAGTAAACACAGGCAAAATAGCTGCTTCAGTCTTGCCAGAGCCAGTAGGGGCTACCAGCAGGCAGTTTACCTTCCTTGAAAGGACTGGTAATACTTTACGCTGTATTGTAGTTAGAGAGGAAAAGCCCTCCTTTCTGAATTTTTCTATAACAATTTGTTCTAAAGGATAGGAAGAGTCATCATCACTTTTCAGTGTCTGCAGCTGTTCTGGTGCGCTGCTGTTGTTGCTCCCGTTTTGATTTTGCGCTTGATCTTTCATAAACCATCACTGCAAACAGGCCTACAATGAACAGCCCTACGGCAACTATGGCGTACGAGTCAAAGTTTGCAATTGCTTCCCCTACCATAGGAGAATAAAACCATTACACGCTCAATAAATATATTCGTATATTAATGATGGCTGGCGGCATGAATGTGTCTAATTAAAAGGCTTGATGATCTATGCTTGCTGACAGACCCAGCTATGCCATATTAGAAATCGCTATTGCACTGAGCCGCTGAAAAAGCAGATCTACTATGACAAATGCAGACCATCAGACAGGCAATCATTCATAGCAATTGCTATGATTTTTGAGCCCCTTACAACTTGATGGCACAGGTATCCATGTCAAGTACAGGATTAGCAGGGGCATGGATATCGGAAAACCGCATTGGTTATAGCTTGTAGAGCTTTACAACAAATGATGGCGGGAATTTTCAGCAAAAAGATCTTTATAGGTGGCCATGCCATTAAGGTGTGGAAGGAGGACTTGAGGATAATATACGGTACAGCCCGCGACAGATAGTATCTTGTCTGGGTGTGAGACAGATATGCTTTTACAAGCAGCGCGTTACTTTTCTTCACCTAGTCGGAGCTCCTTTCCCTTAAAATGTCTGCGGATGGGCTCGATTATCTTGTTGATATAATTTGCAGTTGCGTTCTTCAAATCTATGGGATGGATCTTTCTTGTCACAAAATCGCGCTCTACATCCTTATAGTTTGAATATGTAACACTGCCCCCGTATTTGATAGGCCGCTCTATTTCAAACTCTTCAAACTCATGGAACACTATGTAGCGCACCAGCTCCAGAATGGGATTATGCTGCACAACTCCTACAGGGCAAAAGGCCTTGCTTATTTTGTCATGGATCGTTTTATCGTCATCGTGAATAAGAATACCACTTGCCGGATTGCTCTTGCTCATCTTGCTTGATATTCTTATATCTTCATCAGCCTTTTCGTCAACGCTCATCTGTATAGGCTCCAATAGGCCAGGCAGCAAATGGTGATGCAAAACTACTGGAACTTTCCAGCCAAGCTTGGGAAATATCTCCCTGACAAGCATATGGATCTTCCGCTGGTCCATGCCTGCGTGTACAATGTCAAGATCAAGTGCCTTGATGTCAACTGACTGCATTGGTGGATACAGCAGCTGCGATAAATCAAGATTCTTTTCAGCCTCACTCCTCCCCATTATAGTAAGAGATCTCATAGTTCTTGCAAGTGTCATATGCTTTGAAAAGCGCACGAAGTTCTCCCAATAATTTTGGGTGTTATCATAAAGGTCGCTTCCAAGGACGATATTAACTCCAGGACAGAAGAATTTGAAAGCCTCTGCATAGTATTGTGATACTTCTCGTATCTTGTCCCAGTCACCTCCCAGCTTATCGTTGATGTACGTATGCCAGTCAGCTAGAAAGACAGTGGTGTTAATGCCAGCCTGGATAAAGTCATTTATCTTGAACCCTGTTAGGACAAGGCTACCTAGGTGTAACACTCCTGATATTTCTAGGCCAATGTAATGCTTTGGATGGGCCTTTGTTTCAAGCAGCTTATGCAGCTCGTCTATTGTGACGACCTCCTCTATCGGTTCACGCATTACAAGCGCCAGCCGCTCATCGACATCCATTGTGCTGTATGACAAGTGCCACTAACACACTTCTATAAACCTTATACTGCGGCCTGGATGGACACAGACCAGTGTTCAAATATTCAAATAAAAGGTTCTTCAGGATAAATAAAGAGATATCTAAAATACATATATTGCCCTGCAATCTAAACCAAGCAAGTTCTAAGACCTCCTATCCTTTATTTTTAGATCTTAGATGTCGGTGCAGAAGTGGATACAGGGCAAAAAATGAAAAATTCCTGTCCATCAGGGTCCTCGAAAAATCTTCAACCTCCTTTATATTGTATTTTGGTCGAGAGTACACGTGGCAAATCATTATTACTTACTTGCCGTTTTAGCAATTGCGTTTGTTGCAGCTGCTAGTTTGTTATTGCACTCATCATTTTCTCAGCGGGACAATGCTACGAATCTAAATGCCACGGGCACTAGTGCCCCCGTGCTTGAGAAAGTATCGGATAAGGGCATTTACAAAGTCCAGCTACTATGGCCTCAAACTATCAATGACGCACAAAATGCTTTGCAAGTAGAAATCGATTTCTATAACGCAAGTGCGCCAGCACCGACAAGCGCCACAATTCCGGAGAGGGAGGGCAATGCAACTGGCTCGGGCATTGAAGCCGGCGCGACCGTACCTCAAACGATTGGAGGGGAGCCTCTGCGTGTAGAAAGCTACGACATGACACTTTATTCTCAGGATGGCAAAAAGTTATGGGAGAAGCAGGACCAGCCAGGGCAGGGAGGGCGAGGGACACAAAGGATAGTACTTGATACTCCATACAAAGGTCCTGTTACAGTACAGATAGGCGATATCCGGCCAGGATGGCTTGCAGGTGGAGCAGCCAACGCAGCTAACATGACTGACTCAGTAACATTTACTGCTACAATAGTACCTGAATTTCCGGTTGCAATGGTAATACTTGCCGTTGGCATTACAACCACTATTGCGGTGCTAGGACGCAGACGGCTTATATAAGATTAATCTGAAATCGATAAAAATTATCCATACCAAGGTGCTGGTATGAGCGACATCATTTCATGGGATAAGGCCATTGACAAGAAGGTCAAATCAAGCGACGACAAGGATCTTGGCAAAGTCGAGAGCATAACCCGCGACTACATCCAGACAAAAGAAGGCACACTATCAAAGAGCTACTACTTTATTCCAAAATACTATCTGAGTGGCTACGATGGCGAAAAACTGTGGGTTTCGCTGACAAAGGATGAAGTAAAATCAAAGTTTGAAAGAGAAAGTGCACCTGAGCCCTCTGAATTGGAGACTCCAGAATATGCAAACCGTAAGACAGCCATTACAGAACAACACCCAGACTTTGACACAAGCGTCCCTGCTTACAAACCTTCTTCCTCAGATATGGTTCAACTACCATGGGACAAAATCATCGGCAAGAAAGTCAAATCAAGCGACAGAAAAGATCTTGGTGATGTTGAAACCGTCTCAACTGACTATATCGAAGTCAAGGAGGGAACAGTGAGCAAAAAACACTACTACATCCCAAAATACTACATACAGGGCTTTGACGGGGACAATTTGTATGCATCGCTTACAAAAGATGAGGTCAAGGACCGCTTTGAGCGCGACAGTCCCCCGTCGCCCTCAGAGATAGAATCTCCAGAATACCAAGAACAAAGACGAAAGGTAGAGTCTATCCATCCGCAATTTGTCCATGGAGTGCCTTGGATGGCAAAAGAGCCTTCAACTGAAATCCATGTAGACTACTCTGGCAAAACATACGATATCCCATGGGATCAGATCATTCACAAACATGCCAGGACTACTGATAATGTAGAAATAGGATACGTTGAGAGAATCGGTAATGAGTTCATTGTGCTAAGGGAAGGGGTGTCAAAGGTTCATATCTATTATGTCCCAAAGACATTCATTCGCGATTATGATGGAAGCCAGCTATGGATAGATGCACCGAGCGGCCTCGTCAGGTCCAAGTTTGAAAAGGAGACTGAGCCTACCGTTGAGGAGCTGCAGGCTATGGCAGAAGAATCCCCGCGCTATAGAAGGGTTGAGTCGAAGCCACAGTACAAAGGAGATGCTGATAAAGTCACGGTAGAAACCGATGTTGACCTAGAGGGCGACATTACGAAAGAAGGCACCTAAACATACCGTCTTTTACCCTATTTTTATAATTGGCTCGTGATATGCAAGCCATTCCCTATGCTCCTTGTAATCAGGGTCAGCTCGCTTTACAAGCTGCCAGAATTGGTGGGAGTGGCCAAACTCTATTAAATGCATAAGCTCATGGATTATAACATAATCAATGACTGGAAGTGGAGCTGCGACTAAAAGAAAGTTAAAGTGCAGATTTCTCCTTGTTGAGCAGCTAGCCCACCTTGACTTTTGACTCTTTATCGATACTTTGTTATACTGGAGATGGAACCTGGCGGCAAGCTTAGGAAGTCGGTCTGCAATTATTGTAGAAGTCTGCTGCTTATACCATTCGCACATATGCTGCTTGTATCTGCGTATATCAGGGACGTGAAAGGTGATCAGCTTAATTGTGTTAGAGACCACAGTCGAAGGTTGTCTGTCCTTTACAACATAGAATCGATATTTGCTGCCAAGGAAATAGATGGTATATGGCTCAATTCCTCCGCAGCGCTCTTTTAATTTGCTATAGTATTGGTAAGTGTTGAGTATCCAGTCGCGCTTTGAAGCAACAAAGCTCTCAAGCTCCTCGGCGCGGTAGTCGAGCGGCACTATTGCCCGCACGCCATTTAGGCCAGAGACAAGCCGCAGCCTCTTTGCCCTCTTAGTAGGGCAGACATCAATTCTGATGGTCATGGCGTCCGTGAGATCAAGTGACAGATACAAACCATACATTCAGTTTTGAGAGTTGTTAAAGAATCTTGTGCAAAATAGAACAATAGTAGCCATTATTATAAAATGAGAGCGGAAGTGCGGTTAGACAAGCGAGTTTGCACCGATGGGGATATATACTTGAACATGACCTAAGCCCAGAATGGAGAAAAGCAGCAGGCTAATAATATGCCACGTATATTCCTGTAGTGCATTTTGTCTTGTTGTTATTCAGGACCATAACATAAAGTAAAAAGGTTCTACTAATTATGGTTGAAGCATATGTGATCTTATTAGAAAAATTGACAAGGATATTGCTACTGAGCATTTTAATAAAATGATACCAAGTTTTAGTTATCATGGTATCAGGCAAGTATTTCAATAAAGGTGTAAAGGCATTAGATTCCCCACACGTTGGCCATGTCGTACGTGAGACGTCAGATAAGATAGTGGTATTTGGAGAAGGCGATGATAGATATGATATTCCCAAAGATAAGATTAGATTTGCCGCTGCCAATGTTCTAATTGACCTACCATTCCATGAAATAGTAAAGAATTACAAAGTTAGCAGAGACCAGCCGCTACCTCTTGATAAAGAGCACATGCATACGGTGGATTTGCCTGAGCCCGTAGATTTAGCAACATACGAAGGAAAATATCCAAAATCACTCTTTAACAAAGGCGTAAGAACACAAGATGAAGAGCATATAGGCCATGTAATGTCTGAAGCTGGCGATAAGATAGTAATATGGGGCCACTACAATTGGCGCTTTGACGTCCCAAGGTCAAAGATTATTGCAGTTGGCAGAAACGTGATTTTGGGAATAGATTATAACGATGTCTTCAAATACAAAGTTGATAGAGATGCACCGTTACCCACAGGCGAACCGATAGACAAACTCG
>JALZFS010000207.1 GCA_030861405.1 Thermoproteota archaeon | reverse complement strand
GTACGATTAGTAATACCTTTGGATTGCCAGCAACAGCCTGCCCTATGCCCTGATCAATATTTGGCTGATCTAGCTCTAGAAAGCAATAATGGACCTTGTGGTAATACGGTTTTATTCCTTCAGCAGTATGTACAAACGCATCGCGGGCATTCCTATCGCTACTTCCATGTCCTATTAACACTACATCACAATCTTTGTCAGCGTAGTTGACGGACTTTTTCTTCTTCAAGTGGTTTATCCTTTCTAAAACCATTTGTGCCAGCATTGGATGGTAAGAGAGAGGTTTTGTTATCACCAGTCTTAGATTCTTATCTCTGCATATCCGGGCAGTTTGCTTCACCGTGTCCTTAAGCTTCATACCCGGATAGAGGAAATAAGGCAGAACAGTGATAAAACATGCCCCATTTCTGATACAACTGCTGATTCCTTCCGGAATAAATGGCGGCAGTACCTCAAGGAAACAGTAGTCAACATAAGAGTGAGTTCCCATACTCTTTACCAATGAGCAAAGCTCTTCTAGTTCTTGCCTTACAGCTGGCTCCCTACTTCCCCTGTCCACTATCAGAAGTGCCTTTTTCAATTCCTTGTTTGGATAGACGAGACTGCAGGGTAAAATATCTTTCACTAAGCGACGAGAAATTCTTAGTATTATTGGACCTTTAGCGCATAGGGATTTTCAATCCTCTCTAACCGTACTGTAGCATTCAGTCTTTGGGCAAACATCCGAAAACATTATTATTACTGGATCGTTGCTTTTATGTTTCTCTTTGTAGATCATATGAATATGTCTTGTTCCGGCACATGCTTTTAATCATGGGTTCTCGTTTTGCTTTCATTACTCATCTTTTTCTTATGTTCTTTTTTGTGAGGACGAAAAAATAAAAGTCAAGGTAGCAGTGCAATATAGATCACCATCCAGTGGGCTTTATACTTTTGAACCTCGGAATATGGCATCGATAAATGAAGTTCTGATCCGTCAAAGCCTTCGACTGCAGATTTTGGAATATTATATTCTTTAGTTATGCCTTGCGTCACGGTAAATGTGTCGCCTGATTCAGAAATTACATTTTCGATATCTATGAGGTCGCTCGAACAGATATTTTTATGTATGAGGCGGTCCCATCGTAATATGTCTGGATCGCCATCGACTATCATTTCACAGTACAGCGGACGAATATTTAAAATTCCTTTAGCTTGCTGCAAAATGTGTATTAGTTACTGAGACAATCTTGGATTTGAACATGGAATTTATGCTTCTTGATTAATACGAGATACGTGAGATTGCTAATGTAAGATCGGGCGGGAACTTTTGCTTTGGTACTATGAGCTTACCCCTCGAGCTTAGAAGCGACGAGGCTTCTGAGACGCTAGGCGTTCCTTCATATTTTTGAACTGTCGCCGAGGGATTCGGTACCTTCACAGAGGCAAGAATATCTTTATCATAGGTCTCTATGCTTATATCATAATGGCTGCAGAATTCCTGAAGGCCCTTCACCTCTGACTTGTGTTTAATTGATGCAATATTTCTTATGCTTTGAAACGACAGCCCATATTCTACCAGTACCTTTTTGATTGCAAAGTCGATAGTTTCTTTACTCGTGTTCCAATGAAGGCCTAGACCGACTACGAGTGATTTTGGCCGGTAGATAACCGATTTGCTCCTGATAGAGACATCAGAAACCAATCGATCAGAAATGATAAGGCCTGACTTGAATTTAGGCGATCTTAGTTGATCGATCGAGTCGATTACGGATATATTCCTTGGGAACTGGCTATGCCACCAGTTCTTCTCCCCTGTTTCTTGAAAAAGCGCAATTTCCTCTTCGTTGACCATAGAGGCGCTAACCTTCGTAACGTTTTCAAAATTCTCAATAGTCCAGCCAAATTGTCGTCCTACGAGATCCACCGCAATGGTCTCGTTCACATCCGCAGCAGTTGTAACCACTGGCTGAGCATTAAGAAAAGAAGCTACCACCCGAGCAAGTGCGTTTGCTCCTCCAAGGTGGCCTGATAGTGCGCTTATAACATGATTCGCCCTGTCATCAATGACAATTACCGCGGGGTCGCTTTTTTTATCAATAAGATGGGGCGCCACCATCCTTATAACTGCTCCCAGTGAGAAGATGCAGAACAGAGCATCGTGTGTTGCAAAAAGCTTTGCAACAAGCTGCGTGCTATGCTCAGAAAACCAATTTATATCAGCCGAGCCATCACTGTGCTTTGCCGGCACATATATCTCGGCTCCGGGCATCTTTTCCTTTATTCTACGTGCTATTGCAATCCCGTTCTTTGTGATGGCTATAACAGCGATCTTTGTAGTCATGTGCACCATTAGCAGAAAATAAAGGAAAAAATAACCTTTTGCCTGCCAGCAAATGATAATAATAGTAATGGTTTCCTTCATTTAATGAAATAGGAGTTTGGGTCTTTGGGTCTTCAATCTAAACAAGCTTATTCTGTATCTGCGCTGGTCGTATTGATACCAATAGCATTATCTGCTTATACACACTTGTGGAATCCATCTGGCTTTCCTAATCTCTACTATGACGAAGGAGTATACATGCGAAGAGCAATGCACGTAATGGATGGCCTTGGACCACAGGAAGCATACTACTATGACCACCCATTTTTTGGGCAGATCTTTCTCGCTGGCATCCTAAAGACTATTGGCTACCCAGAATCGGTTCACCCTTCTCCGGACGCCAGTTCCATAAACTCGATCTATTTGGTCCCCAGGACGGTGATGGGAATTTTGGCAGTAATTGATACTTTTCTCATCTACAAAGTCGCGGAGCGAATGTATAACAAGAACGTTGCAATACTAGGCTCAATTTTATTCTCCGTAATGCCCGTTACATGGTTTACTAGAATGATATTATTAGATTCTATCCTCCTCCCTTTCCTATTATTTTCTGTCTTGCTAGCCCTTTACACAAACACAAACTCAAGAAACAGAAAAAATAATTATGCCGTCGTTTGCATGTCAGGGATATTCCTTGGCTTAGCGATTTTTACAAAAATTCCTGCCTTTACCATAATTCCGTTCGTTGGGTTTCTAATTTATCGAAATAACAAGAGCTTGAAAACTGTTGGAATATGGTTTATCCCAGTTTTATTGATACCTCTGCTATGGCCTGCTCAGAGCATGGCTGCGGGGATGTTTGACTCGTGGGTACATGACGTCATGTGGCAAATAAGTAGAGAAAATGCAGGATTACCTTGGATTGTCTTCCTGTTCGCTATTATTGATCCTGTCCTTTTTATAGCTGCCTTTGGTGGGCTACTCTATTCCGCCATAAGGAAGGATTATGCTATTCTCCTATGGAGCGTCCCCTTCATAGCATTCCTTGCTGCTATGGGATATGCTAACTTTTTCTATTGGATCCCTATACTGCCAGCACTTTGCATAGGAGCTGCAAAGCTCATTTTTGACTTTATAGAGAGAAGTCGGCAAGCAACTAGAAATGCGTTGATAATTGTTATACTTTCATCAATTACACTCTTCGGACTCATCAGTACTACATTGCTCATTGCTACGGACATCACCTCTGCGCAGCTAGAAGCTGGCGCTTACGCGGCCAGGTATTTGGAGAGTGCTGGCGTAGAACATCCGACAGTTATATCAAATCCGGTTTATTCGTGGATGTTAAAATATATATTCAAAGGCGACCGCGTGCTATCAGACTATCGAGACCTTCTCTATCCCTATATGAGCGACGGCAATAGCAGAATTCTCTTAATAGATGATCCTAGGTTCAAGCTTGATATGGGCAACGAGAATAGCCGTCTCCTCGAAGGTCTTTATGGCAATACAACCACAATTGCTAAATTCCATGGTAAGGTAACAAAGTTTGATTTAGGCGTCTATCCTTTCACCAGCATGGCGGTAAACTATGAGGGAAGTGAGGTGGGAATAAGAGTTAGCAATTCGCATACATAAGGTTTTTAAAACTCGTGCAAAAGATGAGCTAGGTAAGACAGCATGGCCAGTTCGGAGTCGCTACCGGTTTTCATTAACCGCAGGTTGGTGTTTGCTGGAATATTCCTTACAGCTTTATCTGGCCTGGTGCTTGAAATATCCATTACAAGAATATTCTCTGCAGCGATTTGGTATCATTTTGCCTTCGTCGCAGTTTCAGTAGCATTGGTTGGTCTTGGTGCTTCTGGGCTAGTTGTACACCACAGAGTAAAGAAGCTGAATGGAAGATGGGCACAGAATCTGACTGTATTTTCCGCATGGGGCATAACCATCTTCATTCCAATAACTCTCTTTGTCATGCACGTCCTTGCATCGCAGGTGGTGTATCTTCCGCTGTTTATGCTCCTTTTTTCTATACCGTTTTTTTTCGTTGGAATCATTATATCTGCCGCGTTTACCGCCTTTGGTTCTGTAGCAGGAAGGCTGTATGCAGCTGATTTGGTTGGTGCATCAGTTGGAGCCCTTTTAGTCGTTTTACTTTTAGTCCTGGCAGGTGGCGAAGGCGCAACTCTTATAGTTGGATTGGTAGGAGCGATTGCGGCTAGCATATTTTCCTCAGTCGCTAGGAATACTAGGAAAGTCATTGTCAGTTTTATTTTTATAGGATTTGCTATATCCCTTATCCTACTCAACCAGGTTACGCAGATATTTGCAATACCAACCGATCCTACCGCTCATAAAGACCTACCAATGTACCTCCGGGAGAATCCAGGATCTAAAATAGTAAAGACACAATGGAACTCATTTTCCAGAATAGATGTAGTTGAAGGAGGAAAAGCCAGTGAAGGGCTGCTGGCAAAGGTCTTTATCGACGGTGGCGCGGGGACAAATATCATATCATGGGATGGCAACACGCAGAGCAGGCAAGAACTTTCTACTTGGATGCAGTATCTGCCTTTCAAGATGATGCCAGATCCAAAGGTGTTAGTTATAGGATCTGGTGGAGGCAGAGACGTAGTTGCCGCTTTGGCCAGTGGCAGCAGGGATGTCACTTCTGTTGAGATAAATCCGATAATCTATGATACTGTCAAAAGTTACGGCGAAAAGGCTGGAAACGTTTATTCTCATGAATATGTAAGGTCATATGTAGACGAAGGACGGAGTTTCATAACACGTTCCTCTGAAAAATATGATATCATCTATATCCCCTTTGTAGATACATGGGCTTCGGTATCGTCTGGTGGTTTGAGCGTCTCAGAAAACTTCCTTTACACGTTGGAGGGCTTCCAGCAATATTACGACCATCTAGACGAGGACGGCAAGATTGTAACAGTTAGATGGCTGATTGATGCTCCAAGATTTGTAACTACTTATGCTAAATTGCTAGAACAAAATGGCGTGCCACGCGATCAGCTATATCGACACCTAATGATGGCAACGTCTGATTCTTACACACAAGACCCAAGCGTGACGATGGTAATCTTTTCAAAAGCTCCCTTTACTGATGAGGAGATTAGATACTTTTCAGATTCATTTTCCAAATATAACTATAAGCCGATCTTGGTTCCTGGAAGAATAATGAGGGATCCATATCCTGCGCTTTTAAATGGGGAGATGTCTCTTGATCATTTTTATGATCTATTCAAGACCAAGGTTTACCCTGTAACAGATGACAATCCCTACTTCCTTTCGTTTGAAAAGCCGCTGCCCTTTGCAGTAGAATCACTCCTTTATGCAGGTATTGGAATTGTTGCTATCTTTCTGTTAGTGCCTTTATCCTGGATGAGAAGATCAGCGTCAGTTACAGAAAGGACGGACCTTAGGATTACAACCATAATACCATATTTTGCCGCCCTAGGTATGGGCTTTATCCTGATTGAGCTTGCTCTCATGCAAAAATTAATCTTGCTCCTCGGTAACCCGACGACTACCTTTGCCATATTGTTATTTACACTCCTCCTATCAAGTGGTTCTGGTAGTTTGCTTAGTTCCAGAATTGCTAAAAACAATATGAAGAACCTAATATTTGTAATAGCAAGTATAGCTGCCCTTGGCATACTGTATATATTACTCCTTCCATCACTGGTATATTCTACTATTGCTGAACCCTTCGAGCTGAAAGCCGCAGTTAGTATTGCTGTCCTGGCGCCTATTGGATTTTTAATGGGCATGCCGCTGCCCACGGGCGTACGGTTACTGAAGGTACATCGACCAGATTACATACCATGGATGTGGGCTATTAATGGAGCATTTTCTGTATTGGGAGCAGTCCTTGCTATAGCACTTGGCATCATGTACGGTTCATCGAGAGCTATGATGCTAGGAATTCTGGTATATCTCATAGCACTTGGAATATCATTTGTGTCCAAGAAGAAGGCCATAACTCAAGTTGC
>JALZFS010000191.1 GCA_030861405.1 Thermoproteota archaeon | reverse complement strand
TCAAGCAAAGATGCGGATGAACGTAACACCCGATGATGGTGTTCCTCTTTTTCTTTTTCAGTTCTCTTAGTAGTATATTTTCGTCGTCGAAAATTCATAATGTGTCTGAGACCCGTAGGGTAGCACTGTAAATATTGTTTGCGTAGTCACCATCTAGTAAAAAATTCTTTAGAGGGCATCAGTAACTATGTGATATTAAAGATACCATAGGGATTTGCTGATCCATACTGTTTTGCGCTTGAATAGAATTAATCTCTGACTGCAATGCAATTATATAACTAACTATTGCAGCATTGTTACTTTCTGATCTTCAATAAGCAAATAAGGTAAATGACAGACGTACTGTGTACTTTGAATCCTGTTTAGAAGCCTCGAAATATATAATATTCTCGCCCTGAGTGGCTAATATCATTGGAAGGAATGAATTTCAGGCAGTATTTAACAAATGCGTCATACTCCAAAGTATTCCTGGCACCAAACACTTCAGACTCAGAATTAATAGAAAGGGCAAAAGACAGGATTGCAGAAAATGGTATACAGCACAATCAAATCGAGATTAACTACGACATTCAGCTTCTGAGCACCGGCGATATTTACATAAGCTATGATCCGCCTGATCTGGTTATCAGGGTAGTATACGAGAAAAAGGCAAGCGGCATGGTTAAGATGAAGAGTCTGGAAAGCATTAGGCTCTGAGCCTTTTACTAAGGCTTTCTTTCAAAGCGCTTTCATAATATTTGCTTTCAGCTCCATCCTTCATGGATCTAAGTATAACCTGGCCGGCCTTGATTTCATTTGGTGCTACAATAACTACAAACTCAGCACCTTTGTTTGAGGCATCATTAAGCTGTTTTGTAAGGGCCCTTCCAAGTAGATCGTAGTCGACAGATATGCCGCCTGTGCGTAGAGAGGAAACCAGCTCAAGGGTCTTCGCTCTCAGATCATCTGAGGCGTTTGCGATATATACAAGTGGCCCTGTTGGTTTCTTTAATATGCCATGCCTCTGAAGGGCAGCTACTATACGCTCTACTCCACCAGCAACACCCGTGGCTCCAATATCTTTTCTTCCGAATGCTTCAGTAAGTGTGTTATATCTGCCGCCCCCAACCAGCGCTGCTGAGCTAGTGACTTGGTCAAATGCCTCAAAAACAATTCCAGAATAATAGTCAAGACCTCTTACTATACCAAGGTTAATCCGGGCTCCCTCTACCATTCTTGCTTTGAGGGAGTCCATTAAACCGACTAATTGCCGCCAGCTGTCAAGTCCATTTACATCCAGCTTGCTAGCAACTTCGTCTACACTGCCATTTATTTTTGATAAATCTATCAATGCCTGAAGTTTTGGTGGTTCAATTTTATCCTTGTATTCTTCAAGTACTGCTTGAGCTCCCTTTTTTGGCACCTTGTCTATTGCATGCAACATTTCGAGCGTTGTCTCTCTGCTGGAAATGCCAAGTTTTTCTCTGATGTATTGCTCAAGAAGACGCCTGTCGTTTATCGCTATTACAATCTTCAGACCTAGCGTCTTGAAAAATCGATAAACAAACTCAATCACCTCAGCATCTGATTCTAGACTGAAAGGACCATAGATTTCGATATCCCACTGATTGAAGTAGCGGTATCGCCCAGCCTGGGGTTCATCATAACGCCAAACGCCGGCAAACGAAGCTAGTTTGACAGGTATTTTCAGATCGCGTCTTGATGCAACGTACCGGGTCAGACCAATAGTAAGGTCAAATCGCAGGGCAATGTCCCTACCTGCCTTGTCTTTGAAAGCGTAAATTTCTTTTGAAATTGAAGCACCACTCTTTGCCTCCAGTGTGGCAAGCATCTCAAGAGGAGAAGGTTCTGTAATTTGGAAGTTGAATAGTTGTGCAATTTCAAGGAAAATCTCGCGAATATAATTAGTATTGGCATACTCTTCTGGACTTATGTCCCTCATGCCACGTGGAACCTCTAATTTGACCACACTAGTAGCCATCCGGCGGTGAGCATTTAGATTTTGCTATATTTTTGGAAGAGGAGTAACGCAATAAATAGCAGTCAGTTAGCTCTTGATCCTGTTGCCAGGAGGCTACCGATTTCTTGACCACATGACAGACGCTATTGTAGAAGCTTACGGCTCTACGCTTGAGGAAGCATTTGAAAATGCTGCCAAAGGTCTCGTTGACACAATGCTCGACTTAAAGAGCGTGAGACCGAAACAAGAAATTACATTCTCTTTGAAAGGTCATGACATTTATTCACTATTGTTTGATTGGTTGGACAAGGTGATGCTTTCAGTCGTTGCTGACGGGATAGCGATCTCTGAGTTTTCTGTCAAGGTAACGCAGCAGGACAGCTGCTATGCTCTTGAAGGCATCACAAGAGGCGAAAAGCTTGACCTGGAGAGGCATGGGTATAAAGTGGAAATCAAGGCGGTAACATACCATGAAATGGAGATCAAGTATGAAAAGGACAAGATTATAGTAAGGTTTCTCCTTGACCTTTAAACATAGTCGTATTGTATCACAATTCAGACAGGCATAGCGTAAAAGAAGCAAGTTAATACGACTATGCAAATAAAAGGGAAACATCTAACATTGCTTCGGTAAGGACGCACCGAAGCTGCATTTGCAGTTAGATGTTTTTCTTATTATACAAACCACTGCTCCAAAGACTGATTGCGGTTAGCCGTGGACTTCTTCAGCTTGTCAAGCGTGCTGCTTACCCTATCTGTTGAAAAGCTTTTCTGGACACAGAGAAAATCCAATACCTCTTGACGATTAATCTCGCCAAATTCGATCTTCTCAACGCTTGGTACTTCAGGGTTCAAAAAGATGTTGCGTATCTCCTCGTATGGGACTTCTGAAAGTAAGCTTGTAATTTTTTTAACATCTTCAAGCTTGCCGCTTTCCTTAATTAACTTGATTGCAGTCTTTGGTCCTATACCGGGAAAGCCGCCAGGGTTGAAATCGGTGCCAATGAGTATCCCTACATCCACCAACTGTCCGTGTGTCACGCCATTCTCCTGTAATACCTTATCGTGTTCAAGTATTTCGGGCTCGATTTCGATGTATGTGTTACGGTTTGGAACCTTCCGCTTGCCACTTATTGCCAGGTTACGCACGAGCCTTTTGGCACCAAACAATATAGCATCGTAATCCTGGCTTGCTACTGCAAAAGCCATATCTTGCCTTGTAAGGTATGATGCTGCAGCCTCTCCCTCTGATGGAGCCTGAATGTATGGAATGCCAAGGCTGGAAAGCAAATATTTCGAATCCTCTACCATCTTATCAGTCAAGATAGCTGTTCGGGTGCTATACTTACGCGCATCCTCCATTCTCCCCTCCTCTATAGCATGCTGGTACTTTGCTGTAGCCTCTTTTTTTAGTTGATTTCTACGCTCTATTTCAGCTCTCTTAAGTTCATTTGCCTTGCCGTCAAACACGTAGACAGGCTTGATATTTTCTATGAGGAGGTTTGCATTTCGGTAGAAAAGACCACTCAAGTGGCTCGTCACTTCTCCTTTGCTGTTCGTGAGCAATTCTCCTGTAGGGCCTCTTATGGTACTGAGAAACTGGTATATTGTATTGTAAGCATCAATTGCAATAACCTTATTTCCCAGCTCTGATAATTTGAGCGGTACAGGGGTGACCAGTGGCTTAAGGTCCAGACCCATTTCTTGGTATCACGTTATAGATATGCTCCCCGCACAAAAACGTAACTATGGTTATATAAGAGACTCTTGTTGATGAGAAATTCTCTCAAAGGAATTAGCCGGGATATTGCTAATACCGATTTTATATAAAATAAAATCATAGTGACATGAGACTTTTTGCAGGGTAGCAGTAGAGTATATGCATTCACTGTTGGCAGAGGCTTTAACAGAGAATACACACACACAATTAGAGCTGCCTTTATAGCACACTCAAACGATCCTAATATCAAGAGATAGTGTGTTAAATTTATCTGAATTACCCTTTTAGGACTCGCCCTGTTATAATTAGTTACATTTCCCTCATGTTCTTGATACGAAAAAGGGACAAAAGTATGCAATACATTTTCTCCAGGGCATATCAACATCCTTTAGTGCCGCGTCAGAAAGAAGGTCATAATGAAAATATAACAATAGCAGATGAGCTATTGCCTGTAGGTTCTCATTGTTTGAGCTATCCAGTCTACATCTTCCTTTGTCCTCGCTAGTCGCCCGATCTTTATGCAGTCGCGGATGTCCTTTGATTTAAGCTTCGTCCATACAGCCTGAGCTATTGCTGCAGCGACTTCAGGGTCAAGTCCTTCACGACCAAGAATATGCACGCTCACTTCTTGAAATGAGCCAAAAGAATATTGCTTGAAGTGGAGTACGACAAACCTTGATAACAGCGGCGTCAACATTTTATGAGTACCATTGCTAGTTGCAAATACCCATGTCTTTAGATGAGTATTACGTGTCTTTTGAAACTTTGTTTCCGCTACAATACCGGTCTCCATTAAACTCAAGAGTGCGGTTTGATCCTTCATCGGCATATGTTCAATCTCATCTACTATGAGATACCTAGGCCTTTTATCGAACAGATAATCAATCATTCCAGACTTAGTGCTATGACTTCCAAGCGTAAAGTATGATCGTTCAAGCCTCATGCACTCAAGCATGAAAAGTGTCTTGGCGGATGCTGGCGGACCGACGAGCAAGATATGAACAGGCTTATCGGAGGATAGCGACATATGAAACAGCCTTTTTATATCGCCATGACCGACTATGCTCTGAAATAGATCCTCGGGTTTATTGGTGATCAACCTTTCCGTTCCGGATTCGGCTAGAGATTCTTCGCCTATTTGAACTGGAGGTTTCTCTTGGTGCACCTTACTCCATTTGAAGCCACCGGGTTTTAGAGTTTGCCAATAAATTGTAACACCCAGAAACTGAAATTTTATAGACTTTAGTTGACAAACGAACGTATTGCGGCTATTGTCTCGCTGGTCAACTTGACAGTATAGGCTGCAGCATCATCAGAAGCTACTTTTGATAGCTGGTCGAGGAACTCCGCCTTGTCTCTGCCACGTTCGTATATGCCTCCAGATTCTTTTATACATAGTGGAAATTTTTGCATCCTGATGCCTTTTGAAACAAGGTACCCTACAAAGTGTCTATACCTATCGGTATCATACCAATCCCAGCCACGCTCCTCGCTGTAGGCAATCCACACATCTATCGTGTTTTGAAAAAATGCCTTCCGGCGGAGCTCTTCAAGCATCATAACTCAAAAGTCTGCCCTGCGCATTTTGCTCCCACAGCGGGGACAAGCTCCACCCTTGAATCTATGACCGCATGCTATGCATACATAGCTGATTCCTCCTCCAGCACCTAGCATGCTGCCAAATCCTCCTCCGCCGCCACCCATTCCCATACGAGCCATCATACGCTTACGCATATAATACGAAATGCCTATAAATATTGCAATTGCTGGAATAAGTCCCCATAATCCTAGCCACATAGTAAAAAGCAAGCTTATGGCAAGTGATACCATTATCCATGCCATTTGCTGACCTATCCAGTTCAACTATATCGATTCATATTGGAATTGTTCTTTTATTAAGTTTTCCAGCTGAACTACTATAAAATCACCATATCTAACAATAAGATACGGAGCAATTAAGGTAAGCGAAATACATTTGGACTTCACACTGGCATTAACATGAAAGCTGTAACAATACTAATTGACGTTACACTACGAATTCCTACACAAGATCATTTGAGCCCTAGCGAATCCTGCGCTTAAGTCAGAAGAAGTCGATCCGAAGGCAGACAAACAAGAAACTACTTCCCATACATAAGATGATCAAATACAGATTCAAAAAGCAAAAGGCATGGGATAGTAGTCAAAAAAATATATCCACATATTTCCTTGAAACTGTTATTTCTTGATCTCTATAAAGGCGGTCAGTCAAAGTATCATGTTATTGTATCTGTAAATTTCTTATTTGAGCTGGAAAAACGGCTAAAGCAAATACCTAACACTTGATTCTGTGGTTATCTGAGACAACCATAGTTATCCTAATTGTTTTTTGTATATGATCGTTGAGGCCGTCTGGACACTCTTAACAGTCCGTTGTCATGCTATACAGAATGCTCAAGACTTACTTCTAGGTTGTTGTCGCTTCAATCGAGGTATTACATTTTATTTCAACAAAGGTGACCAAAAAAACTTATTGAAAAGTCAGCAAATTTTAGAAGCCACAGTACTAATCTTCAAATGACAAAACTTCACACAATTCAAATATATGGCCTACTGCTTATTTACTAGGTTAAGTTATTGCCTTGAGTTTATGTGAGTCAATTCATTTACTGCTAACTATGAACTTTATCCACTGTAAAATGTAATAATGACCCTTTCGTATGATTAGCATTGTCTAAAGCACCTAAGACTCCTTCTATCTTTATGCTCTGCGAGAACTGCTACTGGTGTGCTACATTTCTTGATAAAACCAAGGTAACGGATAAGTGTCCACTGTGCTCATCAACGGTACTATCGAGCTTTCCCATATTGCCAGACGAATCTTTTGTTTTTAGTTACGATGCCAAGCGTGGGGTAGAGCTGGAATTTGGACGTAGGAAATAACTAGACAGAGTTTACAATCTGTAGCTCCAGGCTATTTCCCTCCCTGTCATATGCCGCTATCATCTTATCTTCATATGGATGACTGATGATAATTGATACGAAGCCGGTGAAATCGTTCAGATCCTCCAGCGATGGTCTGTTTGGACCCGCAGGATGAGAATGCGCAGTTCCAACATGCGGTATGGTGTATGGTAGATCGGGGAATCTGAAGCCTGCGTAAAACGGCCCACTCTCTGCAAATGGAGGTATTACAAGGCCATTCACCGAGACCTGTTCTCTTGTGGTCTTGCCTTGCAAAATAAGTATCGCCTCATTTGGGTGATGTGTCTTGGCCCATGTAATTATGCCGTCGGCAACCTGCCTGGTGACGAGGACCTTTCTACGCAATCTTTGTCCCTTTTTTAAAAAACACTGAAAAATCTTTTCCTTTGCCTCTTATTTTAATATTAGAACAAATTAGCACAAGGCTTTAGTAACGAACAGGACACCAAAGGAATTTGGACCGCAAAGGGCTAACTCACTATGCCGTTAAGTGCTCGCCATTTAGAATTATCCTTCCGGAGTTGTTGGATAGCCCGCCGCACCCTAGGTGATTCCGAGCACCGGATGGAACGATAAGATAACTTCACTTACGTTTCATTTAGTCGTACGAGAGCTCGGTATATCTTAGTTTCTGTGTTTTCAAAATATCAGATAGATATTATACGCGAAGTATTCTATTCAAATCAATTCATGCATTTGTTGCTTGCGCATTCACGGATACTGCCGTAAACTTTTTTCCCATAGGACGTAGCAAGCCTAAATAAGTAGATGGTGCATAGAAGAAGCACCTTGATGATGACGGAATGTTATTGAAAAGAGAAGGAGTCGATAATAAGATTATTCTGCGAAGGGGCGCGGTTGGCAATGACTGTGACGGAACACCTCTTCTGATAAATTGGAAAGGCGAGGCGTACCGCGTCAATGACACTGCAGTTTCCTTCTGGAATATGTGCAATGGCATTACATTCGATGATCTCTTGCTTGAGGTTCTTAGAATTTCAAGCGGTAACCAAGACGATGTAAGGAAATCACTTGAGCAAATGATAAAGCAGTTTCAGAAAATATCGATCATTGAACTCCGTGATCAAGGTTGCCCGCAGACCTCGAATGCGAACATCAAGTAACCCATCACTCTACCGTTGCGCCTGTATGGGTAAAAGTTGTTGGTTTCCTTTGGCATTAGTTCACGTTTTATCGCAAGTGCATCTTGTTTTGAGACCGACACTTTGACAAACCGTTCGCCCAATATTGTAGACCATGGCAGCTGAGGAAGATTCTCCTTTTTGTTTGCCAGCATCATTATGATCCTATTAGGATTCTCTCTATCAACTACGAGAGAGTAGTTGCAATCGTCTTTATCAGTGAAGGGGTCTGGCGCGCAATATGGATCGATGTGCACAAATTCACGGAGTCTATCGCGAAGCTCGTCTGCTAGACCTGCAGCTATTGCAACGTCTGCAAGCGACAAGCTCTTGATCTCTTCGAGAGTCGGCAACCTTATCATTGTAGGAAGCAATGCAGGTGTAATGCGACTATATGACTATATAATTTTTGACAGAAAAATTTCTGTTCTTTAGTTGGTTGATAAACGCATAAATTGCAATCTCGATTCACAAAGCAAGTGCGCCGGGGTACCCAAGCTAGGTAAGTCAGTATAACCCTAAAAGGGGTCAGCCTCGAGATCACATATAGGCCGCAGGATAGGACGTGCCAGCTGATGTCCTTCGGGACCCGAGGGTTCGAGTCCCTCTCCCGGCGCTCTGAAAGTACCTCATAATTTTATTGCCATCAAAAATCGACTGATCCTATACGCTTCAAGAAAAGGGATCAATAGCTTTTGTAGCCACCCTACTGCAGAGTTTTAGAATTATTATAAATGCAGATGGTAATGGTGCGAGTAACGGCGCTTGTAGTGATAAATTACCAGAATAGCAAATAGAGATAATCAAAATGTGGGTCTAAGTTCAATTATCCTTCCATTATTCAAATCAAATCTCTTCATCGCTTTATGTCTGGTATTCCTTATATGATCCACCATATCTGCATGAAAGGCGAAGGCAGTTTGACAGCTTGTGCATATCCAAATGTTATTTAGGTCTTGCGGATGCATATATATCGCCCCATAGTAACTGATTCGCAAAATTCGATTTAAGCATTGTCAGAGGATCTTCACTATTTAACAGCTATAGAGGCTATGTTCGTTTCTATTATGAATATTGATGGTCATGCATTCCCGTTAGGGGTATGCATTGTCACAGCAAACAGCTATTCCTATTTGGGACTTGCTGTCATATGACCTATAATTTGTAAGACCGATATATGGCTTGCATCAATTGAATGAGAATGCTCTAACTCTTTTATTTTTTGCACCAACTGCCACTGTACAAGCGCTTTTATTGAGTCGTCGATCAGATCGTAGAATGACAGTTCAAATTCTGTTTGTTAACTCAAATCAGCCTTCCTTATAATGTTCATTCCAGTAAGTGAAACCTTTGATATTTGGCCAAGGTAAAGATTGTAAATGCCGCCCTCCCGATTTCACACACTGAAACTAGACGGTCTTTTAATAATGCTGATCGCAAATGTACTGCTATAATTCGGTTATCAAAGCATCGACTTAACACGCATCAATCCATTTAGGAGAATTCATGTCTCGTTATCGTGGTTGATAATTATATTATAGTCAGGCCATCATGTCACCTTTCCAACAAATTTTCGGCTTGTGGACCTAATATAGCGCTCAAGCAATTAACGTTGACTATTTTAAGTTATATTAGCTGTTATAGGTCTTAGCAATTTTAGCGCGTTGCAGGGCGTCATGATAACGGTTTGTGCTACGAGTATTATAGTATATTGTCCTACGATGTTATGTATATCTATGAATGATAATAGTGACGGGTCAGATGAGAATAACAAAAGATCGGCCGCTGAGGACAACAATATGAATCAAGAAGCAACCATAACTAAAGACATAAAGAATCGTATGGACAAGGCAATTACGGAGCGCAACATAGACGGTGATCCGACTAGGTCTGAGGAATAGCGCAATGGCGCCCGCGATCAAGAACGGGACATCGATCATGATAACAAAGCTACAAGCAAGTGTCCTAAATGCCTGTTAGATGACATGGTAGGATCTGCTTAAAACTTGACCTATTATGAGTGTCTATGGCGTATACCTAAACCGATGTTTGGTGCTGTGTCCACTATTAGACGATCTATAAATATAAAAAATGGCGAGTCTGTCAAGCTACCATACTACAGCATTTTAACAACGATGACTGCCTGCAGTTGCATGTAAGGTGTGTGTTTTCATACATGCGTCGTCAACAAGGGCGGGTGTTGCTCCCTTCTTTTCTGCAGGAATTCGACAGCGTTCGCCCTTGTTGGTATGTGCTCTACGTAACTTCTTATGGTTGGATGTTCACCCGTGTCAGACAAAGGCTTTAACAGAAGGCGTACTAAAAGATTATACTGGCATAACAAAACTATAAAACATGACAGAATTTTTCCATCAGGCTGCCAATACTCAAATAATATTAGTCAACCTAACGAGTGTCTAAATATAGCATATATAATGTCTTCAAAAACAACACGCCTGCTGCTACGTTTTCAGAAGGACTATTAGTCAAAAACCAGCTGCAACAACAACAAAAAACAGTGATGGAGGATGAGACCGAAGTCAAAGTGAAGGTATTAAATGATCACATAGTTAGGTTGGGAGGCAAAGCTGTCATTTCTAACCGGATCACATGGTGATGATGATTATTATTACAGCACACATTCGTCGTATCACCAAAAGATAAAAATTGCTACTGCAAAGCAAGAGATCGATGAGGCAATGGAGCTGAAACGAAGCATTTTTGCACTACGATAGTATTTCGATATCAGTAGATACACTTTCCTTACTGCTAATACTAATTATCGAATAGACATTTTAATACCTTGTAATGCGTTGCATTAAGTTACCTTATTAGTGCGACTCTATAGGTTAGTGTACGGCAATAACAGACACTGAAAGCTATTGGCAAAGGGAACTCAGCTCGCTTGGTATAGACTGCAAAAGAAAGGATGAACTTAACGATAAGGAAGAATTAAAATCGCTTGCCACGGCTATAAAGAAAGTCTATTTTCAAGATTACAAGACTGCTTATAATAATAGCTACAAACAAATTGACAAATTGCATTTTGAATTTAATCACTATTAGGCTAATTAGTTCTTTCAACCAGTATGAAGCAGAGCTGCGACTCAATTAAGAGCTTTCATTGCAATTACACTAGGTGTCAGACATGTGCCTCTTGTCTTCAGTACATTATCTATGTTTGTACACATTAGGAAATCAGAACATTTTCTGTATTCTTAGGCAGGTATTGATGTGTACAAGAGATTGACCAAGAAACTGATAACTCAATGTCTCTTTAACAATAATACAATAAACAAAATTCCTGTCATAGGAGCTCAAGCATTTGTTGTTGTAATAATAGTACAAGTAGAAGTTAAAAATGCACATGGCATAAATGACGGAAAGAAGAAGCACCAGTTGCTAGACAGAATAATACATCTAAAACTTCTGCCATGGTCTAAAATGTTTTTTAAGATGACAGTTTTCTGAACAATAGTAATCGTCACACATGTAACAGTAAACTAGATAATCTTGAGTTTTCCTACCCCGTCCACGCAGGCAGTACACATATCCATTGTGCATACGCGTCATTACTATCATATATATTCGCATGACTTAGGCTTTCTAAAACATACTACGAGTCGACCAAGCCTGTATTATATTCTACGGTCATAGTGCTTTTTTCAGCACAATAGCGCATATTATATGCGAAAATATATTTGCAGTTGAGTGTAGCCTTAATCACTAATGAGCAGAGCTCTTTCGAGTCTTTCTATGCTCTAAAGTAATAGACATGTTCTACTAATACCAACAACCTGCTTTACAGAAATCAACATGAAATGTATAATAGTGATAGCTTCGAGCTAGTAAGAAAACTTGCCAGCTGGTCCGAGGGGTAAGAGACCAACTGACAAGGATGCGATCAACGTGAGCGTCTCTCTCTAACATCACAGAGAGAGACGCTCACGTACTTTTCAATTACGACTTTGATATCTTTGACCTTTTAGAGAATTCTTACGTACGTTTGAAATGGCTAGATAATAGTAGACGCTGTTTGATGAGTCCGAATCTGGGAAAATCTAACTACTTGGCAGGATATACATCATCCGTGGGCTATTATTAATACAAAACCTGGGACGAGACAATTAAGAAAAACTTCAGAATCTGTAAAACTCGTTTTCTAGATTCAGCCATCTCGGTCAGGTGGTATTTAATGATGGAGGAGGTTTATTTGCATTGAGGATTGAGATGGGATCCCCTTCTTCAATTTTCTGAATTAAGAAGTGGAAACCATCAATCATTGTAACATTAAACTACTTTCTCGATTTACTAATAGGGTGGAGAAAGACTACGAAACTGATAAAACTGCGAAAGATAATCCCGTCGACGAACAAGATTCAGATACACCCAAAGACATCGGAAAGAGAATGGATAAGTTTGAAGCGAAAATAAATGCAGGAGAGCCGCCAGCAGGCGACGCTACAAGGTCCGATGAATAATCTCAATGGCAACTAATAAGAGCAGCAAATGCCCAAAATGCATGTTGGGAGACATGATAGAGCACCCTTCACGATTATCGATACCCTTGACTTCAAGAGACGGAGACGAGTCAAAAGTGACTATTGAGGATCAAGACGCAGACTTTGTCTTCAAATTTATCTCTTGCAGCAACTGTGGATATTCAGAGTTCTATCTAATCGGCGGTGGTGTCAGAAAGAAGCGAATATGATTCTTGTAGTCAATTTAATTAGTCCTACAATGTCCTAAAATCACGCTTAATTCAATACCGTAGCTGTACAACAGCTTCGTTATTCGTCGTCTCCTGCACTTGAAATCATTCCAAGCCCTGCATTGCCCCACTAGCTCTTTTGTCAGAAAGACATAGCGGTCTGTACGGGTCTTTGTGAACTCACCTCTTATCCTTATGAATGGTTGACCGCCATTGCTGTTATGCTCATCGTCAAAATCAAAATCCTTATGCCTCAATGCTAGTGCTTTAGTAGCTCGCATACCTGTAGATGCAAGCAGCATAACATAGGTCTTGAGTTTGATGTCAGAGCATTTGAGCAGGATTTCACGTATCTCTTCTTTACTTATAGCCTCATTATGACGTACAACAGCGCTGGGCAGCCTCACTCTAAGCTTGAATTTCCATGGGCTAATCTCTATATCGCGATATCCAAGGAAATTTCTTGCAGTTGTAATAAAGTATCTTATCGTGTTTGGATCCTGTATACCTCACTTGTTGAAGCTGAGCTACAAAGCCAGACAAGAGGTCATACGGATCAATTTTGCTATTGCTGCTCTTTGGCTCGTCAATAAGTTGATCCAGTGATGATATTATTATTGTTGGCGCTTGGGTTTGTTGTCGCTGAAGTCGTTGTTGTTCTTCTTCTTCTTCTTCTTCAGATGCTGTTACCATATACCTTTCAAATTTGGATAATCTGTACTCCTAGTCTGCAGCAGTTCTCTCATTTGCTTGCTGGATATTCTTGGTAGATCATCCTTCGCTTTTGTCCATACCTCTGACTTCATATTCAGACCGGTGCAAAAGCAGAGACAGCTATTGAAGATCAAGATGCAGACTTTCTTCAGATTCATTTCATGTTAGACGTTGAGGATATCCAGAGTTTTATCTGCTCACAGACAATATCGCAAAACGCGCGTAACTTATAATCATCTATCATAGAACGCTTCTGGTAACCGCATCCGAAGTGTAGGTTGACAGCTACACGTGATGAG